>NZ_JALKAT010000021.1:0-60862 GCF_023015685.1 Isoptericola sp. S6320L
CGCGCCCACCACCGCACGGGTCAGGCGAGGGTGAGGCTCACCGTGACGTAGGAGTGCGCCGGGAGGGTCACCTCCAGCCCGCGGTCGTGCGGGCGGACGGCGTCGAGCGCCACCGGGGCGACGGCGTCGGGCGCCTCGGGGGTGTTGTGCGTGGCGAGGCCGGGAGCGCTGAGCACCCGGGCGGAGTGCCCGACGACGTCGCGACCACGCAGGTCGAGCACGACCGTGCGCCCGGCCTGGGCGTCGAGGTTGGTCAGCGAGACCAGGGCGGTGCCGCCGCGCGTGGACGCCGACGCCGAGACCAGCGGCAGCTCGCTCTTCTCCCCGGTCCGGGTGGGGACGCCCTGCAGGTGCACCTCCAGCGAGTCGGCGTCGTGGTGGCCCGTGTTCATCTCGAACACGTGATAGCTCGGGGTCCTGACCAGCGCGCCGGACTCCGGGTCGGTGAGCAGCATCGCCTGCAGCACGTTGACGGTCTGGGCGATGTTCGCCATCACCACCCGCTCGGCGTGCCGGTGGAACGCGTCGAGGTGGACGCTGGCCACCAGCGCGTCGCGCAGGGTGTTCTGCTGGTACAGGAACCCCGGGTTCGTGCCCGGCTCCACGTTCCACCAGGTGCCCCACTCGTCCACCACGAGGCCCACGCGCCGGTGCGGGTCGTAGTGGTCCATGACCTGCCCGTGCCGGGTCAGCAGCTGGTCCATGTAGCGGGCCCGCTCCAGCGCGAGGTACCACTCGTCCTCGCTGAACTCGGTCGCCGAGCCCTTGTCCGCCCACGGGCCGGTCATCGTGTAGTAGTGCAGCGAGACCGCTTGAAACGGCCCGGCAGGGGCGTCCGCCTCCTCGGGGCGGTCGAGCGCGTCGAACGACTGCATGAGGACCTCGGTCCAGTGCAGGTCGGCGTCCGAGGCCCCCGCCGCGATCCGGTACACCTCGTTGCCCGCGTGGTTGCGCACATAGGTCGAGTACTGCCGCGCCAGCGACGCGAACTGCTCCACGCGCAGGTTGCCGCCGCAGCCCCACGCCTCGTTGCCGATGCCGAAGAACGGCACCTTCCACGGTTCGTCGCGCCCGTTCCGACGCCGCAGGTCGGCCATCGGCGAGTCGTCGGCACGGGTGAGGTACTCGATCCACTCGCTCATCTCGGCCACCGAGCCCGAGCCCACGTTGCCCGAGATGTAGGCGTCCGTGCCGAGCAGCTCGCACAGGTCCATGAACTCGTGGGTGCCGAACGAGTTGTCCTCGACCACGTCGCCCCAGTGCGAGTTGACCATGCGGGGCCGCTGGTCCCGCGGGCCGATGCCGTCACGCCAGTGGTAGTCGTCGGCGAAGCACCCTCCCGGCCACCGCAGGTTCGGGATGCGCAGCGCGCGGAGGGCCTCGACGACGTCGGTACGGATGCCCCGCTCGTTCGGCACGTCGGAGTCCTCGCCCACGAAGAAGCCGCCGTAGATGCACCGGCCCAGGTGCTCGGCGAAGTGCCCGTAGACGTGCCGGGAGATGCGCGGGCCCGGCAGGTCGAGGTCGATGATCGCTGTCGTCTGATCCATGGGCAGGAGTTTATCGATATAATCGCGCTGGACGGAAGGGGTTGACCGATACCGTGACGGGCGTGAGGCCGACCATGAGCGACGTGGCGCACGCCGCGGGCGTCTCCACCATGACCGTCTCGAACGTCCTCACCGGACGGCGCCGTGTCAGCACGCAGACCCGGACCCGTGTGGAGCGGGCCGCCGCCGACCTCGGCTACGAGCTCAACCTCACCGCCCGCCACCTGCGGGCCGGGCGCACGCACACCGTGGCGCTCGCCGTGCCCTTCTTCGACCACCCGTACTTCGGCGAGCTCGCCGCCCGGCTCGCCCGGCTCCTCGCGCCGGAGGGCCGCCACCTCGTCGTCGAGCAGACCGGACCCAGCCGCGAGGCCGAGCTCGCCGCCGTCACCCGGGCGCGCTGGCAGCTCTACGACGGCGTGCTGCTGTCGGTGGTCGGGATGACCGCCGCGGACCTCGACGACCTGCGCACGTCCGTGCCCCTGGTGCTCCTCGGGGAGCAGCAGATGCCCGCCCGCTACGACCACGTCCGGATGGACAACGTCGGCGGCGCCCGCCTCGCCACCGCCCACCTGCTGGCCACCGGGGCACGCCGGATCGCCGTCGTCGGCGGCGCCGAACCCTCCGCCGACGCCGGCATGATGCCGGCGCGCACCCTCGGCTGGGCGCTCGCCCACGAGGACGCCGGGGTGGCGGTCGAGCCCGGGCTGGTCGTCCGCGCGCCGGCCGACCTCGCCTCCGGCCGCGAGGCCGTCCGCCGGATCGTGCGGGACGGGATCGCGTTCGACGCCGTCCTCGCCGTCACGGACACGCTCGCCGCCGGCGTCCTCGCGGGCCTCGCCGAAGCCGGCCTGCGGGTGCCCGACGACGTCCAGGTGGTCGGGTTCGACAACCTGGCCTCGTCCGAGCTCACCGTGCCCGCGCTGTCCACGGTGGACCCCGGCCACGAGCACCTGGCCACCGAGGCGCTGCGCCTCCTCGACGTGGCCGTCGCGCGCGGCCCCGGGCGAGGGGCCGACGGCGCGGCGGACGCTCCCCGGCACGTCACCGCACCGGCGGAGCTCGTCCTGCGGGCCACCACCCGGGAGCGGCGCGGCTGAGCGCGGAGTGCCCCCACCGGCCGGTCAGGTACCGGCGGGCTGCTCCTGGCGGATGATCGGGATGCGGCCGCCCATCCCGACCATGTCGAGGACCTCGGTCACGGCGGCGGAGGGCTCGAGCAGCTGGACCGGCGAACCGGTCTCCTGGCCGAGCATGTAGATCTGCAGGATGAAGGCGACGCCCGACGAGTCGAGGAACGTCACGTCGCGGACGTCGAGGACGATGGGGATGCCCGGCGGGCGAGCCACCACGGTGGACATCGCGTCGCTCGCCGCCTCACGCAGCGCGGCGTCCACCTCGCCCCACAGGGTCAGGTAGGTGCTGTCCTCCTGGTGCTGGCAGGAGATGCCGGACCCGGGATCGTGCTCGAGCTCGGTGGTGTGGTCGGTATCCATGGGGTTGCTGGCTCCCGTAGTGCCGTCGGCGACCGATGTGGCTCTTCTACCCCCGTCGAAGGCCATGGTCGAGTGTTCACCGGTCTGATGGATTCGTCCAGTGCTGCCGGACGATCGTTACCCGCGGTCCTCCGACCCGGGTGGTGGGTCCGGGTCGGTGACGTCGGCGACCTCGGCGCCGAGCACCCGGACCAGGTCGTCGGCGTCCAGCGTCGCGGCGACGCCGTGACCCCCTGCGCCGACGGACACGCGCCCCGCACCGGCGACGGACGCGTCGGCGACCACCGGCCAGTCCGTGGTCGCACCGAAGGGAGTGATGGTTCCGCGCTCGTATCCCGTGACCTCCCGGGCCACGTCGGCGTCCGGCATCGACAACCGGTTCGCACCGAGCAGCGACCGCAGCTTCGGCCAGGCGATGGTGCGCCCGCCCGGGACGAGCACGAACAGGAAGTCGCCGTCCCCCCGGCGCACCACGAGCGTCTTGAGGACCTGGTGCGGCTCCAGCCCACGGGCCGCGGCGGCCTCGGCGAGCGAGCCGACCCGGCCGTGCCGCGTGATCTCGAAGTCGACACCGGCCGCCTCGAGACCGCGGCGGGCGCGCTCCTGCGCCTCCGGCCCGGTCAACGGTCCTCCCCCAGCACGCGCTGCGCCGTGGCCGCGGCGTCCGACGGTCGGTCGTGCTCCGTCCGCTCCGTGCGCCAGTACTCGGCGCCGTCCCGCGTCCGGGAGACCACGCCCAGGTCCACCATGGCACGGCGCAGGCCGACCGGGTCGTCGGCGAGGTCAGCGAGCCGGTCCGTCAGCTCGCGCTCGGTGAGCGGCTCGAGGAGGTGCGGCATGGCGAGCGTCGCGAGATAGCGCGTGACGGCCTGCTTGTCGCGCCATCGCCGCGGGCTGCGCCGCAGGCGCCCCTCGTCCAGGAACCGGCGGGGGTCGCCGGAGGACTGCTGTCCGGTCACTGGTCGCCCGGTTCCTCGTCCGCGCCGGAGTCGCCCTCCGGGTCGTCGTCCTTGGCACCGAGCAGTTCCAGTGCCGGGTCGAGAAGGGCCGTGGACGTCGGCTCCGGTTCTGGCTCCGTCGTCGTGGGCGCAGACTTCGTCGGTTCCGGGGCCGGCTCCTGGGTCGAGTCCGCCGGCTCGGTCGGCTCCGCCGGTTCCGTCGGCTCGGGCTCCGGCTCGGACGGCTCCGGTGTCGGCTCGGGCGGCGTGCTCGGCGACGGTTCGGGCGACGGGCTCGGCGACGGCTTGGGCGTCGGGCTCGGCGACGGCTTGGGCGTCGGGCTCGGCTCCGACGGGTCCGGGGACGGCTTCGGGCTCGGCTTGGGGCTCGGCGACGGCTTCGAGTCGCCACCGTCCTTGCCACCCTTGCCGCCGGTACCGGTCTTGTCGCCGGTGCCGTTCGTGCCGCCGTCCTTCTTCTTGCCGTCCTTGGAGTCCGCCGAGCTCCCGCCCGCGCCCTGGCCGTCGCCCGAACCGCCCTTCGAGCCGCCGCCGGACGACCCACCGGTGGAGGTCCCCCCGGTGGACCCTCCGCCGTCGGTGTCGAAGTCGTCGGTCGACGTCGCACGGTCCGGGATCGGGCCGGCGGCGAAGAACTCGAAGTGCCACGGCTCGGGCTTGCTGCCGTCCAGCCGTGCCCACGCCGGGTTGTCCCAGCCGTAGTCGGGACCGTTGACCCGCAGCCACGCGTACTCGGCGGACCGGCCGCCGGAGATCGGGGTCGAGAGGTCGAGCGCCAGTCCCCAGCCGTGGTTCGACGTGCCCGGCACCGCGGCCAGGTGCGGCTTCGCGGCCCGGACCGCGACCTGGGCGGCGTAGGAGCGGTAGGAGTCCGTGATAGGGATGTCGGTGCCGAACCGCGCCCGGTACTCCTCGTTGAGCGCCTCGAGCTGGAGGGCGGCGTCGCACCGGAGCATGTGACCGGGCGCCCACGGGATCGCGCACAGCACCGAGGCCGGGATCATGCCGTTGCTGTAGCCCGCCGTCGAGGACGCGTGCTGGTCGACGACCGAGCGCAGCGCCGCCGACAACGAGCTCGTCACGGCGTCCAGCGGCAGCCCGTCCGCGGTGGCCGGGGTGCCGTCGTTCAGCACGAACGTCCCGTCGGCCAGCTCGGTGACCGGCGGGCGGATGTCGACGACGTAGCCCGCCGACGCCGGGTCGAGGAGCGTCGACAGCCGCGTCGCCGCGACGACCACGTCGTCGAAGGTCACGGCATCGTGCACGTGCTCGTGACCGGCGCCGTCCGGGGCACCGTGGGCCTCGTCGTCGGGGCCGTCGGTGGCGTCGGGGCCGTCGGTGGCGTCGGGGCCTGCCGAGGGTGTCCCTGGCACTTCCGGGGCGCTCGCGCGGTCGGACGGGTCGCCGTCGTCCGCGGCGCCGGCGTCGTCCGGGAGGACGGGGCTCGCGACGCGGAGCGCCTCGTCACCGTCGCCCGTGCCGTCGCCGTCGAGGAGCTCGTCCAGCGTGGGGAGCTGCAGGCTCGGCACGTCGACGGGCTCGATCGGCTCGAGCTCCGCCGTCGGCCGCGGCTCGTCGGCGTCGTCCTGCGTGGCGTCCGAGTACTCGACCTGGGGCGTCCCCACGTCTGCGACGTCCTGCGGGCGCACCGAGCCGCCGTCGTCGCCCGCGGGCTCGTCGGCCTCGGCGGGCGGGCGCAGCTCGCCGTCGCCGAGGTCCGGGTCGATGAGCGGCTCGCCGCCGTCGGGCTGCCCGGGCTCTTCCGCCGGGTCCGGCGCGGCGGGGTCGTCGGGCTCGGCGGTGTCGCCCGGCACGGGACCCGCGACGTCCTCACGCTGCTCCGGCGCACCGACGCGCGGCGCGACGGCGGCGTCCCGTTGTGCGACGTAGATGCTCAGCAGGGAGCCCAGCTCGGCCGCGGCCTGCTGCACCTCGGGGTCCAGCGCACGGCCTGAGTCGACGGCGGCCAGCTCGGCGCGCTCGACGATGTCGAGGAGCTGACCCAGCGTCGTCGGGCCGGTCGAGGTGGAGGCGCCGACGACGCCCACGACGACGGGGTCCGCCTCGACGGGCGCGGAGAACGCGGGGTGCTCGGCGAAGTCGTTCCAGGGCAGGTCCGCCACCGAGCCGGCCATGATGCCGGCCGCCAGCGTGAGCGCCGCCGCGCCTGCGCCGAGGGTGCGGAGCACCGGGTGGACGCGCTGGGCGGGCGTGGCGCGTCGCGGCACGGAGCCGTCGACGCCGTGGGCGTCACGTTCTCCCAGGTCACCGTTCTTCTCGACCGCCACGCGGAAACCCTTCTACCAGCCGCTGTGCTGCACGACGCATCCTTGCACATCCACGTGTCCAGATGCTGCGGGCAACGTCCCCCGGGGTCCACTCTGCGGCACCGCGGCGTGCCCCGCCAGTGCTCCGGAGCAAGTCCACCCGGTCACCTCGAACCGGCGGGCAGCGGGCAGACTGGACCCATGACGGTCCACCCTGCGACGACGCCTCCGCGCATCGACCTGAACAGCGATCTGGGCGAGAGCTTCGGGCGGTCGAGCCTCGGCGACGACGCCCGGATGCTCGCCGTCGTCTCCAGCGCCAACGTGGCGTGCGGGTTCCACGCGGGCGACCCGGCGACCATGCGCAGCACCGTCCGCGAGGCGGTCGTGCGCGGGGTCATGGTCGGGGCGCACGTCGCCTACCGGGACCTCGCGGGCTTCGGTCGCCGGGCGATGGACGTCCCCAGCGACGAGCTGCGCGCCGACGTGGTCTACCAGCTCGGCGCGCTGCAGGCCGTCGCCGCCGCCGAGGGCACCCGGGTGCGGTACGTCAAGCCTCACGGGGCGCTGTACAACACGGCGGCCACGGACGAGCGGGTCGCGGTGGACGTCGCGGCGGCGGTCGCCGCGGTGGACCCGGGCCTGGTGATGCTCGGCCTGCCGGGCAGCGTCGCCCTGGCCGCGGCGGCCGCGGCGGGCCTGCCGACGGCGGCCGAGGCGTTCGCCGACCGCGCGTACACCGCGGCCGGGACGCTCGTGCCGCGCGGGGAGCCCGGTGCGGTGCTCGACGACGCCGAGGAGGTCGCCGCGCGCATGCTGCGGATGGTCACCACCGGCCTCGTCACCGCGGTGGACGGCACCGACGTGGCCGTGCGGGCCGACTCGGTGTGCGTGCACGGCGACACCCCCGGTGCGGCCGCCATCGCCGAGCGGGTGCGGGACGCGCTCGTCGGCGCCGGCGTCCGGCTCCGGCCGTTCGTCCACGACGCATGAGCGTGCGGGTGCGGGTCGCCCGGGACGACGCGCTCCTCGTCGAGGTCGACGACCTGCGCGCCGCCGCCGCGCTGGACCGCTCGCTGGCGGCCGACCCGGTGCCCGGCGTCGGGCAGCCGGTGCCGGGCGCCCGGACGGTGCTGGTGCCGTTCGACCCGCGGGTCGTGCCGGCCGCCACGCTCGCCGCCGAGCTGCGCGCGCGGGCTGCGGTCCTGCCGTCGGGCGCGGAGGGTGCAGGGCACCTGGTGGTGGTCCCCACGGTGTACGACGGCGCCGACCTGGACGACGTCGCGGCGCACCTGGGGTGCAGCCCGGCCGAGGTGGTGCGCCGGCACACCGACGCCCGGTGGACGGTGGGGTTCGTGGGGTTCGCGCCCGGGTTCGGCTATCTGGTGAGCGACGACCCGGGGCTCGTGGTCCCGCGCCGGACCACGCCCCGCACCCGCGTGCCGGCGGGTGCGGTGGCCCTCGCCGGGGAGCACTCGGGCGTCTACCCGCGCGAGAGCCCGGGCGGGTGGCAGCTCGTGGGGCGCACCGGCGTCGTCACCTGGGACGTGCGGCGCGACCCGCCGGCGCTGTGGGTCCCCGGCGACCGGGTGCGGTTCGAGGCGGTGCGGGAGTCGGTGCGCGGCGCCGGTGCCGCGTTCGGCACGTCCAGCCCCGTTCGGCAGCTCGAGGTGCCGAACCAGACAGGAAGTGCCGAACGCGGCGGCCTCGAGGTGGTCGAGCCAGGCCTCCAGACGCTCGTGCAGGACCTCGGCCGGCCCGGCCACGCCGACCTCGGCGTCGCGGCCTCCGGAGCCGCCGACCCCCGCAGCCTGCGCGCCGCCAACCGCGCCGTCGGCAACCCCGTCGGTGCCGCCGCCCTCGAGACGCTCGGTGGCCTGCGCCTGCGGGCCCACGGCGCGGTCGTCGTCGCCGTCACCGGCGCGCCGGCCCCGCTAAGCACGGTGCCCGACGGCGGAGGTCCGGCCCGGCCGCACCACCTCGGCCGGGCGTTCGCGCTCGCCGACGGCGACGAGCTGTCGATCGGGACCCCGCCGCGCGGGCTGCGCAGCTACGTGGCCGTGCGGGGCGGTCTCGACGTACCGGCCGTGCTCGGCTCGCGCGCCACCGACGTCCTCGCCGGGCTCGGGCCCGACCCGCTGCGTGCCGGGACGCTGCTGCCGGCAGGACCGCCGCCGTCGGCCGCCGTGGAGACCGGGGAGACCGGGGCGCCCGACCCCGCCGCGCTGCCGGCACCGGGAGAGGTCGTGACGCTGCCGCTGGTGCTCGGCCCGCGCGACGACTGGTTCACCGCCCAGTCGCTGCGACTGCTCACGCAGCAGGAGTGGGAGGTCACGGCGCGGTCCAACCGGGTCGGGCTCCGGCTGGCCGGCGACACCCCGCTCGACCGACGACCCGCTCTCGCGGACGCCGAGCTGCCCAGCGAGGGCTGCGTCACCGGGGCCCTGCAGGTGCCGCCCGACGGCCGGCCGGTGCTCTTCCTCGCCGACCACCCGCTCACCGGCGGCTACCCCGTCGTGGCGGCGGTGCCAGCGGCCGCCCTGTGGCTGGCCGGCCAGGTGCCGCCCGGCGCCCGCCTGCGCTTCCGTGTGACGTGAGTGTGCGCAAGATCTCCACCGACTCTGTGGCCACGACCACACACAATGCGCGACTCGCCGGGCACAATCGGGGCATGACGTCAACGACGACCAGCACCACGACCGGTCGAGCACCGGGCCGCGCCGCCGCGGCAGGACTGCTCGCCGTCACCCTCACCCTCGGCGCCTGCTCCGTCCCGCACGACGTCGAGCAGTACATCGCCGACGCCCAGGTCCAGGCCGACAGCCTCGACGCAGACCTCCAGCAGCTCGCGGACCAGACCTCCGAGCTCACCTCAGGACTCGGGGAGGACGTCACGAACGCCGTCGACTCTGCACAGGCCGCCACCGACGAGGCCCGCGCGGCCCTGGACAAGGCCGCCGAGTCGTCCGACGGTGCCGTCGTGGCCCTCGCGGACGCCCAGGTCGCGCTGGAGGCCGCCTCCGCCGAGGTGAGCTACGTCATCGAGAACGCCGACGCCAGCCCCGAGGTCGTCACCGCGCTCACCGAGCTGCACGAGCAGATCGAGGCGCTGCGCGGCCAGACGGAGAACGCCGGCGAGTAGGAGCTCAGGCCGGCCGCTGCCGGCCGAGCCACTCCCGCGCCGCGGCGACGAGGAGGTCCACGCCCAGCTCGAGCGTCGGCGCAGGCACCGGCGCGAAGAACGGTGAGTGGTTCGGCGCCACCGCCTCGGGCAGGTTGCCCATGCTGGCCGTCAACGGGTCGAACCCCTCGAACAGCGCGGCGTCGGACCCGCCCAGGAACCAGTACACGAGCGGGACGCCCGCCGCGGTCGCGAGCTCGCCGACGTCCTCCGAGCCGGCCAACGGCGGGAGCGCGACGACGGCGGGACGGCCGCCCGCCGCCTCGATCGTCGTCCGGCGCGCCTCCAGGGTGCGCTCGAGCGCGGCTCCCGTCCGCGCGGCGGCCCCCGGGTCGTTGACCGTGGGCCCGAACGTCGAGACCTGCTCGTACTCCGGCGACCGCGGAGCGCCCGACGCCACCGCCTCGGCGTCCACGATGCGGTGGATGGCGGCCAGCACGCGCTCGCGGACCGCCTCGTCGAACGTGCGGACGTTGACCAGCAGCTCCGCGCGGTCCGGGATGATGTTGGCCTGCGTGCCCGCACGGACGGAACCGACGGTGACCACCGCCGCCTCCCGTGCCCCCACCTCGCGGGAGACGATGCCCTGCAACCGCTGGATCGTCGCGGCCGCCATCAGCACCGGATCGACCGCACCCTCCGGGCTGGACCCGTGGCCGCCCTTGCCGTGGAGCACGATCCGCATCGAGTCGGCGGCCGCCATGGCGGTACCGGGCGTGAGGTTGACCGTCCCGACCGGGAGCGGCATGACGTGCTGCCCGAGCACGACGTCGGGCGTGCCGACGCGCTCGTAGAGGCCGTCGTCGACCATGGCGGCCGCGCCGGCGCCGACCTCCTCCGCCGGCTGGAAGAGCACCTGGAGCGTGCCCGACCACTCCTCGCGGTGCGCGGCCAGGTGCGCGGCCGGCAGGGTGGCGGTGTCCGTCGAGGCGTACGGCAGGCCGGTGCGCTCGGCGACGGGCAGCCCGTCCATGTCGGCGCGGAGCAGCACCGTCGGGCCGTCGCCGTTCGCCAGGACGCCGACGACGCCGGTCCCGCCGATCCGCTCGTGCACCGCGAAGCCCGCCGCGCCCAGCCGCTCGGCGACGATGCCCGCCGTGCGGTGCTCGGCGAACGCGAGCTCGGGGTGGGCGTGCAGGTCGGTGTAGACCGCGGTGAGCTCGGCGGCGGTGAGGGTGCTCATGCCGCCCATCCTGCCCCCTCGGATGCGTCCAGGAAGGTCGACGGCGAGAGTGGGAGCATGCCCGACGACGACCACAGCCTCCGCCTGCGTCTCGGTGGCGACGAGCTGATCGTCCGCCACCGCTACGAGTCCGCCAGCATCGCCAACGACATCCTCATCGGTCTCTGGTTCGTGGTGGGCAGCGTCCTGTTCTTCAGCCCGTCCACCGAGACCGTGGGCATCGTGCTCTTCCTGCTCGGGAGCCTGCAGATGCTGGCCCGGCCGATGATCCGCCTCGCCCGGCGCGTGCACCTGCGGCGCATCGGCTCCTCGGACGCGGAGACGGCCCGCGACTTCTGAGCGCCGTCCCGCGAGCCCCGGGGCGGACGGCGGACCGTCCGCCGTGGGCGAACCCGGAAATTGAGTCGGCACGACTCAAGTTGAACCCCTCAGCAGCACCCACCCTGAGGAGGAAGCATGATCACCACCCTGAACCGTCCGACGTTCGCCGACGTCCGGATCCGCGACCCGCGCCGGCTGCCGCTGGCCACGGCGGAGCGCCGGGCGCCCGAGCGTCAGACCGCACCCGCCGACGTCTACCGCGAGGGCGAGGACCTCGTGGCCCGCTTCGACCTGCCGGGCATCGACCCGGCCGAGGACGTCACCGTCGAGGTCGAGGGACGCCAGCTCGTCGTGCGCGGCGAGCGCAAGGACCACCGCGACGAGAACGCCGAGGGCCGCCGCTACTCGGAGGTCCGCTACGGCGAGTTCCGCCGCGTCGTCCCGCTGCGCAAGGCCGTGGACGGCGCTGCCGTGACGGCCTCCTACGACGCCGGTGTCCTGACGGTCACCGTCGCCGGCGTGTTCGCGGGCACGACGCCGCAGCGCATCGAGGTCACCACGGCCTGAGCCGCCCCACCCCGCCGCACGCGGGCCGAACGTCACGGTTCGGACCGGTATCGCGCCCCAAACCGGTCCGAACCGTGACGTTCGGCGCCCAGGGTTGGCCGTGCTCAGTCGAAGTAGCGGGGCACGTCGATCGCGCCGCCGGCGGCCGCGAACTCCGCGTCGACGGCCTCGCGCAGCGCGGCATCGCACAGGTAGTCGAGCGCGGTCTGCGCGAGCCCCGCGGCGCCGTCGACGGCGGCTCGTTCGGCGGCCGGCCCGCCCGCCGCCGCGGCGAACGCCTCCGTGTGCAACGCCACCGAGGGGTCGGACACCTGGATCAGCGGGTGGATGCCCGGCACGCGGAAGCTGACGTTGCCGAAGTCCGTCGACGCGGCCAACGTCTCGGACACCACGCCACCCGGCAGCACGTCGCGGCCCCGCGCCTCCTGGGCCGCCACCCACCGCCGGGTGAGCGTTTGGTTGGTGCGCACGGGCAGCGACGGGTGCGCACCGTCGTCCCACTCGATCTGCACCTCGGTCCCCGTCATGAGCGCGGCCCCCCGGGCGACGTCGTCCAGGCGCCGCGACAGGTCGCGCAGCGTGTCCGGGTACTTCGAACGCGCGTACAGGTGCATGACCGCGCGCTCGGTGATGATGCTGGGCCGGGTGCCGCCCTCGACGACGGTGGCGTGCACGCGGTCCGACGGCGGCATCTGCTGCCGCAGCAGGCCGATGCCCTGGTAGGCCAGGTTCGCCGCGTCCAGGGCGTTGCGCCCCATGAACGGCTGCGCCGAGGCGTGCGCCGCCCGGCCGGTGAAGGTCCAGGTCAGCAGCCGGCGACCCAGCCACACCTGGTCCGCGACGTCGACGCCGTACGGGTGCACCATGATCGCGGCGTCGACGTCGTCGAACGCCCCGGCACGCGCCATGACCTCCTTGCCGCTGCGCCCCTCCTCAGCGGGCGTGCCGAGCAGCACCACCCGGCCCGACGGCGCGTCCGGGCCGGACATCACGCCGTGCAGCGCGAGGAACGCCCCCACCCCGGCGGCCGCGATGACGTTGTGGCCGCAGGCGTGACCGATCACCGGCAGCGCGTCGTACTCGGCGCAGATCGCGATCGTCGGCCCGCCGGCCGGGCCAGGGCCCGTCAGCTCGGCGCGGAACGCGGTGTCGGCGCCGTGCACGCCGAGCTGCGCCGCGATGCCGTGCTGCGCGAGGAGATCCACGAGCAGCCGGGCGCTCTCGTGCTCCTGGAACGCGGTCTCGGGGTTCGCGTGCAACGTCTGCACGACCCTGGCCAGGTCGTCCCCCAGCGAGGCGACCGCCTCCTCCACCGCGGCCCGCAGCGCGGGCGGCGCCCCGCCGTCGTCCACGGACACGGGGTCCGCGGCCTGCGCGGCGAGGGCGACGCGACGGCGCTCCTCGGTCTCGTCGACGACGTGGTCGAGGTACGCGGTGCTGGGCGGGGGCGGTCCATCCACAGGCATGCCGTCATCGTACGGATCCGTCCACCGGCGGGCTTTCCTCTGGTCTCGATTGCCGGTCCGGCTCCACGCCCAGTTCACAGGACTCCGCCGCCCGGACGCCGCACTCCCACACAGCCAGCTCCACGCGCGATGCCACAGCATCCCGAAGACACCTGCCGTACCACGTCATGCCTGTACGACAGAGAGTGGCTGTAGTAGTTTGTAGTGCATGTGGTGATCCTCCCCGACTGGCGGCACGCAACCGAGCACATCCGCGACCGCCAGGGCCGCAAAGGCCAGACACGGGAAACGAACATCGAGCCTGACTGGGCGAACGAGGCATACAGCGATCCCGAGGCCGTGTGGTTCGTCCCTGACCCCAAGGGGAGGAAGGGCATGTCGAACCGGACCATCGGGTGGTCCGAGACCGCGGGGTTCGTCATCACGGTGGTCACCGTTCCTGACCCTGAGGGCTCCGGGTTCGTGTGGGGCGCGAGCGCGTGGCGCTCGAACCCCGACGAGGTGGCCGTGTACGAGAGCAAGGACCGAGAGGTAAACAAGGAGAAGCGATGAGCGACAACGTGCGCGACCTCATCAAGGAGGTAGCAGCCGAGGCTGAGCAGACACGCCACGAGCCGCTGCCTACCGATGCCGTGGGCGCCCGCCCGCACAGTGAGGGCATCGCTCCACGCGTGCTGTCGGTGCGCCTGAGCGGCGAACAGTTCGACGAGTTGTCCGCCGAGGCGGAGAATGCGGGCCTCGCGGTCTCGACGCTCGCGCGGGTGTTGATCCTGCGGGGCCTGGCCTCTCGCACGGCGGATGCTGCGGAACTGGAGAACCGGCCCGAGATCCTGGAGCACCTGTACCTGTTGGTACGCGACACCCTGGGTGCGGAGATGCAAGGCGTGGTGCGTGCGAGCCTGCACGACGAGCTGACCAGGGTTGTCCGTCCAGAGTTTCTCCGAGAGCCGGCGTGAGTCCTGGAAGCCATCAATTGCCTGGCCAGGACGCGGCGCAGCCCGAGCACGGTCGGTCGGCGGCGCCGGGGGGCCGCGACGAGAGCGACGCTTGCCGGTCCGGCAACACCGTTTCCTCGCTGCGGGTCCGCAGAGGAGCATGGGACCGCCCGCACCCTCTGGAGGCCTGATGCCCCGCGAAGTCCGCATGCTCGACGACGTCCGCCCGGACGAGTCCGACCACGAGTTCCTGCCCGGCATGTCCCGCGGCTGGCTGATGCCCTGGTACGACCTCACCGCCCGGTTCCGCCGCCTGGACCGTCTGTACCGCCGGACGGTCGAGCTCGCCGCGATCGGCCCCGGTCAGCGAGTGCTCGACGTCGGCTGCGGCACCGGCAACCTGTCCCGCGCGGTCCTGCGCGCCGTCCCGGACGCGGCCGTCACGGGGCTGGACCCCGACGGCGAGTCCCTGCGCCGCGCGGCCCGCAAGCTCCGCCGTCGGCGCAGCGGCGACGTCACGCTGGTGCGCGGGTTCGCCCACCGCCTGCCCGTGCCGGACGCCAGCCAGGACCACGTCGTCTCGTCCCTGGCGCTGCACCACGTGCCCGCGGAGGAGAAGGAGCGTCTCGCCGCGGAGGTCGCTCGGGTGCTACGGCCGGGCGGGCGCGTGACCGTCACCGACTTCGGTGGCGACCACGCCAGCGCGCACGGGCACGGGCCCTCCTCGGCGCGCGACGGCGCGCACGACGGCGGCGCGCACGACGGGCACGAGGCGCACCGGTCGGGCCACGGTCACCGGCACCGGCCGGGCACGCACGGACGCCGGCCCGGCCACGGACCGGGCAGCGGCACCCACGACGCGGACAACGCCGACGGCGGCATCGAGCGACTCCTCACGGAGGCGGGACTCGCCGACGCGCGCACGCTCGAGCGGATGTCGATCCTGGGCGACTCGGTGGTGTTCGTGCAGGCCCGTCGCCCCTGACGGACTCCCGGCTCAGGCGCCGTCCGGCGCGCTGAACTGCGACAGCACGAGCACGGCACCCTGTGGGTCGCGGACCTCCGCGTCCCTGGTCCACGGCGTCTCCGTGGTGGACAGCACGGTCGCCCCGGCGTCCTCGGCCACCGCCACGGCGGCGTCCCGGTCCTCGACCGCGAACGCCACCGACCAGCGGGCCGGGCCGTCGTCGGACTCGATCGGGGCGACGGCGTCGGCGAAGCCGGGCGGGGCGAACGCCTGCCGCTCGAAGATGTCGGGGTCGCTCGTGCCGGCCAGGTGCCGGCCGTACCCGGGCACCCGTGCCATGCCCGCCGCCAGCTCCGGGTCGACCTCCCAGCCCAGCAGGGGCCCGTAGAACGCGAGCGCGGCGGCCGGGTCGGGCGTGATCAGGACGCTGAAGTTCCACGTGCCCGGGGCGTTGACCACCTGCGCCCCGAGCCGGGTGCCGGCCTCCCACAGCCTGCTCGGGAGGCCCTGCGGGTCGCGGACGCGGGCCATCCGGCCGGCGGGCCGGTCCGGCGGGCCGACCGTCTCCGGCGGCGTGACGACCGTCCCGCCCAGCTCGGCCACCCGCGCCGCCGACGCGGCCACGTCGTCCACCGCCAGGTAGGTGTTCCAGGCGAGCGCGCCGTCGGCGGGGACGTCGGGCGTCGCGACGGCGGCGACGGCGGTGGCGTCCGTCCCGTCGAGGGACGCGACCACGTAGCGGCCGGGCACGCCGGGCGGCAGCTTCTCCGTGAAGGTCCAGCCGAACAGCGCGCCGTAGAACGCGAGCGCCGCGTCCACGTCCGGCGGTTCGAGATCGATCCAGCAGGGCACGCCGTGCGGGTACGTGCGTGGTGCGGTCGAGTGCTCCATGCCTCCAGCATGCGGCCACCCACCGACACCCGCCGTGCGCCCGGTCAGTCCGGGTCCGCGGGGTCCAGCGGCTGGTCGTGGTCGAGGTTGACGGTGCCGCGGCGCCAGTACCCGGCGATCACGAGCTGGTCCGGGCGCGTGCCGGCCTCGTACCGCAGGTGGCGGCGCACGGGCACCAGCTCGCCCGCCTCGCCGAGCGCGACCAGCAGCTCACCGTCCTCGAGGCCGCCCAGGGAGCGCACCGCCTCCGCGAGCTGGCCCGGGCCGTCGGTGCGGTAGAGGATCTCGACGTCGGCGTGGCCCAGCTCGGCCTCCACGAAGGACTCGTCGACGTCGTCGCCGATCTCCACGACCGCCGTCGCGCGGACGTCCGGCCCGAGGGCCGCCACCCAGCGGGCCGCGGCGGGCAGGCCGGTCTCGTCGACGACGACGGTCAGCCGGTCGACGCCGTCCGGCACGCCCGTGCTGACGCTCGGGCCGACGAGCACCACCTCGTCGCCGACGGCGGCCCGGGACGCCCAGGCCGACGCCGGACCGTCGTCGCCGTGGAGCACCCAGTCGACGTCCGCCTCGGCGACCCCGTCGACCGTCCGCTGGGCGCGCACGGTGAGCTCGCGCGAGATCGACACGACGCCGGCCGGGCGCTGGATCCCGCCGTCCGCGGCGACGGTCGGCGGGTGCAGCCGGCCGGTGGCAGGGTCGGGCAGGAAGACCTTGACGTGGTCGTCCGGACCGGGCGCTCGCAGCGCGGCGAGGGACGACGGCGCCGCCGGGTCCGCGCCGTCGACGTCCCGGAACGTGGTGCGCACCATCGAACCGGTGAGCTGCCGGACGGCGTGCACCCGGACACGGCGCGGGATCAGGTCGAGCGGGGTGCGAGGTCGCGAGAACACCCGTCGATCCCATCACGGATGTGCTGAGTGGTGAAGACTGCCCCTGGTGCGCGCGCCCGCGGTCCGGGAGGATGGCCTGATGACCGACCCGTACCAGCCGCCGCAGCCGTACTCGACCCCCGACTCCTCGGGCACGCCCGCCGGGGAGCCGCAGGGCGGCACACCGCACCACGACCCGTCGCAGCCCGGCACCGAGCAGGGCTACGGGCAGCAGCCCGGATACGGCCAGCAGCAGCCGTACGGCCAGCCCGGCTACCCGCCTGAGGGCTACGCGGCGCCCGGCTACCCGGCGGGGTACCAGCCGGCCTACGCCCCGGACCCGCCCGGCAAGACGATGGGGATCATCGGGTTCGTGCTGGCGTTCGTCATCGCGCCCGCCGGGATCGTGGTCTCGGCCATGGCCCTGTCGGAGTCGAAGAAGGTCGGCTACGACAACGCCCTGGGCAAGTGGGGGCTGTGGCTGTCGATCATCTTCACGGCGCTCGGCGTCCTGGCGGTCCTCGCCTACGTGCTGTTCTTCGTCTTCTTCATCGGCGCGATGGGCCTGTCCGCCGGCAGCTACTCCTACTGAACCGCCCGCCTCAGGCGAAGAACGCCCGCAGGTCGGCGACGACGTCGTCCGGCACCTCGAGCGCTGCGAAGTGGCCCCCGCGCGGGAGCTCCGACCAGTGCTCGATGCGGGCGTTGTCCCGCTCGGCGAGGCTGCGGATCGTCTGGAAGTCGTCGGCGAACACGGCCACCCCGATCCGGCCGGTGCTGACCACGGGCTCCGCCTGGGCGCGCTGCTCGGCGTGGTACTGGCGCACCGCCGTCGCGTAGGTGTTGGTCAACCAGTAGAGCGTCGCCTGGGCCAGCACCTGCTCGGGCCGCACGAGCGACGTGCCGTTGCCGAAGCTCTCGAAGAGCTCGCGGTAGGCCAGCACCGCGACCGGCGAGTCCGCGAGACCCGCGGCGACCGTCTGCGGCCGCGACGCGTTCATGGTGTTGTAGGCGCCCACCGACCGGAACCACTGCATGTGCTCCAGCGCCGCGTACTCCCGCGGGCCGAAGGAGTCCATCTCGCCCTCGACCCCGGACGGGAACGAGAAGAGCTGGAGCACGTGCGCCCCGAGGAACCCTTCCGGGTCAACGACGGCGAGCTCGCGGCCGACGAGCGCGCCGTTGTCGCTGCCGTGCACGCCGTAGGCGTCGTAGCCGAGCGCCCGCATGAGGGTGTCGTAGGCCCGCGCGACCCGCGCCGTCGTCCAGCTCTGCCCCACCAGGGGCGTCGAGAAGCCGAACCCGGGCACGGACGGGATCACCAGGTGGAAGGCGTCCTCGGCGCGGCCGCCGTGGGCGACCGGGTCCACGAGCGGGTCGATCATGTCGAGGAAGTCGAGCACGGAGCCGGGGTAGGTGTGGGCGAGCAGCAGCGGCGTGGCGTCCGCGTGCTCGGAGCGGACGTGCAGGAAGTGGATCGGCTGGCCGTCGATCTCGGTGCGGAAGCCCGGGTAGGCGGCGAGACGAGCCTCGACGGCGCGCCAGTCGAAGCCCTTCCACCGCTCGACCATGTCGCGCAGGTAGGACTCGGGCGTGCCGTACTCCCACGAGTCGCCAGGGGCGGCGGGGGCGAAGCGGGTGCGCTCGAGGCGCTCGTGCAGGTCGTCCAGGTCCGCCTGCGGGACCTCGACGGCGAAGGGGCGGACGGTGAGCTGAGCGGTGGTGTCCATGGCGGTTCTCCCGGTGTCGGTGCGGGGCTCGTGCCCTGCTGCTGTCTCCGACGCTAGGAGTAGTTCAGGAACATTTCGCTCCGGTATTCTGAGCCGGTCGCGACGACGTCGGAGGAACCTCATGACGGCCACCTCGGCCCGCCTGCTCGCGCTGCTCGGCCTGCTCCAGTCCCGCCCCGACTGGAGCGGCGCCGAGCTCGCGGCACGCCTCCACGTCACCGACCGCACCGTCCGCCACGACGTCGCCCGGTTGCGCGACCTCGGCTACCCCGTGGACTCGGTGCGCGGCCCCGGCGGCCGGTACCGGCTCGGCGCCGGCGCACGCCTGCCCCCGCTCCTGCTGGACGACGCCGAGGCCGTCGCCGTCGCCGTCGGCCTCCGCTCCGCGACGGGGACCGCCGGGTTCGAGGAGTCCGGGCAGTCCGCCCTGACCAAGCTCGAGCAGGTCATGCCGGACCGCCTGCGCCGCCGGCTCGCGGCCCTGCGCTCGGCCAGCACGGCCGGTCCCGCCAACACCGACTCCGACGTCGAGGACCCGCCGGTCGATCCCGACACCCTGACCGCCGTCGCCGACGCGATCCGCGACCACCAGGGGCTGCGGGCCTTCTACCAGGGCGAGCCCGTCGAGCTCGAGCCGTACCACCTCGTCGCGTGGCAGCGGCGGTGGTTCCTGGTGGCCCGCGCCGCCACCGGCGAGGGCTGGGCCCCGTACCGCGTCGACTGGCTCCGGCTGCGCACCCCCGGCGGGCGCAGGTTCACCCCGGCACCGTTCCCGGGCGACCTCACCGAGTTCGTGGTCCGCGAGGTCGCCCGGACCGGGTGGGCCGTGCACGCCCGCATCGTCGTGGACGCCACGGCGGAGCAGGTGCTGGCCCGCATCAACCCCGCGGTCGGCACCGTCGAGGCGCTGCCGGACGGGCGGTCCGTGCTGGTGACCGGCGGCGACAGCGTCGAGACCGTCGCCGTGTGGAGCGGCATGCTCGGGTTCGACTTCCACGTCACCGAACCGCCGGAGCTGGTCGAGCACGTGCGCGTCCTGGCCGGCCGCTACGCCCGGGCCGCTCCCGGCACCGGCTGACGAGGCCGGTCCCGGCGGGCCACGAGCCAGACGGCGGCCGCGCAGACGAGTGCCCCCGGCACGGCGAGCAGCCCGGGGACCTGACCGAGCTGCAGCCCCGCCCAGGCCGCGGTGACCGGCGGCGTGAGGTAGAGCAGGGTGCTCGCGGCCTGCGGCCCGCTCCGCCGCAGCACCACGAGGTAGCACCCGTACCCGCCCACGGTGGCGAGGAGCACCAGCCACACCACGGCCACCCAGAACCCCGGCGCACTCTCGGGCGGTGCCATCCGCCCGGTCACGGCCGCGATGCCGACGAGCGCCGCTCCCGCCGCGAGGGTGTGCACGGCCAGGTCACCCAGGAGGTCCCCGCCGCCGGGCGCCCGGCGTTCCAGGACCGTCCCGACGGACATCGACAGCATGCCGCCGAGCGGGAGCAGGTACGCCCACCACGGCGCGGTCCCCTGTCCCAGGTCACCGAGGACGACGAGCAGCACGCCCATCAGCCCGAGGGCGAGACCGACGCGCTGGCCCGACGTCGTGCGCTCGCCCCAGGCCGCGTGGGCGAGGAACGCCACGACCAGCGGCTGCAGCGCGGCCACGAGCGCCGCCGTCCCGGCGTCGACACCGAGGGCGACGCCTCCGACGATGCCGCTCAGGTAGCCGGCCTGGGTCAGCAGGCCGACGACGACGGCGTGGCGCGCGCGCCGGTGGGTCACGCGGCGCCGGCGCGCGGACAGCACGGCGAGGACCGCGACGGCCAGCACGCCGGCGAACAGGTAGCGCCAGGCGAGCAGCGTCAGCGACGACGCGTCACGGGTGCCCAGGTCCGCCCCGATGAAGCCGGAGCTCCAGAACACGACCAGTCCGACGGCTGCCACGGTGTCTCGTCCCATGCCAGCGACGTAACCACACCGGTCTGTATACTCGCAGTACCCTCTTCTCCGGGAGCGCACCATGACGACCACGACCGAGACCCCCGTCCCCGTCTTCGCCGAGCCCGAGCTCACCCCGGCCGGACACAGCCTGCTCGACGCGGCCAGCGAGCTCTTCTACGCCCGCGGCATCCGCGCCGTCGGCGTCGACCTCGTCGCCCTCGAGGCCGGCACGACGAAGAAGACGCTCTACGACCGGTTCGGCTCCAAGGACCGGCTCGTCGCGCAGTACCTCACCCGCCGCGGTGCGCGCTGGCAGCACCACGTCCTGGAGCTCGTCGCGGCACAGCCCGACCCGCGACGTCGCCTCCTCACCGTCTTCGACGCCCTCGAGGAGTGGCACGCCGGGCAGGACCGCGGGTGCGCCTTCGTCAACGCCTACGCCGAGGTGGGTGCCGGCGACCAGGCGACCCGCGACGTCGTCCGCCAGGAGAAGGACTGGATGCGCCGGCTGTTCGTCGCCCTCGCCGCCGGCGCGGGTCTGTCCTCGCCCGAGACGTCCGGAGCGTCGGTGCACCTGCTGTACGAAGGCGCGCTGGTGCTCTCGACGGCTGGCGGCCGCCCGTCTGCAGTGACCGAGGCCCGCGCCACCGCGGCGGCGCTGCTCGCGCCGTCGGCACCGACCGCCGAATGAGGTTGCGGGGGCTGGGAGAATGAGACGTCGTGAGCACTGAGCCATCCCCCGCCCCGCAGCCCGCCGACGACGGCGGCGCTCGCGGCGACCGCGCGGACCGTCGCGCCGGCCAGCAGGCCGGGCAGCGCACCGGCCAGGACGGCGCCCGACGGCGGCGCGGCCGCGGGGCGCGGAAGTCCGGCGCGGCGCGGAACGGCGGGAACCGGGACCGTGGCGCGCGGAACGGCCGTGGACCGGCGCGGGTGAGCCGCGACCAGCTCGAACGGGCAGCGGCCGCGCGAGCCGCCGTCGTCGTCCCGCCCATCACGTACCCCGAGCAGCTACCCGTCTCCGCCCGGCGCGAGGACATCGCCGCCGCGATCGAGAAGCACCAGGTCGTGGTGGTCGCGGGCGAGACCGGCTCCGGCAAGACGACCCAGCTGCCCAAGATCCTCCTCGAGCTCGGCCGGGGCCGGGCCGGCCAGATCGGGCACACGCAGCCGCGACGCATCGCGGCGCGGTCGGTCGCCGAGCGGGTCAACGAGGAGATCAACGGAGCTCGGCCCCAGCCTCTCGGCGGCGTCGTCGGCTACCAGGTGCGGTTCACCGACACCTCCAGCGCGGACACCCTCGTCAAGGTCATGACCGACGGCATCCTGCTCGCGCAGATCCAGCGCGACCCGGAGCTGCTCGCCTACGACACGATCATCATCGACGAGGCGCACGAGCGGTCCCTCAACATCGACTTCCTGCTCGGGTACCTGTCCCGGCTGCTGCCGCGCCGCCCCGACCTCAAGCTGATCATCACCTCCGCGACGATCGACTCGGAGCGGTTCGCGGCGCACTTCTCCCCGGCGTCGCTGGCGCGCGGCGGCGGGGCGCCCGACGCCGTCGTCGACGTCCTGCCGGACCACGCCCCGGTCATCGAGGTCACCGGGCGCACCTACCCCGTCGAGATCCGCTACCGGCCGCTCTCCCCCGACACGGACCCGGACAAGCCCCAGAAGAAGAAGGGCGAGGAGAAGGACCTCGTCACCGGCATCGTCGAGGCGTGCGACGAGCTCATGCGCGAGGGCCCCGGCGACATCCTCGTGTTCCTCTCCGGCGAGCGGGAGATCCACGACGCCGCCGACGCCCTCGAGGGCCACCTCAAGGAGCGCGCCCGCGACCCGAAGCACCCGCAGCACGTCGAGATCCTGCCCCTGTACTCGCGGCTGTCCGCCGCCGAGCAGCACCGCGTGTTCCAGCAGCACTCCTCGCGACGGATCGTGCTGTCCACGAACGTCGCCGAGACCTCGCTGACCGTGCCCGGCATCCACTACGTCGTCGACCCGGGCACCGCGCGCATCTCCCGGTACTCCAAGGCCACCAAGGTGCAGCGGCTGCCGATCGAGCCGATCTCGCAGGCCTCGGCGAACCAGCGCTCCGGCCGCTCCGGCCGCGTCGCCGACGGCGTCGCGATCCGCCTCTACGCGCAGGACGACCTCGAGAGCAGACCGGAGTTCACCGAGCCCGAGATCCTGCGCACCTCGCTCGCGTCGGTGCTGCTGCAGATGATCTCCGTCGGCGTCGTCACCACGCCCGACGACGTCGCGAAGTTCCCGTTCGTCGAGCCCCCGGACACCCGCGCGGTGCGCGACGGCGTCCAGCTCCTCACCGAGCTCGGCGCGCTCTCGGTGCAGGAGCGCGACGGCAGCGGGACGAGGGAAGCGCGGCTGACCGACGTCGGACGCACCCTCGCGCAGCTCCCCATGGACCCGCGCCTGGCCCGCATGATCATCGAGGGCGCGAAGCACGGCGTCGCCCGCGAGGTCGCGATCATCGCCGCCGCGCTGTCCATCCAGGACCCGCGCGAACGCCCGGCCGAGTCCCGCGCGCAGGCCGACCAGCTGCACGCCCGGTTCACCGACCCGACGTCGGATTTCCTCACCTACCTCAACCTGTGGGAGTACCTGCGCTCGCAGCAGCACGCGATGGGCTCCTCCGCGTTCCGGCGCACGTGCCGGGCCGAGTACATCAACTTCCTGCGCGTGCGCGAGTGGCAGGACGTCGTCGCGCAGCTCCGGCAGATGTCCGGCCCGCTGGGCATCGACCTGTCCCGCCCGGCACGAGCGGCACAACCTGCCGACCCCGAGAACTCGGAGGACTGGCGGCACGTCTGGGACGGCGACACCGTCCACCGGTCGCTGCTCGCCGGGCTGCTCTCCCAGGTGGGCATGCAGGAGACCAGCGACGTCAAGGCGTCCTCCGTGGCGCACCTGCGCGGCGAGGCCCGCGCCCGGGCGCTGCGGCAGGCCGCCAAGCGCGCCCGCAACGAGTACCTCGGGGCGCGCGGCGCGCGGTTCGCCATCTTCCCCGGCTCGCCGCTGAGCAAGAAGCCACCCGCCTGGATCATGGCGGGCGAGCTCGTGGAGACCTCCCGGCTGTGGGCCCGCGACGTCGCCCGCATCCAGCCCGAGTGGGCCGAGGAGCTCGCCGGCGACCTCGCCAAGCGCACCTACGCCGACCCGCACTGGTCCAGCAAGCAGGGCGCCGCCATGGCCACCGAGAAGGTGCTGCTCTACGGCGTGCCGATCGTCGCCGACCGGCCCGTCCTGTTCGCGAAGGTCGACCCTGAGGCAGCCCGGGAGATGTTCGTCCGGCACGCCCTCGTGGAGGGGAAGTGGACCACACACCACCGGTTCTTCGCCGAGAACCGCCGCCTGCTCGCCGAGGCCGAGGAGCTCGAGGCCCGCTCCCGACAGCGCGGTCTCGTCGCCAGCGAGGACGACCTCTTCGCGTTCTACGACGAGCGCGTGCCGGCGTCCGTGGTCAGCGCCCGGCACTTCGACACCTGGTGGAACAAGGCCCGGCGCGACGACCCCGACCTGCTGACCTTCACGCTCGACCAGCTCGTCGACGCCGCCGCCGTGGACACCACCGAGTTCCCCGAGACGTGGACGCAGGGCGACGTCACCCTGCCGCTCACCTACCAGTTCCAACCCGGCACGGACGCCGACGGCGTCACCGTCCACGTCCCGCTGTCGATCCTCAACCGGGTCGCGCCCGAGGGCTTCGACTGGATGGTCCCCGGGCTGCTCGACGAGCTCTGCGTCGCCACCATCCGCTCGCTGCCCAAGGCCGTGCGGCGCGAGCTGGTCCCTGCGCCCGACGTCGGGGCCGCCGTCGCGCACTGGCTGCGGGAGAACACGCCCGCGTGGGAGGACATGACGCGGGCCGGTGACATGGCGTCGCCGTTCCACGTCGAGTTCTCGCGCGCCGTGCGCGAGCTGCGCGACGTCGTCATCCCCGACGACGTCTGGGACGCCGAGCGCGTCGAGCGGCTCCCGGGCCACCTGCGCATGACCTTCCGGGTCGAGGACGCGTCCGGCTCGCCGGGTGACGGCCGCGGGCGCAAGGGCGGGAAGGCTCGGGGGAAGCGCTCGAAGCCCGTGACGCCCGTGCCGCTCGACGAGTCGAAGGACCTGCTCTCGCTGCAGAAGCGGCTGGCCCCGCAGGCGGAGGCTGCGGTGCGGGCGGCCGTGAAGGGGGCTGTCGGGGTCGCGCTCGAGGAGGCCGCGCGGGCTGCTTCTGGGTCGGGATCGGGGCCGTCGGGCGCGGATGCTGGTGCGCCGCCTCGCTCACGGGCCCCAGGGGGCCCTCCGCTACGGCTTGACGGCGGCGCACCAACCTCCGTGCCCGACGGCGGTACGTCCGGTGCCGCTGGCCCGTCCAGCACCACTCGGGGTTCGTCGGGCGTCTCGGGCGCTGTGGTGGCGGAGGAGACCGGGCTGTCGACGTGGCCTTCGTCGTTGGTCGACGGGGGGCTGCCTCGGGTGGTGTCGACCGACCTCGGAGGCGGGGTCGTGGTGCAGGGATATCCGGCGCTGGTCGAGGAGCGGGGTGCGCAGCGCGACGGGCGGACCGGCCCCTCGGTGGCGCTACGGGTGCTGGCCGACGCCGCTGCGCAGGACGCGGCGCACGAGCGCGGGGTGCGGCGGCTGCTGCTGTCGGAGACGGCGCTGGCGACCGCGCGCATCACCTCGCGGTGGACGTCGAAGCAGTCGCTGACGCTCGCCGCGGCGCCGTACCGCAACACCGAGGCGCTCGTCGCCGACCTCCAGCTGGCCGCGGTCATCGCGCTGACCAGCCCGGACGGGGACAAGGCACCTGGCACGCCGACCGGCGGACCGGTCGCTGTACAGATCAGGGACGCCGAGTCGTACAAGGAGGCGGTGGCGTTCGTGCGGCAGCACCTGGAGGACGAGGTGCACCGGATCGTCGGCCACGTGGTGGCCGCGCTCAGCGCATGGCGGACCGTCGAGGGCGAGGTACGGGCGTCGTCGTCCCTCGCGCTGCTCAACACGCTGCAGGACATCCGCGACCACGTGGCCGGGCTGGTCTTCGACGGGTTCGTCGCCGCGACCCCGCCCCGCCGCGTGCCGCACCTGGTGCGCTACCTGCGGGCGGCGTCGTACCGGCTGGAGAAGGCGCAGTCGAACCCGCACCGCGACGCCGAGCTCGCCTGGAAGGTGCACGACGTCACCGAGGCGTACGACCGCGCCCGGGCCGCGTACGCCGCCGGCGGCGCGGACCCTGCGCGGGAGGCCGAGCTCGCCGAGGTGCGCTGGCTGCTCGAGGAGCTGCGCGTCTCGCTGTTCGCGCAACAGCTCGGCACCGACGGCGCGGTCTCCGAGAAGCGGATCCGCAAGATCCTCAACCCCGGCGGCTGGTGAGCCCGTTCGGCACTTCCTGCCTCGTTCGGCAGCTTGAACTGCCGAACGAGGCAGGAAGTGCCGAACGATGACCTATCCGGCGGGCTCGAGCTCGCGTGGCGGCACGACCGCGGCGTCGCGCACGACCCGGTCGCCCAACGGCGCGTCCAGCTCGACGACGAACGGCGTCGCCGGGTTCGAGGGACAGCTCTGGTCGCCGCCCCTGGGCGCGACGACGACGACCAGGTCCACCACGTCGCTCGACTCCGTCAGCTCGACCAGCATGACCCTGCCCTCCGCGTCCTCGCCCGAGTTGCAGCTCTGCTCCGTCACGAGCACGGCCACCTGCGTCGACGCCGGGTCCGGCGCGTGGTCCGGATCCAGGGTCAGCGTCGCGACCCCCTCCCCGACATCACGCCGGAGGGTGCACTCCCCGGACATGCTCAGCCACCACGCAGAGGCCGCGTCCGCCGCGACGTCCCGCTGCACGGTGAGGATCTCGTGCGTGCGGACGTCCCCGGCACCGCGGTCCTGCGGCGCGTCGAGCTCCCGGATCAGCGCGACCCATCGGTCCGACTCCGACACCACGAGCCAGTCCGCCGGCTCGATCGCGGGTACCTCCTCGCCTCGGAGCGCGGCCTGTCCGTGCTCGCCGAGCGTCGCGGCCGAGCGACCACCGTCCAGCACGGCCGGCGGGACCGGCTCGTCGGCACACCGGTAGTCGGGCACGTCCGCGGGCTCGGGCGTGCCCGTCGCGCCCGGACCCGCGCACCCGGCCACCGCCAGCGCCGACACGACGGCGACGACGACGGCGGCGGTGGCGGTGGCGGCGAGCCCGCCGGTGTGCGCTCTGCTCCCCATGCTTTGACTGTGTGCCCAGCCGGCGCGATCTTGCACGCGCGAGTCCCGCCGTCGGCCCCGTGCCGGTGCCAGGATGAGATCCTCGGGGTGCCCCGCACCCGACACCAGGAGATCCGCCGATGCTCGACCCGCTCGGAGACCTGCTCTGGCTGACCCCGACGGAGGCGCTCGCCGTCGTCCTGGCCACCGTCGGGATGTATCTCGCGATGGTGCTCCTGGTGCGGGTCCTCGGCCCACGGATGCTCGGAGCGATGTCCAGCTACGACCTCGTGGCGATCATCGCGTTCGGCGCCGTCCTGGGGCGCGCCGCGCTGGGCGAGGTCGCGGTGCTGGGCGGCGGACTGGTGGCGCTGCTGACCCTCGTCGGCCTCCAGGCCGTCGCCGGGGGGCTGCGGGCGATGCCGTTCGGCGCCCGGGCAGTCTCCTCCGAACCGGTGCTGCTCCTGGCCGACGGCCGCGTGCTGGAGAAGCAGCTGCGCCGCGCCCACGTCTCCCCCGCCGAGCTGGCGTCCCGGCTCCGGCTCGCGGGCGTGGCGCGCTACGACGACGTCGCGGTCGCGCTGCTGGAGCCCACCGGCGCGATCAGCGTGCTGCGCCGGGGTGCGCCGATCGATCCGGAGCTGCTCAGCGGGGTGGTCGGAGCGCACCTCGTCCCGGAGGACCTGCTGGCCCGCCGGCCGGTCGTCGGCGAAGCCCGACCCGACCACTGACACGTTCAGACCGGCACTTCGTGTTCTGACCGGCAGTTCGGAATGCCGGTCAGAACACGGAGTGCCGGTCGGATCGGCGACCTCAGGGTGACCCGGGGTCGAATCCGGGGGTCACCGGATACCGAGGTACCGCCGTCGTGCCTAGCGTGGAGGCATGAGCAACCCTCAGACCGTCCAGCAGCCCCGTAAGTTCTACCGCCCCAGCAACGGCCGCGTGATCGGCGGGGTCTGCGCCGGCATAGCCGACTACTTCGGCTGGAGCCGGGGCCTCGTGCGCCTCCTGACGGCCCTCTCGATCCTCATCCCCGGCCCGCAGGTCCTGGCGTACATCGTGTTCTGGATCCTCATGCCGGACGAGCGCAAGGTCTACGGGGCCTGACCACTACCTCGGCGCGCGACCCCCTACCTCGGCGCGAGCGGTACTACCTCGGCGCGAGCCCTACTACCTCGGCGCGAGTCCCACTACCTCGGCGCGGGCGGTACTCCCTCGCGCCGAGGGGCGTTCCCTCAGCGGATGTCCGTCGGCGGCACCGCGTCCATGTCGGTGAAGTCCTGGTTCTCCCCCGCCATGGCCCACACGAACGCGTACGACGACGTCCCCACGCCCGAGTGCACCGACCAGCTCGGCGAGATGATCGCCTGACGGTCTGCGACGACGAGGTGGCGCGTCTCGGTCGGCTCGCCGCACAGGTGCAGCACCCGGGCGTCGGCGTCGAGGTCGAAGTACAGGTAGCACTCGGTGCGCCGGTCGTGGGTGTGCGCGGGCATCGTGTTCCACATGGAACCGTCGTGCAGGCGCGTGACCCCCATGACCACCTGGCAGGACTGCACGCCGTTCGCGTGGACGACCTGCTCCAGGGAGCGACGGTTCGACGTCACCTGGTCGCCGAGCTCGAGGGTGTTGCCCTCGCCCGGGAGCGTCAGCACCGTCGGGTACGAGGTGTGCGCGGGGGCGCTGAACAGGTAGAACGCCGCCCCGTCGCCGGCGAACGACACGTCCCGCGTGCCGCTGCCGATGTACAGCACGGCGCAGTGCGGCAGCTCGTACGTCTCGCCGTCGGTGGTCACCGTGCCGGTGGAACCGACGTTGACGATCCCCACCTCGCGCCGCTCCAGGAAGTACTCCGCGCGCAGCTCGTCGGGGTTCGGCAGCGCGACCGGCTCGCCCGCCGGCAGGACGCCGCCGAGCACGATGCGGTCGTGGTGGGTGTACACGGTCCGTGCCTCGCCGGGCACGAAGAGGTCCTCGACGAGGAACCGCTCGCGCAGGCCCTGCGTCGTCAGGCCGGGGATCTCGGTGGGGTTCGTGGCGTAACGCTGTTCCATGGTGGTGCTCCTTCGGTCGTTTCTCAGCGCACGAGCCAGCCGCCGTCGACGGGGACGACGGCGCCGTGCACGTAGGCGGAGGCGGGCGAGGCGAGGTAGACGAAGATCCCGGCGAGGTCCTCGGGGGTGCCCCACCGGCCGGCCGGGATGCGCGCCGAGATCGACTGCTCGCGCGCCTCGTCGGCGCGGATGGGGGCGGTGTTGTCGGTGGCCATGTACCCGGGCGCGACGGCGTTGACGTTGACGCCGCGGCCCGCCCACTCGTTGGCGAGCGCCTTGGTCAGGCCGACGACGGCGTGCTTGGACGCCGCGTAGCCCGGCACGAGGATGCCGCCCTGGAACGACAGCATCGAGGCGACGTTGATGATCGAGCCGGCGCCGCGTTCGAGCATGCCGCGGCCCACGGCCCGCGAGAGGTGGAAGACGGCGTCGAGGTTCACGGCGAGCACGGTGTCCCAGTCCTCGGCCGGGTGCTCCGCGGCCGGGGCACGGCGGATCGTGCCCGCGTTGTTGACGAGCACGTCCACCTCCCCGAGCTCCGCGACCACCTCGGCCACCGCCGCGTCGAGCTCCGCCGGCGTCGCCGTCGCGAGGTCGCGCCGCACGCTGAACGCCCGGCGGCCGAGTGCCTCGATGCGCGCGATCGTCTCGGTGGGCTCGCTGCGGTCCAGCAGCGCGACATCGGCACCCGCCTCCGCGAGCGCCACCGCGGCGCCCTGCCCGAGGCCACGGCTGGTGCCGGTGACCAGGGCGGTCTTCCCGTCGAGCCGGAACTGGTCGAGGATCATGCGTTCCCTCCGTCGGTGCCGTCGTCGGCCGGGGTGGCGGGCCACCAGGGCGAGACCCAGCCCGGCAGCGTGAGGCGGGTCAGCGCCTCGAGGTAGTAGTAGTCGCCCCACAGGCAGCCCTCGTCGACGCCCTTGCCCTTGGGGGCGTCGTAGACGGCGTGCAGCAGCAGCGCGTCGGACGCCTGGTCCGGCCCCGGGGTGTACCCGGCGACGAGCGCCGCGAGCATCTCCCGTCCGGCGGCCTCGTAGCGCGCCGCGGTCCCGGCGTCGTGCGACACCGAGGCCAGCTCGAGGAGCCCGCAGGCCGCGATGGCGGCGGCCGACGAGTCGCGCGGTGCGTCCGAGCCGTCGGTGTAGACGAGGTCCCAGAAGGGCACGCCGTCGGCGGGCAGGTGCGCGAGGAAGTAGTCGGCGCAGCGCTCGGCGGCACGCAGCGACGCCACGTCACCCGAGGTGCGGTGGTGCAGCGCGAACCCGTAGATGCCCCACGCCTGGCCCCGGGCCCAGCAGGAGTCGTCGCCCGCACCCTGCTCGGTGGCACCGCGCAACGGCTGCCCCGACTCCGGGTCCCAGTAGAACGTGTGGAACGTGGAGTCGTCGTCCCGCAGCAGGTGGGTGCGCACCTGGACCACGTGGCGGGCCACGACGTCCGCGTACCGCCCGTCACCGGTGGTCTCGGTGGCCCAGGTCAGCAGCGGCATGTTCATGAGGCTGTCGACGATGGTGCGCCCGCGCTGGGCCGGGTCGGACAGGTCACCCCACGCCTGGATGATCCCCGCCGACGGCAGGAACCGCGTCATGAGGTGGTCGGCGGCCGCGAGGGCCGCGTCGCGGGCGGCGGCGTCGCCGGCCAGCCGCCACGCGTTGACGCTGGACAACGTGTACAGGAAGCCGAGGTCGTGGGTGTCGAGGTCCTCCCCGGCGTGCACCCGCCGGGCGAAGTCGGCGGCGTGCGCCAGCGCGGAGGCCCGCAGGTCCGCGTCGCCGGTGAGCTCCACGGCGAGCCACTGCATGCCCGGCCAGAAGCTGGTGGTCCAGTCACGGTTGGCACCCTCGGCGAACTCGGCGGTGGCGGGGCGCAGCGGGTAGAGGTTCTCCCGGGTGGTGGAGTCCGGGTACCGCGTGCCGAAGGCCGCGGCGTTGCGTCGGACGGTCGCCACGGCAGCGGCGACGGCACCGGCGAGGTCACCCGGCGCGGGCTGAGCCGCACCGGACGAGGAGTCGGTCGCCGCGGCGCGGACGTCGATGGAGGGCATGGGTCGATCTCGCTTTCCGGCGCACCAGGATGCGCCGTCGGGGTGGTTCAGGAGGCGGCGACGCCGGGCGCCCGCCGGGCCTCGCCGTCGGGCAGGGCGGACCGCAGGGCGAACCGGCACCCGCCCCAGACGACGAAGAGCAGCGGGGCGGCGACGAACCCGAGGCCGACGGCCGGCCGGGTGGCGACGATGCTCAGGAGCATGCCGAGGACGGCCAGGGCGGCGACGCTGAGATACCAGCGGCGCACCGCCAGGTAGAGGCTGGTGCGCAGCAGGTCGCGGAGCCGCACCGTGGGCAGCTCGGGCACGGCGACGAGCGCCACCAGCGCGGTGAGCACCGTCAGCACCAGCAGGGTGACGAACACCGGGATCGCCGCGGCGCCGATGCGCGCACCCCAGACGGCAGCGACGTCCACGGCGAGCACGACGACGACGGCGCTGGTCATCGCCCCGATCGCCAGGGCGCGCCGGGCGTGCCGCCGGTACGCCTGCCAGAAGGTGCGGACCGCCGTCGTCGAACCGTCGGCCGACAGGGCGGAGAAGACGGCGAACGCGGCGACGAGGGCGGGCGCCACGAGCGGGGCGACCACCGCGAGGGCAGGCCAGGACGCGCGCGGGTCCGTGGTGGCCAGCAGCACGAGGACCGGGAGGCAGGCCACGACGAGCATCGCGTTGGTGGCCAGACCGACGTACACGGTGCCGAACACCGTCTCGTACGTCTCCTGGCTGACGAGCCGACGGCGCGGCGTCCCGGCGCGGGGGCTCCTCGCGCTCATCCGGTGCCCCTCTGGGCTCGCGCTCATCCCTTGACCCCCGCCGTGGCGATGCCCTGCACGAAGAACTTCTGCCCGAACAGGAAGATCACGGCGATAGGCAGCACGGAGATCACCGAGCCCGCCATGATGAGGGCGTGCTCCGCGTTGTACTGCCCGACGAACGTCTGCAGGCCGAGCTGCAGCGTCCACAGGTCGGGGCTGCGCAGGTAGATCAGCGGTCCGAGGTAGTCGTTCCAGGTGTTGACGAAGGTCAGCAGCGTCAGGCTCGCGATGGCCGGCGTGGACAGCGGCAGGATGATCCGCCGCCAGATGCCGTACTCGCTCATGCCGTCGATCCGGGCGGCCTCGCTCAGCGACTCCGGGATCGACTCGTAGTACTGCTTCATGAGGAACACGCCGAACGCGCTGAAGGTCTGCAGCGCCAGGATCGACCAGAGGGTGTTGGACAGCCCGACGTTCGAGAGCATCACGAACTGCGGGATCATGTACGCCTGCCACGGCACCGCGATGGTGGCGACGTACAGCAGGAACAGCGCGTCGCGTCCCGGGAAGCGCATCTTCGAGAACCCGTAGGCCGCGAAGCTTCCGGTGAGGACCTGCAGGAACGTCACGCTCACCGACAGGACCAGGGTGTTCTTGATCCACGTCGTCATGTCGGACTTCGCCCAGATGTCGACGTAGTTCTGCCACACGAACGGGTCGGGGATCCATTGCAGCGGCACCGTGAAGACCTGGTTGTTCTCCTTCAGCGAGGAGATCACCATCCACACGAACGGCAGCAGGATGCCGGCGGCGGCCACGGCCAGGGCGGTGTAGCCGGCCACGCGGGACGCCTGGCGCCGCCACCGGGCGCGCACCTGGGCAGGCCGCAGCGGGGTGGCCGACGCGCCGGCCGCGGGCGGGGAGACGGCAGCCATCAGGCGTCCCTCCTTCGGTTCCAGAGGAACTGGACGATCGTCACGGTGATGCAGAGGAAGAACAGCGTCACGGCGACGGCGGAGGCGTACCCGAACTGGTTCTCCTCGAAGCCCTTGGCGTAGATGAACTGGCTCAGCACCAGCGTCGACTGGCCGGGGCCGCCGTCGGTCATCACGAGGATGAGGTCGAAGACCTTGAGGCTGTTGATCGTGAGGATCACGGTGACGAAGAACATGGTGGGCCGCAGGCACGGGAGCGTGACGTTCCAGAACCGGGACCACGCCCCGGCGCCGTCGACGCGCGCGGCCTCGTAGAGCTCGGGGGGCACCGTCTGCAGCCCGGCGAGCAGGAGCAGCATGTAGTAGCCCATCTCGCGCCAGACGCCGACGATGATCACGGCGGGCATCGAGGAGTCGGCCGACGTGGTCCATCCGGGCGGGTTCTCGACCCCGAGGAAGGACAGGAACTGGTTGATCGGCCCGTACTCCGGGCTGAACAGCATGTTCCAGACCACCGCGATCGCCACGATCGAGGTGATGTACGGGAAGAACGCGACCGTGCGGAAGAACGCGACCCCGCGCAGCTTGCGGTTCAGCAGCAGCGCCAGGCACAGCGACGCCACCAGCGTGGCCGGGATGTGCACGGCCGAGTAGTAGATCGTGTTCCACAGCGCGGTGCGGTAGCTGGGGTCGCCGACCAGCCGCGTGAAGTTGTCGAGACCGACCCACTCGGCCCCGCCGAACACGTTCCACTCCGTCAGGGACAGGTAGAACAGCGTCACCACGGGGATGAGGGTCAGCAGCGCGAACCCGATGAAGTTCGGCAGGATGAAGCTCCACCCGATGAGGGTGTTGCGCCGCTTCAGCCGGCTGCCCGGCCGACGTCGGCGGGGACCGGGCGGCGCGTCCGGGAGGGGGCCGGGTGGACCGCTGCGGCGGTCGTCGACGGCGGTCGTCGCCATGAGGGACTCCTGTGTCTGGCGGGTGGGCCCGGGGGTGCCGCGGTGGGCGGCGGCACCCCCGGGGAGGTGGGGACCAGTGCGGGACTGCTCCCGTCCGGGCCGGTGGCTCAGCCGACCTCGGCGGCGGCGCGGGACTCCGCGCCCTCGATGGCGTCGGCCACGGACGACGACTCGGACATGATCTCCGAGTGGGTGTCGCCCAGGATGTTCTGCAGGGCGGCGGTGTCGGCGTCCACCGGGTTCTCCGGGCGGGTGTCGTGGGTGGCGAACGCGAACTGCGACAGCTCGTCGGTGGGCACGCCGTCCAGGCCGAAGTAGGTCTCCACGACGCTGTCGCTCAGCAGCGCCGGCGTGATGCCGATCTCGGCGAGCGCCTGTGCGCCGCCCTCGCCCGCGGCGAAGGCCAGGAAGTCCTTGGCGGCGGCGACCTTCTCCTCGTCGAGGGCCGGGTTGATCCCCAGACCGGTCGGGTCGCCGAAGGTCACCGGGGTGGCGTCGGTGCCGGTGGTGGAGGCGTCGACCTGCGGGATCGGTGCCATGCCCCACGCGAACTCGTCGGCCTCGCCGGACTCCTGCTGCGCGAGCAGGGTGGCGACGTACCAGGAGCCCATCGGCATCATCGCGGCCTGCTGGGTGCCGAACTGCGCCTGGTAGGTGAGCTGGTTCGTGGTGACGGTGCCGAAGTCGGCCTGCGCCCCGGCGTCCTGCAGCGCGACCGCCTGGTCGTAGAACGGCTCGAGGTAGCCGAAGTCACCGCTGGTGAGGTCGGCCCCCTCGGTCTGTGCCAGGGCGAATCCCTGCACCACCGACTGCCACGAGTGCTGGTAGGTGCCGAGGGCGTCGCTGCCGGCCTCCTCGAGACCGCTGGTGAGGTCCTCGGCGGCGGTGGCGTAGTCGTCCCACGTCCAGGAACCGTCGGGCTCCGCGACGCCGGCCTGCTCGAACAGGTCCTTGTTGTAGTACAGGACCCAGGAGTCCTGCCGGTACGGCACGGCGTAGCTGGAGCCGTCGACCTCGTAGAAGTCGACGCCGCCGGTCGCCGGGTCGAGCCCCTCGGTGACGTCGGAGACGTCCATGAGCTGGCCGCCGTCCTGGTACGTCCAGAAGTTCTTGAGGTTCTTCTGCACGTAGATGTCGGGGGCGGAGCCGGCCGCCAGGTCGGCGATCATCTGCGTGTCGTACTCGGTGGCGTCGTACTCGGCGAGCTCGACGGTGACGTCGGGGTTCTCCTCGTGGTACGCGTCGGCGAGCGTCTGGAACTCGGGCGTGGTCGACAGGCTCCACCCGGCCAGGGTCAGCGTGACCGGACCCTCGGCCGCGGCGGCGGGCTCGTCGCCGCCGCTGCCGCTGCTGCAGGCCGTCAGGGCCAGGACGACCGCGGCGGTGCCGGCCGCGGTGGGGATCATGCGCTTCATCGGTGCTCTCTCCTTCGAGTGGACGGCCCGCCGTCGGGCCGTCGTGGCAGGAATGCGGGGTCGTCAGTCCAGACGGGTCGACGTGGTGACGCCGTCGGGCCAGCGGACGACGGCGTCGGTGCCGTCGAGCGTCAGGGTGGCGGGATCGTCCGCCGCGGTGAGGTCGGGTGCGGGCACGGGGTCGGGCGCGGTGCCGCGCAGGGTCAGGAGCACGGCGAGCCGCCGGCCGGGCTCGACGGCGGCATCCAGCACCGGGACCCGGGCGTGCTCGCCGAGCGGGCTCGCGCCGTCGCGCTCGAGCGTGCCGGCGGTCCAGTCCCCGACCAGCGGTTCGAGCCGCGAGTCGAGCCCGTCGCCGGCGACGGTGGGCCAGCCGGACACGCGCAGCGTGACCGGTGCCGCACCGTCGGGCACGTCGTCGACCTGGACGCACCGCACCTCCCACGGGCCGCGCACGAGCGAGACGGTCGTCAGGGTGCCGGCTGGTGTCGCGGCACCGCGGCGGCCGGAGCCGTGGTCGCGCTGGCCGGGCTCGGGGTCGAGCCAGTGGGCGGCCGCGCGCGACGCCGCGACCGCGACGGCGGAGTCGCCGTGGCCGCGCACCTCGGGCCCGCACAGCACCTCGAAGCCGGTGCGGTGGGTGGCGCGGCCGTCGGCGTCGAGCAGGGTCACGGACTGCTCGGCGGGCGAGTCCCAGCTCTGCTCGTCGAGCCACGGGCTGGTGGCGGTCGAGTAGCCGAGCCGCGCGTACAGCGGGGAGTCGCCCCCTTGCGCGCCGGGCAGCGCGTGGTCGGTGCCGTGGTTGACGACGCGCACGACGCCGTCGGCCCGGGTGCCGCTGACGATCCAGCCGGGTGCCGCGACGGTGCGCAGCACGTCGCCGGTCTGCACGGGCAGGGGTTCGGCGGGCGCGGTCCACACGGGGTGGTCGGCGGGCAGCGCGAGGCCGAGCATGCCCTTGCTCGCCCAGTACGGCGAGCCCGGCCCGGAGTAGGCCTGCGCGATCCGCGGCCAGGCGTGGTGCCAGCCGAGCGTGAGCAGGCCGTCGTCGTCGGGCGCGCCGCGGCCCGCGAAGTGGCCGACGACGGCGCTCGCGGCGTGGCGCAGACGGCCCGGCGAGTGACTGGGCACCTCGGCCATGGCGCCGACCCAGAAGGGTGCGGCGGCGGCGAAGCGGTAGGCGAGCGAGCGGCCCTGGACGAGCGGCGAGCCGTCGCCCCCGACCAGGGCGAGCGCGTCGCCGAGGAACCGGTCGAGCTGCGCGACGTCGTGCTCGCGGCGCTCGGCGGCCAGGTCGTGGGCGCCGGCCATGCGTGCCCACAGCGTCGGGTAGAGGTGCAGCGCCCACCCGTTGTAGTGGTCGAAGGAACGCTCGGCGCCGTCGGCGAGCCAGCCGTCGGCACGGGCGAAGGTGTCGTGGGTGGCGAGATCCTGGCGCATCTCGGCGAGGGCGTGCGGGCCGCCGGCGCCCCGCAGGAACGTCTGGACCACGAGCCGGAACCAGACCCAGTTGATGCGCGGGTAGGTGTCGTCGCCGACGGCCTCGGCGAGATAGTCCACGACCTGCTCCTGGACGACGGCGTCGAGCCGGTCCCAGATCCAGGGGCGGGTCAGGTCGAGGATCAGCGCGATGGAGGCGGCCTCGACCTTGGCCTGCCCGTGCTCGGCAAGGCGCGGCCAGCGCTCGGGCGAGGCCGGGTCCGTCCCGGTGGCCAGGCCGGCGGCGAACCGCTCGGCGTAGCCGTGGGGGTCGTCGCCGCGCTCGCCCGCCAGGCGGAAGCCGCCGAGCAGGAACGTGCGGGCGAAGCCTTCGAGCCCGTCGATCGCCCGGCCGTAGCCGCCCTCGGGACCGGGCAGCGTCACGCGGGCGCCACCGGGGGACGTGTACGGCGCGACGGCGGCGAGCAGGTGGTCGGCGTGGGCGGCCCACCGGTCACGGTCCCAGCTGTCCACGGCAGCCGGCGAGCCGTGCACGCCGGTGGCACCGGGCATCCCGTGGATCGTCGCTGACTCGCTCATGCCGTCCTTCTCCGTCGACTGTCGATCGCCGTCGTGGCGATCGCCCGGTCCGCAGTGACCGAACATGTTCGAAGTAAAGAGGTCAGGTTCTGGCCATGTCAACCGCGTTGCTGTACCGTGATGATCGTTTCCGATCGTTTTGCTGTGCGTATGACCTGTGACTGATCTCGATGGGGAGAGATGGGGACCGACCGATTCACCGGGCCGCTCGCCGCGGCCCTCGCCCCGGCGCTGCGCCGGACCACGCTCGCCGACGCGCTCCGTGCCGCCGACCACGCGTTGCCCGTGGCCCCGGCGACCGACCGCTCCGTGTGGGAGCCGCGCACCGGCGTCGTCCACCCGACCGCCGGTGCCGTCGTCGCGCGCGCCCGGGCCGACCTCGGCACACCGTGGCCCCAGCCGCTGGCCAGCACCGCCGCCCGGCTGCACCGCGACGGCGACCGCGACACCCACGAACAGCTCGTGTTCGCGCGCCAGCACCGGCTCTCCCGGGCCGTCCTGGCGGCGGCGACCACCCTCGAGGACCGCTGGGTCGACGAGGCGGCCGACGGGATCTGGCAGCTCTGCGAGCAGAGCTCCTGGTGCTGGCCCGCGCACGACGACACCCGGGCGGTCCACGGGGCCGTCCTGCCCACCGTGACCGACCCCTACCTCGACCTCGGTGCCGGGGAGGCGGTCGGCCAGCTCGCCTGGGCGGACCACGTGCTCGGCGCGCTGCTCGACGAGCGGTACCCCGGCCTGCGCGGGCGCGTCCGGCACGAGGCCCGGACCCGGGTGATCGAACCGTTCCTGCGCCGCCGCGACTGGCACTGGCTCGGGCTCGACGGGCGCGTGCACAACTGGAACCCGTGGATCCACGGCAACGTGCTCGTCGCGGCGCTGCGCCTGCTCGACGGCCCCGACGACGCCACCACCCGCCTGCGGACGGTGGAGCTCTGCGTCGAGGGCATCGACCGGTACGTGGCCTCGCTGCCCGACGACGGCGCGATCGACGAGGGCTACGGCTACTGGTGGAACGGCGCCTGCCGGGCGCTGGAGGCGCTCGACCTGCTGCGCCACGCGACCGGGGGCGCGCTCGACGCGCTGGCCCCCGGCGTCGTGCCGCCCGCCCTGCGCGAGACCGTCGCGTTCCCGCACCGCATGCACCTGGGCGGCGACTGGTACCTCTCCGTGGCGGACGCCCAGGCGCGCCCCACCGACGTCCACCCCTGGCACGCCCTGCACCGTGCCGCCCGGGCCGTCGGGGACGCCGACGCCGCGGCCTACGCGGTCTCCCGGCTCGCGTCGGGGCCCGGCGCAGCCGCCGCGCCGGCCGCCCAGGCCGAGGCCGGGCTGGGCCGGCTGCTGCGCGGGCTGACCGACACCGCGTGGCGCGACGCCCTGGCCGCCGGGGCGACCGCGCCCCTGCCCCGCACCGCCTGGTGGGCCTCCACCCAGGTGCTGCTCGTGCGGCCCGAGGCCGGCACCCCCGCCGGGCTGACGCTCGCCGTCAAGGGCGGCCACAACGGCGAGGCGCACAACCACAACGACGTCGGTTCCGTCGTCGTCGCCTCCGACGGCGTCCCCGTGATCGTCGACGCCGGGCGGCCCACGTACACGGCGCAGACCTTCGGGCCGGACCGCTACGACCTCTGGACCATGCAGTCCTCGTGGCACTCGGTGCCGCAGGTCGCCGGCGTGGCGCAGGGAGCCGGGCACGAGTTCGCCGCCCGCGACGTCGAGCTGGTCGGCCCGGCCGACGACGCCACCGGTCTCGCGCTGGACCTCGCCGGCACCTACCCGCACGAGGGCCTGCGGTCCTGGCGACGCACCGCGCGGCTGGAGCGGGTCGGCGATGTCGCCCGCGCCGTCGTCGACGACGCGTGGGACCTGGACACCCCGGACGACGGCGGCACGACCGTGCGCTTCCTGCTCGCCGGGGACGTCGACCTCGACACGGCGCGCGCCGTCGTCCGGCCGCTCGACGGCGCACCGCCGGTCGAGCTGCACTGGCCCGCCGAGGTCCCCGCCTCCCTCATCCGCCGCGAGCTGGACGACCCGATGCTGTCGGGCGTCTGGGGCGCGCGGCTCACCCGCCTCGACCTCGACGTCACCGGCCGCACCGCGCTGCGCGTGGTCGTCAGCATGGCCGACCCGACCCCGAAGGAGACGCCGTGACCCAGGACTCCCAGCGCTCGCCGCTGCCCGCGGAGCGGCACTCCCACCTGCTGGCCGCCCTCGAGCGCGACGGCGTGGTCCGCGTCGCCGACCTCACCACCGAGCTGGGCGTCACCCCGGTGACCGTCCGCCGCGACATCGCCCGGCTCGAGCGCGAGGGCCGGCTCGTCCGCGTGCACGGCGGGGCCGTCGCCGCCGCGCACGAGGTCGCGCGCGACGAGGAGCCCGCCGACCGGCACCCCGCCGGACGTTCGGCGCCCGTCGTGACGCCGGGCGCCGACGCGGCGATCGGCGTCCTGGTCCCCTCGCTGGACTACTACTGGCCCGGCGTCGTGCGCGGCATGGAGGCCGAGGCCCGCCGCCACGGGCTGCGGATCGTGCTGCGCGGCTCGTCGTACGACACCGCGGACGAGCGGCCGGCGCTGCGCCGCCTCGTCGAGGCGGACGGGGTGCGCGGCATCATCTGCGCACCCCGCATCGACGGCACCACCGTGCACGACGTCGCGAAGTGGCTCTGGGCGTCCGACGTCCCGCACGTGCTCGTCGAGCGCGAGGCCGCACGGGCGCCGCACCGGGACGCCCTCGAGTCGGTGGTCTCGGACCACGCGCTCGGCGCGCTCATGGCCGTGCACCACCTCGCGGACCTGGGTCACCGGCGGGTCGGTCTGGTGCTGTCGCGCGAGTCGCCCACGTCGCGCAAGGTCGCCGCCGGCTGGCGGGCCGCCTGCTCCGACCTGGGCCTGACCAGCGCGGAGCACTTCGAGCGCCTGGCGCCCGACCGGAACCGGCCCGAGTTCTCCGGCGTGGTCGACGAGGTGGTGAACACCGCGCTCGGCTCGGGGACCACCGCGCTGCTGGTGCACTCGGACCCGGAGGCGTCCGCCGTCGCGCAGCGCGCCATGGACCGCGGCCTCTCGGTGCCGGGCGACCTGTCGATCGTCGCCTACGACGACGAGGTGGCCAACCTGTTCAGCCCCGCCATGACGGCCGTGCGGCCGCCGCGGGACGCCGTCGGGCACGCCGCGGTGGACCTGCTGGTCAAGCGGCTGGCCGACCCGTCGCGGCCGGTGCACCGCATGGCGATCAGCCCCCGGCTGATGGTCCGCGAGTCCACCGGCCCCGTGCGTCGCTGAGGAGGTCCGCCTCCGGGCCCGCCCGGGCCTGCCCGGATACGCGCGAGCGTCCCGGTCCGTCCCGCATCGTGGCTCGAAGCGGGACGGACCGGGACGCTCGTGGTCCAGCGGGTCAGTCGACGACGGTCCAGGGGCCCCACGGCGAGCCGCCGGGCTCGGCGTTCCGCGTCCACCACTGCGCCTCGTACCGGACGCCGTCGTGCTCGACGACGTCACCCGCGACGAAGATCCGCGACGGGGTCCACACGGCCGTGCCGTCCGAGGTCTCGGCGACCTCCTGCCACGACCCCCACGGCGAGGTGCCCGGCTCCTGGTTGCGCGTCCACCAGGTGGCCTCGAACACGGCCCCCTCGTGCGTCACCCGATCACCGGAGTCGTACACGGCCGTCGCGTCCCACGCCGGGTGCTCCGGAGCCGGCTCCCCGACCGCCGCGGCCCAGGAGAGCATCGGCGACTGGTTGTTCGTCGCCCGCAGGGTGATCGTCACCGGGCCGGGCTCCGCCAGCTCGACGTCGTAGGACAGCACCTCGCTCGGGTTGCCCGCGTCGAGGGTGACCGAGCCGACCGGGTGGCTCGCGCCGTCGTAGTCGAGCACCACGTCGGCGCTGCGGCCGTTGCCCGGCCACCACGAGTGGCTGCCCGCCACGACGGTGTGCGGCCCCGCCGGCAGGGTGAACGTGTACGACACCTCGGCCCCGACCTGGTTGGCCGTGTACATGCCGGTGGTGGTCGTCTTCGAGTAGTCCCCCGCGACGATCCCCTTGTACTGGATGTCCCGCGTGCCGGCTGCGTTCTGCGCCCAGTGCCCCCAGGCCTCGCCGTCGGCACGCACCTGGTCGGGAGCCTCGTTGGCGAGACCACCCACCAGCTCGTTGATCGCGAGGTACGACGGCGAGTCCTCGCCGAGCGGACCGCCCGCGGTGCCGTTGACGTCGGCGAACGCCACCGTGCCCGCCGGGACCACCTCGACCCGCGCCGTCGTCGTGGCCGACCCGTAGGATCCCGGCACGGCGGCCGTCGCCCACGCCTCGTCGAAGGAGACCCCGTCGAGGTCCCACGTGATCGGGACCTCCCGCGTGGTGCCGTCGGTGAGCTCGGCCTCCAGCGTCGTCGGCAGGTCCGACGGCGCGTCCCCGGCGTAGGTCGCCGTGGACACCGGCTCCAGGCCGACGATCCGCGCGGCCACCGGCGCCGACGCCGTGCGCAGCCGCTCGACGAGCTGTGCCGCACCCTGCCCGTCGAGCCGGTAGCCCGCCGGGTCGGCGACCGCGTCCCGCCCGGCGGCGATCGTGGCCTGCAGCAGCGCCCAGTCGGCGTCGGTGAAGTCGGCGTCGCGCTCCACGTCCTCCGCCGCGGCGACGGCGCCCGCGAGCGCCTCGGTACCGGCGGTGTCGGTCGCGGGGGTGGAGGCCACCCCGACGGCGTCGACCAGCAGCGTCCCGGAGATCACCGTGAGGGTCACGGTGTGCTCGCCCCAGGGCAGGCCGCGCAGCTCGTAGGCCTGCTGGAACTGCCCGGAGCGCCGTGTCGGCTGGTTGCGGGCCACGGGCTCGCCGTCGACCGTCACGTCGAGCCGCGCGGACCCGTCGTTGGGGCCGAGCACGTCCAGCCCGGAACCGGTGAAGGTGTACGTCAGCGACGCCCCCTCGCCCTGGCTGGTGGAGGTGGACCGCATGTACTCGTACATGGAGCCGCCGTTGGCGTGCTTCCAGGGGCCGTCGTAGACGAGCTGCGTGGCCGGCGGGTCGGCGAGGTCGGTCATCTCGAGACCGTCGAGGTACTCGCCGTAGTACGGCAGCTCGTCGGCCACACGCTCGACGCGCAGGTCGTCGAACTGCGTCCAGTGGAACCCGCTGGCCAGGTCCACCCAGCCGGACCCGATCGGCGACGGGTCGCTCCAGCGGAACACCCGCTCGCCGTCGACCCAGCCCGTGATCTCGTCGCCCGCCACCCGCAGGGAGAGCTCGTGCCACGCCGCGGCGTCGAACCCGTCGAGGCTGCCGCTCTCGACGACGGAACCGAACCGCACGAGCCGCCAGCCGCCGTCGGACCCGAGCCGGAGCCCGTAGGGCGTGCCGTTCAGGTTGTGCGAGCTGCCGCCGCCGCTGGAGCGCGCGCCGAGCACGGCGTAGTTGTCGCTCGCGGCCGCGCGCTCGAAGCGCACGTCCACGGTGGCCCGGTAGTTGGTCCAGCGGCGGTCGCCGACGGCGGTGATGGGGTCGCCGCCGTTCCACGCGCCGCCGACGCCGGTCCCGGCGCGGTCGACCTGCTGGCGAAGCACACGCTCGCCGTCGTCCGCCAGGTAGGCCTCGAAGGAACCGTTGCGGTCCCACGTGAACAGCGGGATCGCGCCGGTGTCGCCGCCGCGGGAGGCGGTGAAGTCCTCGGTGGCGCCCGTGGGCTCGCCGTCGGCGCCGATGACCGGGACGGTCCGGTCCGTGTAGTCGAAGTCGTCCGACCACAGCACGCCGTCGTCCCGGCCGTCCTGCGCACCGGCGTCGAGCACGGTGCGCTCGCCCTCGACCGGCAGCGGGGTCGTCCAGGACGCGTCGCCCGTGACGTCGAGGGAGGTGACGGTCATGATCGAGAAGGGCTCGACCGTCACGGTGTACCCGCCGTCGTCGTCCGCCGTGAGGTCGGCGACCTGCTGCTTGTAGCGGGCGTCGAACGCCTCGCCGTCGTCGGCGGCCCGGGTCTCCCAGGCGGCCAGCGTGGGTTCGGTGCCGAGCTCCAGGTCCTGCGGGGTGATGCGGTAGGTGCGCGGCTCCTCGGAGTCGTTGACCAGCACCGTGGAGAAGGCGGAGCGGTCGGGCGCGGCGAGCGTCAGGTAGTTCGGGCCGCCGTTGCGCCCGACGACGGGGTTGGTGCCCGTGGCGGTCGTCGTGCTCGCCTGCGGCACGGCGCGCCAGACGCCCGCCGTGTTGTCCTCGTTCTCCCAGCCGGTGTCCGCGAAGCTGGTGAAGTGCTGCAGCACGGCGAGCCCGGCGTCGTAGTGGAGCCAGCCGGACCACGGGTCGCGGGCGCTGACGAGCTCCTTGAAGGAGTACTGCCCGCCCTCGTAGAACGCACCGATCGCCGGCTGGTACACGAAGTGGGTGCGACGCGAGTTCACGAAGCCCTTGACGATGGTGTTCGCCATCTCCAGGGAGCTGCCGGTGCCGCCCAGGCCCGTGCCCTCGACCGTCGGGTCGGCGGTGTTGTTGTGCGGCCGGAACGCCGAGTTGCTGAACGTCGCCTGCGCCTCGGAGTTCCAGATCTCGGTGTCGAACTCCTCCGCGAGCCGCGTGAAGTTCCCCGCGCCGTCGTCGTTGGTGTTGTAGTGGAACCCGGCGACGTCGACGGCGTCCCGCAGCGAGGCGTCGGCGACCATCTCGTCGCCGAAGGTGCCGGTGCCGACCTCGTCAGAGATGACCACCTCGATCTGGTGGAACAGGTCGGCCTCGCCCGGGCGGAACCCGGCCAGGTCGGCGTCGTCGCTGACGTAGCCGGTGGAGTCGGTGCGCACGCGCTCGGCGTACTCCGTGGTCCAGGCCAGGTCGGCGGCGTGCTCGTTCACCCCCGGGTTCACGTAGTCGACCATGTAGCCGTACTCGCGGTAGGCCGCGAGGATCGTGTTCTTGTACCAGTCGTAGATCTTGTCGTTCGTGTCCGCCCACGGCACGGCGTTCCACCGCAGGATCGACACCTTGAGGTCGGGGTTGATCTTCTTCGCGTCGGCCGCGAGCTGGAACCCCGGGTGCCGCCGCACGTTGGCCGGCTCGTCCGGCGTGCGCATCGTGGCGACGTCGGAGCCGGTGGAGTTGTTGCGGTCGTCGCCCATCTCGATCTTGACGTGCCCCATGATCGGGCGGTCGCCGCCGAACAGGACCTGCAGCATCTCGGCGTACTTCTCGGGGTGCTCGGACTTGTAGTCCAGCAGCACCGCGCTCGTCGAGTTCGCGCTGAGCACGCCGAAGCCCTTGAAGGTGAGGCCGTTGACGTTGTCCGCGGCGACGTCGTCGCCGTCGACGACGATCTCGGTGGCGTCCGTCGGGACCGGTTGCTCGGCCGCCGACGCCGTCCCGACCAGGGCGAGCGACGGCGCGAGGAGACCGCAGACGAGCAGTCCCACCAGGCCGGCGCGTGGCACGGATGGTGATCTCATGGTTTTCCTTCCCCGTTGAAGTACGCACCCGGCCGATGATCGCTGTTGATCGTTTCGGGCCGCTCATGGCGCGTTCACCCGTGAAGATACGGTCGACGAGGCGCGACTGTCCACGGAAGAGTCGGGAGCGATCACAAGCGATCACGCCGACGGGCTGAGCGGCATGGGACCCTGACCACCAGCACCGATGCCGGCACCGAGGAGGATCCGTGAGCACCGAGCCCGCACCCCGAGCGACCCTGCCCGCGGAGCGTCGCGCCCGTCTGCTCGCGACGCTCCGGCGCGACGGCGTGCTCCGGGTGGCCGACCTGACGACCGAGCTCGACGTCACCGCGGTGACCGTGCGCCGCGACATCGCCCAGCTCGAGCGGGAGGGGTTGCTGCGCCGGGTGCACGGCGGGGCCGTGCCGCTGGAGACACCCGGCGGTGCTCCCGGGAGCGCTCCGGTCACGACACCGCCTGCCCGTCCCGGCGACGAGCGCCCCGGCGCGACGGGGCAGGTCGGGGAGCAACCTGTCACCACGAGCACCACCGGCACCGTCGGCGTCATGGTGCCGTCGCTCGACTACTACTGGCCCGGGGTGGTGCGGGGCATGGAGGACGAGGCACGGCGCCACGGGCTGCGCGTGGTGCTGCGCGGGTCGTCCTACGAGGCCGCCGACGAGCGCCCCGCCCTGGAGCGTCTCGCGCAGACGGAGAACCTGCGTGGGCTGATCCTCGCGCCCCGGGTCGACGCCGGCCACGGCTCCCAGGTGGCGCGGTGGCTCGTCGACTCCGGGATCCCGCACGTGCTGGTCGAGCGGGAGGCGACCCTGGCGCCGCACCGCGAGGCGCTCGAGTCGGTCGTGTCCGACCACGCGCTCGGCGCGCTCATGGCCGTCCACCACCTGGCCGACCTGGGCCACCGGCGGGTCGGGCTGGTGCTGTCGCGCGAGTCGCCGACGTCGCGCAAGGTCGCCGCCGGCTGGCGGGCCGCCTGCGCGGACCTGGGCCTGACCACCGACGAGCACTTCGAACGGCTCGCCCCCGACCGCCACTCCCCCGAGTTCCCCGGGGTCGTGGACGAGATCGTCGCCACGGCCGTCGGCTCGGGCACGACGGCGCTGCTGGTGCACTCCGACCCCGAGGCGTCGATCGTGGCGCAGCGGGCGATGGAACGCGGGCTGGCCGTCCCCGGCGGCCTGTCGATCATCTCCTACGACGACGAGGTGGCCGGCCTCTTCAGCCCGGCCATGACCGCGGTGCGCCCGCCGCGCGACGCCGTCGGGCGCGCCGCCGTCGACCTGCTCGCCAAGCGCCTCGCCGACCCGGACCGGCCCGTGCACCGCACGGCGATCAGCCCGCAGCTCATGGTCCGCGAGTCGACGGGTCCGGTGCCGGACGGGCGCGAGACGCACTAGCGTCGACAAGGAACGCACCGGCCGACCACCCGGAGGACGACATGCGCATCGACGTCGAGCAGAACGACATCACCACCACGACGGTCGACGCGATCGTCAACGCCGCGAACAGCACGCTGCTGGGCGGTGGCGGCGTCGACGGCGCCATCCACGCCGCGGCCGGACCCCGGTTGCTGGAGGCCTGCCGCGCGCTGCGTCGCACCACGCTCCCGGACGGGCTCGGCGTCGGCGACGCCGTCGTCACGCCGGGCTTCGACCTGCCCGCCGCCTGGGTGGTCCACACGGTCGGCCCGAACCGCCACCGCGGGGAGACCGACCCGGGCCTGCTCGCCTCGTGCTTCGGCGCCTCGCTCGGGGCCGCGGCCGACGCGAAGGCCCGCAGCGTCGCCTTCCCCGCCGTCGGTGCCGGCGTCTACGGCTGGGCGGCCGACGACGTCGCGCGCGTCGCCGTCGACGCCGTGCGGACGTGGGACGCGGAGAATCCGGGCGCCGTGGACGAGGTCCGGTTCGTGCTCTTCGACGCGGTCGCGCTGACGGCCTTCACCGAGGCGTGCGAGCGCTGACGCCGGTGGCGTGACCCGGCGGGCGCCCGCACGCCCCGGAGCAGGATCAGCAGAGGCGGCCCCGCTCGCTCTGCCCGTCCGACTGGACCGTCAGGCGGAACTCGCACGGGTCGTACCCGGCGTCCGTCACCGCGGTCCGCGCCTGGTCGAGCTGCGCCTCGGTGAGGTCGGGCGTCCGGGACAGGATGAACCCGCTCGTCCGGTCAGGGTCCCCCACGACCGCCCAGTCGTAGTCCGCCCCGAGGCCGGTCACGACGTAGTTCGCGCCGCCGAGGTGCACGTACCGGCCACCGAGGCGCAGGAACGAGACGTTCAGCTCCGAGTTGTCGGGCGAGTTGAGCACCTTGGCCTCGCCGGTCACCGAGCTGGTGCGGCCGAACCAGGTCCGGCACTCGTTGCGCACGCCGACCACGCCCTCCCGGACGAGCGTGTACTCCGCGGTGACGTCCCGGCGGCACTGCAGCTCGAAGACGGCGGGGACGGCGGCGATCTGGTACCAGGTGCCGAGGTAGCGCTCGACGTCCAGCCCGGAGACCCCGACCACCTCCCCGGCGGCCGCCTCCGCGCTCCCGGGCGACGGGTCCGAGGTGGCCGCGGCGGGCTGGGCGAGCAGCCCCAGGGCGAGCCCGAGGGACATCACGAGCGCGGTCAGGCCGCGGGTCGTACGACGACGGACGATCATGCTGAGCACCTCCTGTCCACACGCCGGGCACCCTGCCCGGCGGGAGCGGCGACCCGGCGGCCGCCGACACTCCCCTTGTTCGCCCCGAGCACCTCTCGCGGATGCGTCCGAGCAGGTGGCGGGACGCTGTGGCGCCCGCCCGTTGCCCGTGAAAACATGCGCACCATCGCGCAGGGGGCGCCTGACGACAACATGGGGAGCACACGTGCGACGAGCAGTCATCACCGGGATCGGGGCGGTCACACCCCTCGGCCTGACGGCGACCGAGACCTGGACCGGCCTGCGTGACGGCGCCAACGGCGTGTCGGCGCTCAAGGAGCCCTGGGCCGAGGGACTGCCCGTGCACGTCGCGGCCCGCGTCGACGACGTGTTCGCCGACGCGCTGCAGGTGCGCGAGGTCCGGCGCACGGACCGCGTCGCACAGCTCACCCTGGTCGCCGGACGCGCCGCGTGGGCCGACGCCGGCAGCCCGGACGTGGAGCCGGAGCGGCTGGGGGTGGCGGTGGGCACCGCCAACGGCGGCTACGGCACCACCCTGGCCCAGCACACGCTCCTCGACGAACGCGGGCAGCGGGGCGTGTCGCCGCACGCCGTGACGATGGTGATGGCCAACAGCCCCGCGGCGTGGCTGTCCATCGACCTCGGCGCCAAGGCGGGCGCCCGTGCCCCCGTCACCGCCTGCGCCGCCGGCTCGGAGGCGATCGGCATGGGGCGCCAGGCCATCCTCGCGGACGAGGCGGACGTGTACGTCTGCGGTGGCGTCGAGGCGAGCGTCCTCGACCTGGTCATCGCCGCGTTCTCGCGGGCGCGGGCGATGTCCTCGCGCACCGACGACCCCGAGACCGCCTCGCGCCCGTTCGACGCGACGCGCGACGGGTTCGTCATGGGCGAGGGCAGCGCGATGGTCGTCCTCGAGGAGGAGTCGCACGCCCGGGCGCGCGGCGCCACGATCCTCGGCGCCGTGGAGGGGTTCTCGCTCACGTCGGACGCGCACGACATCGTGGGCGGCGAGCCCGTGAACCAGGCCCGCACGATCGGTCTCGCACTGCGCTCGGCGCAGGTGACGCCGTCGGACGTCGGCCTGGTGCACGCGCACGCGACGTCCACGCCCGCCGGCGACCTCAACGAGGCGCGCGCCCTGCGCTCGGTCGGCGTGGCAGCGCCGGTGACGGCCACCAAGGGGGCGACGGGCCACCTGCTCGGCGGCTCCGGCCCGCTCGGTGTGCTGGCAGCGCTCGGCGCGATGCGCGACGGCGTCGTCCCGCCCACGCTGCACACCACGCGCCTGGACCCGGAGGTGGACCTGGACGTGGTCACGGCGCCCCGGGCGACGACGGCGGACGTCGCCCTCGTGGACGCCTTCGGCTTCGGGGGGCACAGCGCGGCGCTGGTGCTGACCCGGTCCTGACGGCTGCCGTACGACGCCCGGAGGGTCCGGCCCCTCGAGCTGGCTGCTCGAGGGACCGGACCCTCCGGGCGTGCGACCGGGTCAGCGGCAGCCGACCGCCTCGTGCGCGTGCGCGGTGGTGACACCGCCGGCCGTCACGGTGACCTCACCCGCCTCGACGGTGCGGCCCGCCGCCGCGAACGGCAGCTTCCAGGACTTCCCGGGCTTGAGCACGTCCCGGGTGCGGACGTCGCCGCCGACCGTGACCGTGACGTCCGTGCGCGCGTCGGACGTGTTGGTCGCGGTCACCACGACGAACGGCTTCCTGCCCCGGCACTCGGTCGCGACGTCGACCGCCACGGGGCTCGCCGGTGCGGCCGCCTGCGAGCGGGCGAGCGGCGAGACGGTGATCCGGTCGACGATCGGCGCCCACTGCGAGCGCAGCAGGTAGTCGGCCGGCCAGGTCTCGGACGCGTAGGTCTCGCCGTCCCAGTTCGGCATCTCCTCGGCACGCAGGGAGATCGTGTTCTCGCCCTCGGCGAGGTCGAGCACGACCGTGCGCTCCCAGAAGTTGTTCTCGTGGAACGTGGGGACGAACGCCACCCGGCGAGCCTCGCCGTCGTTCACCGAGATGTCGGCGTACCGGGCGACGGGGTTGGGGTTGTAGTGCGTCCCGTCGACCTGCTCCGGGTTGGAGTAGCGCACGACGACGGCGTGCTTGCCGGCCTCGGCGGCGTCCACGCGGAACGTGAGCGTGTTGCCGTTGCCCGGCTCGCCCCCGACGCCGGTGACGGCGGAGCCGCCCTCGGCCAGGGAGTACTCGGCGACGGTCGCCTCGCCCGCGAGCTCCGCGTCCTCTGCCTGGTACGCGGTGGCCTCCAGGGCGCCGGTGCCCGGCGCCACGGTCAGGCGGTCCAGCACGAGGCCGTCGGGACCGGCCGTGACGACGACCTTGTTGACGCCCCCGGCCAGGTGCACGGCGACCTGCCGCGACGCGTTCAGGTCGAGCACGTCCTCGTCGTTGACGGTCAGGGTGCCGTCACCGGCGGCGCCGACGACGTCCGCCCCGAGGAGCGCCTCGCCGTCGACGGGCGAGTAGACCCAGAACGTCGCGGAGTCGCCCTCGGCCAGCTCGACGGCGCCCGGCCCGGAGACGTCGGCCGCCTCGTAGGTGGTGGTCCCGCCGTCGATGACCGCGGTCTCGGCCTCGTACACCGAGGTCTCGGCCTCCGGGTTCGGCAGCGCCAGCGTGATGCGGTCGATGAGCGCGTCACCCTGCGTGGCCCCGGACCCGTCGAGGCTCTGGGCCGCGAGCGAGATGGTGTGCGTGCCCTCGGTGAGCTCGACGGTGGTGTCGGCGTGGTCCCAGACCACCCACTTGTAGCCGAGCGGCAGGAAGATCTCCTGCTCGGCGTCGCCGTCGACCCGCAGGAACACGTTGGTCGGGCCCTGCTCGGCCACGAGCTCGTAGGTGTTGAGGCTGGAGGCGAAGACCGACAGGTCGTAGGTGCCGTCCTGCGGCACCGTGACCTCGAAGTCGAGGACGCCGTCGGAGCCGGTCCGCAGGCCGCCGACGTCGAAGCCCCCGGAGGTGTAGAACTTGCCGACGTCCTGCGGCGAGCCCTCCGGACCGTTGCGCGAGTAGCCGTCACCGGTGTACTCGGCGTCCTCCGCCTCGTAGCTGCCCTGCCACAGCGTCGGGGTCGACGCGGTGGTCTCGGAGGCACCCACCGGCGTGATGATCAGCTCGTACGCGCTGGACTCGTCCAGCTCGGGGAGCTGCGCGCCGTCGAAGGCCACCGTGGCGGTGCCGTCGGCGACCGGGACGGTGAGGTCGGCCAGGTGCCGCGGCTGGGCGGAGTCACCCAGCTGACCGGTCCACGGGATCTCGCGGACCGTGACCCGCACGTCGTCCCCGAAGACGTCGGACGGCACGTTCACCAGGTCGATCGGGGCCGTGCCGTCCTGGCCACCGAGGATGACGCGCGCCTGGCGCTGCTCCTCGTCCAGCGTCGCCACACCCTGCAGGCTGTAGTTCTGGCCCGGGTAGGGCGGGGTGACCTCGACGGTGTGCCCCGTCATCCGGCTGTAGGCGTTGTACAGCCACCACTGGCCGTTGCCCCGGTTGGTCTGCACCGCGGAGTCGGACAGGTTGCCGTTGATGTTCCAGAACGCGATCATCGCCTGGACCTTGGCGTCCTCGATGGCGGACATCCACTGCACCATCTGGCCGGGGACCGAGGTGTGGTAGTTGAACGCGTACTCGTTGACGTTGACCGGCAGCTCGGTGCCCTCGAAGGAGGTGCCGGCGAAGATCTCGGCCTCCCACTCGCGGTACTCCGCCACGGACTCACGGATGGCCTGCGGGTGCGTCAGCTCGTGCCAGGTGATGATGTCGGGCACGGTGTCCTCGGCCACGGTGTGCTCGAGGAAACCCTGGACCTGGGTGTACAGCCGGCTGGTGCCGGGGCCCGCGATCCGCATGTCCGGGAACCGCTCCTTGATGGTGCGGTAGGTCTCGTCCCAGGCGGCGAAGTAGTCGGTGGGGTCGGTCAGCCACGAGGTGCGGTCGTAGCTCCACTGCCCGGTGCCGAACATGTTGCCCTCGGGCTCGTTGTACGGCTCGATGACGAGGTGCTCGCGGGTGTCGGCGTCGAGGGTCTCGATCATGTCGAGCTGCTCGTCGAGCACCGAGCGGTAGCTGTCGAGCTTCTCCGCGGGCGAGGCGTCCGGCTCGTCGGGCGACGGCCACTGGTAGGGGAAGCCCCGGTACCAGTCGGTGACGCGCAGGTACACGTCCCCGCCGGTGGTGCGGGCCAGCGGCTCGAGCACCTCGAGGGCGTCGGAGCCGGGGTGCTGGGCGCCGTCCTGGGCCTTGGTGGCCACGGACTGCACGCCCATGCCCTCGACCAGGTTGTCGGTCGGCATGCCCTCGCCGTACAGGCCGTACAGCAGGCCGGACGCGCCGCCCTGGAACTCTCCGGTGTCGGTGCCGAGGTCGACCACCAGCTCACCGCGGGTGACGGTGACCTCCGCGGTCACCGGCGTCCCGGCCGCGTCCCCGGCGACCGTGAACGACCCGGAGGTCTCGTACTGGGCAGGGTCGACGTCGTCCCACGCGATCGGCACGTCGCGATCGTAGCCGTCGGACCAGGACGCCCGGACGGCCGCGGGCAGGTCCGGCGCGGTCCCGGCCGAGGTGCGCACGTCGAAAGTGTCGGTGCTCAGCGACCCCAGCGTCGGCACCGTCCCGCCGAGCTCCTCGGTCAGCTCGCCCACCTGGGCGGCGGTCAGCGCCGAGCGGTAGATGCGGAAGTCGTCCACGGCGCCGTCGAACGCGGGGTCCGGGTAGAAGGACTTCCCGATGTAGCCGGCCTGCGCGGCGGCGTCGGTGAGCAGGTCGGTGCCCGCCACAGAGGTGTCGGCCGAGCCCACGGCGACCCCGTCGAGGTAGGTGGTGAGCGCGCCCGCCGCCGTGTCGAGCGTGACGGTCAGCGTGACCCAGTCCCCGGCCTCGAGGGGGCCGTGGCCGGTCACCTGGGCCTCGCCGCCCGCGCCCCCGCCGGTGACCGCGGTGCGCAGGTCCCCGCCGTTCGACGGTGTGGTGAACAGGTAGCGGCTGGTGTCGGTGCCGAGGTCGAAGACCCGCTGCCAGGGTCCGCCCTCGCCGTCCCAGCGCACCTGGGCGGAGACGGTCAGGTCCGCAGCGCCGGCGAGGGCGTCGCGGGGGATGACGACGTGCCCGCCGAGCAGGTCGAGGGCGGCGGTCCCCCCGGCACCCTCGACGACGGCGGTGTCGCCGGAGATCGTGCCGTCGAGCCCGTTGCCGGAGGCGTCCGGCACCGTGCCGTCGGTGACGTCCTCCATCGTGTAGTGCAGGTCGGGTGCCGGGACCTCGTCGGCCGCGGCGGGGAGCGCAGCGGCTCCGGACCCGGCGGCGAGCGCCAGGACGGTGGACAGCGCGACGGTGGTCCGTCGTGGTCTGCCCCGCGAAGGTGTCGTGCTCATCATCGAGTGCCTTCCTTCTGGTGGTGCGTCCGCGCCGTGCTGCGCACGCTCGGACGTCGTCGTTCGAGCCCGCCCGACGGGCGGTGGCGTTCCTGCCTCCTTTCGCGATCGAACCGGTTCGACGACGGCCGGCAGGCGGCCGTCGTCCGCTGAGGTCTAGGCGGTCAGCCGCCCGCGCAGCCCGGCGGGGGTCACGTCGTCCCCGCCGTCCGCCCGACGAGGTGCGTCAGCGCCCCGTCGCGGAAGAACACGGGCACGACGTCGAGCGGGGCGTCCACGACGACGGAGGCGCCGCCGTCGTGCACCTCGCCGGTCGCGGCGTCGGCCCACGACGCCCCGGCGGGCAGGTACACCTCCCGCTCGCGGGCCCCGGGCTCCAGCACGGGCGCCACGAGGACGTCCGGCCCCAGCAGGAACTGGTCGTCGACCTCCCACGCGTGCGGGTCGTCGGGGAAGTCGTGGAAGAGGCCGCGCATGGCCGGCTGGCCGTCGAGGTGCGCGGCGCGCATCACCTCGCGGACGTAGGGGCGCAGCGCCTCGCGCAGGTGCACGTAGCGCTCGAGGACGCCGTACACCGCGTCCCCGAAGCTCCACAGCTCGTTCGGACCACCGGAGCGGAGCCGCCGCGAGCCGTCGGCCGCCGTGACCTCCTCGTACGGCAGCCGGTCGCCGTGCAGCCGCATGACCGGGCAGAACGCGCCGAACTGGAACCAGCGCACCAGCAGCTCGTGGAAGGCCGGATCCGTGACGTCGCCGTGGTGGAAACCGCCGATGTCCGTGGTGAACCACGGGATCCCCGCGACGCCCATGTGGATGCCCGCGGTGACCTGCCGGGCGAGGTCCTCCCACGTCGAGGAGATGTCCCCCGACCAGACGAGCGCACCGTAGCGCTGGCTGCCGGCCCACGCGCACCGCACCAGGTTGACCACCTCGGTCTCGCCGTCGGCCCGCTGGCCGTCCGCGAAGGCCCGCGCGAAGTGCTGCGGGTACACGTTGCCGACCTGCAGGTACGAGCCCCGGTGCGTCCGGAAGGCGTCGTAGTCGTAGACGCCGAACTCCGGCTCGGCCTCGTCCAGCCAGAAGGTGCGGACCCCGTGCTCGCCGTAGTTCCGCCGGCACGTCTCCCACAGCCAGGCCCGCGCCTCGGGGTTCGTGACGTCGAGGAAGACGCTCGGCCCCTCGAAGGACATCTGCACGTCGAGCCCGCGCTCCGTGCGGACCAGGAGGTTGTTCTGCCGCAGGAACGCGAAGTTCTCCGAGGACAGCGCCACCTGCGGCCACACCGACACCATGAGCTCGACGCCGAGCTCCCGGAGCTCGGCGACCATCGCCGCCGGGTCCGGCCAGAACTCGTCCTCGAACCGGTAGTCGCCCATGTGCGGCCAGTGGAAGAAGTCCGCGACGATCACGTCGAGCGGCAGCCCCCGCCGGCGGTGCTCGCGCGCCACCTCGAGCAGCTGTTCCTGGTGTGCGTACCGCAGCTTGCACTGCCAGAACCCGAGTCCGCGCTCCGGCATCATCGGGGCGTGCCCCGTCGCGTCGGCGTAGTTGCGCGAGATCGCGGCCGGGGTCGGCGCCGCCGTCACCCAGTAGTCGAGCTGCCGCGTGGACTCCGCGTGCCACTCGGTGCGGTTGCGGGCGAACGTCGCCCGCCCGATCGCCGGGTCGTGCCACAGGAACCCGTACCCCGCGCTGGAGACCACGAACGGCACGGAGGCCTGCGAGTTGCGGTGGGCCAGCTCGAACGTCGAACCCTTGAGGTCCAGCACGTGCTGCTGGTACTGCCCCATGCCGGCGAGCCGCTCGTCCGGGTCCGCCTCGAACGCCACCGTCAGCTCGTGCCCGTCGCCCCCGGCGCGCGGCCGGAAGTGCCGGGCCCGCAGGTCGAGCGACCCGCCGCGCCCCAGCTCCCGGAACAGCAGCCGCCCCGCGGCGTCGTAGAAGGCCAGGTCGCACCGGAACACCTCGTAGCCGACCGGCTCGTGGAACCACGACGACGTCGTGAGCTCGACCCGCAGCCCCCCGTTGACGAGGCTGGCGCCGTCCGGGCGGATCTCGACCCGCGCGTCGTCGTGCGCCTCCGGGTCCGGGGGCAGCAACGCCCAGTCGGTGTCCTCGACGTCGCCCAGGACGGTGGCGCGCACGCGCACCGAGTCGCGGCCCCAGGGTTCGACGACGAGGACCTCGCCGCCGCCGCGCCAGACGAGGCGGTCTCCGTCCGCCCGGACGGGCGGCGTGGGGTGGTCGGTCACTGTGGATCTCCTTCCGGCACGAAGACGCGCATGGTGGACGGGCCGCGCTCGGCCCAGCGGTGGTACGGCACGAGCGGGACGTCGAACCCGTCCGCCGTCGCGCCGTCGGGCTGCGGCCGGGACGGCCCGGACGTGAACGGCGGTGCTCCCGTGCCGTCGTCGGGCAGCGAGAGCCTGCGAGCCCGCACGAGCGCGCCGTCGGCGTGCGGCCGCACGCCCGCCGCCACGTCGATCCGGACCTCGTCCAGCGCGACGCCGGCGGGCAGGTCCACCGACTCCAGGCAGAGCACGAGCGGTCCCCGCTCGACGGCGACCGTGCCGCGCGCGGCGTCGACGCGAGGGTCCGGCCAGGTGAGGCGGGGCGCCACCGGCAGCTCGAGCACGACGACGTCGCCCACCGCGAGCGCCCCGGACGCCTCGGCCCAGCCGGGGGCCACCGCGCGCGGCACCCCGGCATCCGCTCCGGGGAGCGGGCCGGACGACGTCGCGAGCGTCGCGCCGTCGGCCCAGGCCGGGACGCGCAGGCGCAGCGTCACGGGACGGTCGGGCACCTCGAGCACCGTGACCCGCATGGTGCCCGACGCGGGGTAGGTCGTGTCCACCCGCAGCGCGAGCTCGCCCTCGCCCACCGCCACGCGCACGTCGCCGCTCGCGTACTGGGCGAGCGTGACGGTCGTGGTGCCCGCAGCGTCGCCGTCGGCGTCGTCGACGAACGCCGCGTAGGTGTGCCACGACGCGAGCGTCCGCGCCACGTTGGTGGGGCAGCAGGACACGTCGAACCACGGCGCCCGGGCCCCGCCCTCGGCGCGCGGGTTGACGGCGTCGGGCTGCATCGGGGCGCCCTGCTCCCGTTGCTGCAGCGGGTTGGCGTAGAAGAACGCGCGGCCGTCGGCCCGCGGCGACGTCGCGACCACGTTGTACAGGGTGCGCTCGACGAGGTCGGCGTACCGGACGTCGTCGGACGCGAGCAGGAGGCGCCACGACACCATGACCGAGGCGATGCCCGCGCAAGTCTCGCAGTAGGCGCGGTCCGGCGGCAGCTCCCAGTCGTCGCCGAAACCTTCGTCCTGGTGCCGCGAGCCCATGCCCCCGGTGAGGTAGGTGCGGCGCTCCACCGAGCGCGTCCACTGGCGCTCGACGGCGGCACGCAGCTCGTCGTCGCCCGTGTCGACCGCGACGTCGACCGCTCCCGCCGCGAGGTACAGCGCACGGACCGCGTGCCCGCGCCACACGTCCGCCTCGCGCACGGGGACGTCGTCCTGGAAGTACGCGGGGCTGAGCAGGGCGATCGGGGCGAGCGTCCCGTGGCCGCGGCGCTCGACGAACAACCGGGCCTGCGCGGTGTAGCGGGGCTCGTCCAGCGCCCGGCCCAGCTCGGCCAGGCCGACCTCGATCTCGGGGTGGCCGCAGATCCCCGGGCGGCCGTCCGGGCCGAACTCCCGGCACACCTGGTCGGCGGCCCGGCGCGCCACCTCCACCAGCCGGTCCTCGCCATGGGTGCGCCACCGGGCGACGGCGGCCTGCAGCAGGTGGCCGGTGCAGTACAGCTCGTGCCCCGCCGACAGGTCGGACCAGCGTGCCGGCTGGCCGCCGTGGCCGTAGCAGGTGTTGAGATAGCCGTCGTCGTCCTGGGCGGCCGCCACCCGGTCGACGAGCTCGTCCCACAGCGCGCCGACCGCCGGGTCGCCGGTGCGCCCGAGCTCCCACGCCATCGCCTCGAGCAGCTTGTAGACCTCGGAGTCGGAGAACTGCCACCCGGGCCGCGGGACACCCGACGTCCCGGCTGTTCCGTCACTGACCCGGTCGAAGTTGGCGAGCCAGCCGAGGCGCTCCATCCAGTCGAGGCAGTGCTGCAGGGTGGCGCGGGCGTTGGTCTCCTGGAGACGCCCCCAGAATCCGCCGTCGAGCAGCAGCTCGCCGATGCCGAGCCCGCGGCGGGTGCCGCCGGGGGCGACCGGACGGGCCCGGACGCCGCTGCTGGTGAGGGTGTTGGTCACGAAGAAGTCCTTGTCAGTCCTTGACGGCGCCGGCGGTCACGCCGGCCGCGACGTAGCGCTGGGCGACCACGAGCAGGATCGACGCCGGGATCGAGGCGACGACGGCGGTCGCCATGATCGCGTTCCACTGCGTGGTGTTGTTGCCGATGTAGTTGTAGATGCTCAGCGTGATCGGGATGAGGTCACCGTTGCGGTTGAGCGTCGAGGCGAAGATGAAGTCCGACCACGCCCACAGGAACGCGAACAGCGACACCGTGAGCATCGAGTTGCGGCTCACCGGCAGCACGATCGAGACGAACGTGCGCCACGGCCCGGCGCCGTCCACGCGTGCCGCCTGGAGGAGCTCGCGCGGGATGCCCGCCATGAAGGCGGTGAAGAGCAGCACGCCGAACGGCACCGCCACCGTGGAGTCCGCGACGATCAGCCCGGGGACCGTGTTGAGCAGGCCCAGGTTGTTGTAGACGGCGTAGAAGCCCATCGCCATGACGACGGCGGGGATCATCTGGGCGACCAGCAGCAGGAAGTTCAGCGTGCGCCCGCCCCGCAGGTGCAGCAACGCCAGCGCGTAGCCGGCGGGGGCGGCGATCACCACGGTGAGGACCACCGAGCCGAGCCCGATGAGCAGGCTGGTGCCCAGGGCCGGCAGCTGCTGGCTGAACACCGCCTCGTAGCCCTCGAAGGTGGGGTCCCAGGGGAACCAGTGCGGCGGGTCGGCCCGCAGGTCCCGCGTCTGGGTGAACGAGACGTTCACCATCCAGTAGACGGGGAACAGCATCAGCGCGGTGAAGACCAGACCCAGGGCCGTCTTCCACCAGACCTTGCGCTCGGTCATGACGAGGCCTCCTGTCGGTGCTGGAGGCGCAGGTGCAGGAACCCGAACACCAGCGCGATGACGATGAGCAGGTTGCCGACGGCGGCGGCCGGCGAGAAGTCCGGCTGGCCGGTGCCGAAGGCCTCGCGGTAGGACCAGATCGCCAGCGTGGTCGACGAGTCGCCGGGGCCGCCGGTGGTCATCACCCAGATGACGTCGACGACCTTGAGCGTGTAGATCAGACCCAGCAGGATCGTGATGGCCGAGACCGGGCGCAGCAGCGGGAACGTGACGGACCAGAACTGCCGCCAGGCGCCGGCGCCGTCGAGGGCGGCGGCCTCGTAGACCTCGCCGGGGATGTTCTGCAGCCCCGAGTAGAGGATGACCAGGTTGAAGGGAATGCCCAGCCAGATGTTGGCGATCGTCACCGACAGCAGGGCGGTGTCCGGCGAGGTGAGCCAGTTGATCTGCTCGCCGCCGAACGCGGTGATCACCGAGTTCACGATGCCGTTCTCGCTGTTGAGCATCCAGGCCCACGTCGAGGCGGACACGATCAGCGGCAGCAGCCACGGCACGAGGAACATCGCGCGCAGGGTGCCCGACAGCCGGAAGCTCGACCGGAAGAACACGGCCAGCGCGAGGCCGATCGTGAACTGGAAGGCGATGGATCCGAACGTGAACACGAAGGTGTTCCACAGGGCGGTCGGGAACGTCGCGGAGCCGAAGACGTCGACGTAGTTCTGCAGCCCGACGAACTCGGCGTCGCCCTGCACGAACGCGCGGATCGTGTAGTCGTGCACCGACAGGTCGATGTTGCGCCACAACGGGTAGGCGTAGAAGAGCACGAGGTACACCAGGAGCGGTGCGGCGAAGCCGACCGCGGCCCACTGGCTCGGGCTCGGTGTCCGTCGGCGCCGGCCGCCGGACGGCACGGCGGGCGTGGTGCCCGCCGTGCCGCGCAGCGTGCCGCGCGACCCGACGTCTGTCGGGGTGCTGGTCATGAGAGGTCCTTCGTCGGGGTTGCCGTGCGTCAGCTGGTGGCGGCCTCGGCGTCCGCCTGCGCCGTCTCGAGCGCCTCGGCCGGGGTGGACGCGCCGGAGAGCGCGTTCTGCACCGCCGTCCACAGCGCCTCGGAGATCACCGGGTAGTCGGTGCCGAGCCCGTCGCTGGTGCGGCCCTTGGCGTTCTGCACCGCCTCGACCCAGGGCTCGAGGTCCGCGTCCTCGCCGCTCTCGGCGAGCAGCTGCTCCTGGCCCTCCGCCGTCGGCGGGATGTAGTACGCGAACGTGTTCGCCGTCTCGACGAAGCCCTCCGGCGTCGTCATGCACTCGACGATCTGGCGGGTCACCTCGTAGCGGGCGGTGTCCTCCTGGACGGGCGCGACGATGAACTCGCCGCCGGTCGGGGCCGGGGCCACGCCGCCGTCCTGGGCGGGGAGCTGGACGATGCCGGTCTCGAACTCGGCCTCGGCCGCGCTGTTGACCTGCCAGGTGCCGTTCTCCGCGAAGGCGAAGTCGCCGGTGAGGAACTCCTCCCACACGGTGTTCTGGGAGTTGTTGATGACGGTGTTGGGTGCGTAGCCCTCGTCGAGCCAGCCCTTCCACAGCTCGAGCGCCTCGACGGCCCCCGGGGAGTCGAGGTCGGTGAGGTCGGCGCCCGCGCCCCAGAACCACGGCAGGAACTGGAACGAGCCCTCCTCGGTGCCGATGCCCGCGAAGGTGATGCCCTTGTGGCCCGCGTCGGTGACCTGCGCGAGCGCCGCGGTCAGCGAGTCCCAGTCGGTGATCGACGCCGGGTCGACGCCGGCGTCGGACAGGATGTCCGCGTTGTAGTAGAGCGAGAGCGTGTTGGCGCCGATGGGGATGCCGTACGCCTCGCCGTCGACCACGCCGGCGTCCAGGAGGTTCTGGTCGATCGCGGACGTGTCCAGGCCGAACTCCTCGACGGTGGTGAGGATCCCGGTGTCCGCGAGGGTGGAGACGGCCGGGTTGTCGATGAGGATGACGTCGGGGGACGTGCCCTCCTGCGCCGAGAGCAGCGCCTGGTTGGTCAGCGCGGTGGTGTCGTAGGCGGTGCGCTCGATGGTGACGCCGGCCTCCTCGCCGCAGGCCTGGACGCGGGCCTCCCAGTCGGACGAGCCGTCGTGCTGGGGGTACGGGTCCCACCAGGTGTAGGTGCCGCCGGCGGCGTCGGTGGATCCGTCACCGGACCCGCTGCCGCCGTCGTCGGACGAGCAGGCGCCGAGGACGCTGACGCCGACGACGGCGAGAGCGGCCGCGGCCGCGAGACTGGTGGGCTTGCGCCGGGTGTGCTGCATGGCAGTTCCTCCTTGAACGGGGCCGGTCCGACGTCGTCGGCGGCCGGGGCGGTGCTTCGTGTGCTGAGGTCTCTACCGGTGTCGAACCGGTTCGCTAGCAGGCGGCGCGAGAGCCACCTCGGAAGGTGGTGCTGAATCAGTCCCCTCGCGGGGCGGCCGTGCTGCCCCGGTCGACCAGCTCGGGCGTGACGAACCGGACGACGTGCGGCTCGTCGGCCCCCGCCTGGCCCTCGATACGCCGCACCAGCTCGCGCACGGCCATGCGGCCGAGACGGTCGGGTGCGCTCTCGATCGAGGAGTACGGCAGGGAGAAGGTGCGGGCGAACTCGTCCGAGTAGCGCCCGACGACGGACAGGTCGGCCGGCGCGGTGAGCCGGCGCTCGTGCAGCACGGTCGGCAGCGCGGCCGCGGCCGCCTCGTTGTTGATGAGCAGGCCCGTGGCGCGGGGGTAGGCGTCGAGCAGGCCGTGCAGGTCGCGGCCGACCTCGGGCTGGTGCGCCGAGCCGAACTCGGCGTGCAGCGTGATCCCCCGGGTGCGGGCCGCCTCGATCGCGGCGTTCTGCAGGCGCCAGACGTAGGCGCCGCCCCGCTCGACGACGTGCTCGGGCTGGGAGACGAGCACCAGCTCACGGTGCCCGAGCCGGTGCAGGTGGTCCACCATGAGGCGGCCGGCGTCCTCGAAGTCGAGGTCGAACACGTCGACGCCGGTGCAGTCGGCGGGCAGCCCGACGAGCGCGCCCGGCTGGGGGGCCTCGCGCAGGATCGGCAGGCGGTCGTCGTGCTCGGCCACGTTGAGCAGCACGATCCCGTCGACCATGCGCGAGTCGGTCATGCGCCGCAGCGCGTTGCGCCCGTCGGCCTCCGTGGCGAGCAGGATGTCGTAGCCGAGCTCGCGGGCCGTGTTGGAGACGCCGAGCATGTACTGCAGCATCGCGGGGGCGAACTCGTCCTCGAGGAACTGGGCGAGCAGCCCGATGACGCGCGTCTGGGCGGTGGCGAGGGCCCGGGCGCCGGCGTTCGGCGTGTAACCGAGGTCGCGGACGGCGGTCTCGACGCGACGGCGGACGTCCGCGGAGATGGTGCGCTTGCCCGACAGCGCGTACGACGCCGTGCTGCGCGAGACACCCGCGACCCTGGCGACGTCCCCGATGGTGGCCACCGTGCCTCCTCGAACTCTCTCGTCGGTCTCTTCGTTGCGAACCGGTTCGACAGTAGCGCGCGGGGTGCGCGTCACGCAAGGGGCCTGATCGAGCCGTGATCACACCGATACGCTCGCTGATCGTCGAACCGATTCGCACCG
>NZ_JALKAT010000022.1:0-60756 GCF_023015685.1 Isoptericola sp. S6320L
GGCCCTGCGGGCCGACGGCGTGTCGTGCACCCACAGCGGTGGTGGGGGTTGCGTGCGACGATGTCGGCGTGACGGTGGCTTTCGTGCTCGGGGGCGGAGGGGTGCGCGGCGCCGTGCACGTCGGCATGCTCCAGGCCCTCTTCGAGGCCGGGGTGCGTCCCGACCTGCTCGTCGGCACGTCGATCGGGGCCATCAACGGGGCGGCCGTCGCCGCCGACCCGTCGCTGGCCGTCGTCGACAGGCTCCTCGAGGCCTGGGCGTCGCCCACCGCCGCGAGCGTCTACTCCGAGCCCTGGTACCGGCAGGTCGCGCACCTCGCCCGTTCCCGGACCCACGTGTTCGACCCGGCCAAGCTCCGCGCGCTCGTCGCCGAGACCGTGGGCGAGCACCGCACGTTCGAGGACCTCCAGGTGCCGCTCGCGGTCGCGGCGGCGAGCATCGAGCGGGCGGCGCAGCGCTGGTTCGACAGCGGACCGCTCGTCGACGCCATCGTCGCGTCCGCCTCCGTGCCCGGCGCGCTCCCGCCCGCCGAGATCGACGGTGAGCACTTCGTCGACGGCGGGGTGGTCGACTCGATCCCGCTCGGGGAGGCGGTGCGGCGGGGTGCGTCCACGGTCTACGTGCTCCAGGTCGGGCGCATCGAGGAGCCGCTCACCGCGCCGACCACGCCCGCCGACGTCGCCCGCGTGACGTTCGAGATCTCCCGCCGGCACCGGTTCTTCCGCGAGCTGGACGACGTGCCCGACGGCGTCGTCGTCCACGTGCTGCCCTCCGGCGGTCCCGTGCCGGGCGACGAGAAGCTCACGTCGTTCCGGCGCCTCGACGCGACGCGTCGCCGCATCGAGCAGTCGTACCGGGCGGCAGCCGGCTATCTCGCCGACGGGGCATGATGGCGCCCCCGCCCCGCTGGGTGCGCCGGCTCGTGGTCGCCCCGCTCGTGGTCGTGCTGGCCCTCGTCATGGTGCCGACCACGCTGATGCTCGCGCTCGTCGTGGGCGCCGCGCTGACGTGGGTGCTGCCGGGACGGCTGCGCACCCTGCGGCTGCTCTGGATGATCGCGTTCTACGTGGTGTGGGACGCCCTCGCGCTGCTGGCGATGCTGGGCCTGTGGATCGCGTCCGGCTGCGGGCTCCTCGCGGGCCGACCCTGGTACCGGCGTGCGCACGTCCGCCTCGCCCGCGGCATGCTCGCGCTGTTCTTCTGGCAGGTGCGGTGGACGCTGCGCCTGCGCATCGTGGTCGACGCCGCACCCGGCGTCGAGATCCCCGACGCGCCCCTCGTCGTGGTCAGCCGCCACGCCGGCCCGGGGGACTCGTTCATCCTGATCGACCGGCTGCTCGGGCTCACCGGCCGGGCGCCGGCCGTCGTGCTCAAGGACACCCTGCAGTGGGACCCGGCGATCGACGTGCTGCTGCACCGGCTCCCGTCCGCCTTCGTCACGCCGTCGTCGCGCCGCCGGGAGGGTCAGGCCGGCGCGCGCGAGACCGTGGAGCGCATCGCGGCGGGGCTCACGAGCGACGAGGCGTTGGTGCTGTTCCCGGAGGGCGGCAACATCACTGCCCGACGTCGCACCGGGCGCATCGCGGCCCTGCGGGAGCGCGGGCACGAGGAGCTGGCACGACAGGCCGAGGCCATGGGCCACGTCATGGCGCCCCACGCCGGCGGCTTCCAGGCCGCGCTGGACGGTGCGCCCGACGCCGCGGTGCTGGTCGTGGCGCACACCGGCCTCGAGCGCCTCGTCACCGTGGGCGACATCTGGCGGGAGCTGCCGATGGACAAGTCCATCGTGCTCGGCGGGTGGCTCCACCCGGCGTCCGGCGTACCGCGGGACGACGTGGCGCGCGAGGCCTGGCTGTTCGAGCAGTGGCGGGTCGTTGACGCCTGGATCGGTGAGCGCACGCCGACCGTCTGACGTCCGTCCACCTCCGCATCGGGCGGGTGCCTCGTTCCTCGGCCCACCCGCTGCTTCACCTCCGCCTCAGGCGGTGCTGTTGCCGCCTGAGGCTGCGGCTCCGCATCGGGCGGGTGCCTCGTTCCTCGGCCCCACCCGCTGCTTCACCTCCGCCTCAGGCGGAGTCACCCTCGACGAGGCGGGGGACGAAGATCCGGGGCTCCGGGTGCACGTCCTCGCCGGCCAGCATGTCGAGGAGCGTCGACGTCGCCGCCGCCACCATCTCCACGACCGGCTGCAGCACCGTGGTGAGCCGGGGAGTCGTGCGCTCGGCTCCCAGGGCGTCGAAGCCGACGACGGCGACGTCGTCCGGCACCTTCTTGCCGTGGTCGCGCAGCACCTGGAGGGCGCCCGAGGCCATCAGGTCGGAGGCGGCGAAGACGCCATCGATGTCGGGATGGTCGGCGAGCACACGTTCCATCGCCGCGGCACCACCCTCGACCGTGAAGTCGCCGTTCGCGACCGCGTCGGTCGGCAGGCCCGCCCGGCTCAGTGTCCGGCGCCAGCCCTCGTGGCGGTCGAGGGACGCCGTCATGTCCTGCGGACCGGTGATCGCCGCGATGCTGCGGCAGCCGCGGTCGACCAGCCGCTGGGTCGCGACGCGTGCCCCCGCCGCGTTGTCGACGTCGACGTAGTGCAGGCCGGCGCTGTCGAACGGACGGCCCACGAACACCCCGGGAAGGGTGCCCGAGCGCAGCTCCGGCTCGAGGCGGTCGTCCTTGTGGTGCGACGCGATGATGACGCCGTCGACGTGACCGCTGTTGAGGTATCGCGCGATGTGTCCCGGCCGCTCGCCCGGGCGGGCGAGCAGCAGGACGAGCTGCAGGTCGGTGCCACCCAGACCCTCGCTGACGCCTCGCACCACGCCGGCGAGGAACGGGTCGGTGAGGATGCGGGCGTCCGGCTCCGGCACCACGAGCGCGATGGAGTCCGTCCGGCGGGTCACGAGCGATCGTGCCGCCCGGTTGGGCGCGTAGCCCAGCCGGAGGATGGCGGCGTCGACGGCCTGCTGGGCCTCGGGGGAGACGCGGTCGCCCCCGTTGATGGCGCGCGACGCCGTCGACCGGGACACCCCCGCGGCGCGCGCGACGTCGTCGAGCGTCGGAACGATGTGCTTCGTGACCACGATCGGAGACTACCTTTCGCTCAACCGCGGGCCGGGACGGCGTTGTCCCGGGCGACGTCCGCGTACCAGCGACCCGATGACTTCACGGTGCGCTCCTGCGTCTCGTAGTCCACCCGCGTGAGGCCGAACCGCTTGGCGTAGCCGAGGGCCCACTCGAAGTTGTCCATCAGCGACCAGGCGAAGTAGCCGCGGACGTCGGCGCCCGCGTCGATCGCGTCCTTCAGCGCGCGCAGGTGCGCGTCGAGGAAGGCGAGCCGGTCCTGGTCGTCCACGGTGCCGTCCTGCTCGACGACGTCCGGGTAGGCCGCGCCGTTCTCGGTGACGAAGAGCGCCGTGCCGCGCGGTCCGGTGTAGTCCTCCTGGATCCGGACGAGCAGGCGGGTGAGGCCCTCGGGCTGCACCTCCCAGCCCATGTCCGTGATCGGCAGGCCGCGGCTGCGCGGGTGGACGCCGTCGGGGACCGGGTTCGGCGAGCGCGTCTCCCACACGGGACCCGTGGCGTCGTGCTCGCGCGCTCCGTCGGGACCCGCGGTGCCGTCCGGCACGCCGGACGCCGTGGCGGACTCCGGGTCGGGCGTCGCCGCGACCGCGCCACCGTTGTAGTAGTTGACGCCCAGCACGTCGATCGGCGTGGAGATGATCTCCAGGTCGCCCGGCTCGATGAGCTCGGCGAGGCCCAGGTGCGCGACGTCGACCAGGATGTCCTGGGGGTAGGCGCCGCGCAGGACCGGGTCGAGGAAGATGCGGTTGAACATGCCGTCGTCGCGCCGCGCGGCGTCGACGTCCGCCGGGTTGTCCGGGTCGACCGGGTCGGAGACCGTGAAGTTGAGCGTGATGCCGAGCGAGGCCTGCGGGGCGCGCTCGCGCAGCGTCTCGACCGCGAGCCCGTGGCCGAGCATGAGGTGGTGCGCGGCAGCGAGCCCGAGCTCGGGCGACTTCTTGCCCGGCGCGTGGACGCCCGCCGTGTACCCGAGGAACGCCGAGCACCAGGGCTCGTTGAGCGTGGTCCACACGGGGACGCGGTCGCCGAGGGCGTCGCCCATGACGGCGGCGTAGTCGGCGAACCGGTAGGCGGCGTCCCGCGCGGGCCAGCCCCCCTGCTCCTCCAGCGCCTGCGGCAGGTCCCAGTGGTACAGCGTGAGCCACGGCATGATGTCGGCCTCGAGGAGCTCGTCGACCAGCCGGGAGTAGAAGTCGAGACCGCGAGGGTTGACCGTCCGGCCGTCCGGCACCACGCGCGCCCAGGACGTCGAGAAGCGGTAGGTGTCGAGGTGGAGGCTCTTCATGAGCTCCACGTCCTCGCGGTAGCGGTGGTAGTGGTCGCAGGCGACCATGCCGTCGTCGCCGTGGTGCACGGCGCCCGGGATCCGGCAGAAGACGTCCCAGATGGAGTCGAGGCGGCCGTCCTCCGCACCGGCGCCCTCGACCTGGTAGGCGGCGGTGGCCGCGCCCCAGAGGAATCCGGCGGGGAACTCGACGCGCCCGCTGCTGTTGGGCGTCGCCCGCACCAGCGGGGCCGACGGCGTGAACGGCGCGGCCGTCCCGGGTGCGGCGGCCCGGGCGCCCGTGCCCGGCATGCTCAGAGTCATCTCAGCTGTACTTCCCTGTCGGAGGAGCGGGCTGTCCGGACGCCCGGGGACGTCCGGACAGCCTGTGGTCGAAGTCTGCGTCTCAGCCCTTCACCGCGCCAGCCATGATCCCGGCCACGAGCTGACGTCCGACGAAGAAGAACAGCACCAGGAGGGGGAGCGTGACGAGGAAGATGCCACCCATCACCAGCGAGTAGTCGACGAAGTAGTTGGCCTGCAGGGAGCGCACGACCAGCGGCAGCGTCGGGTTCTCGTTGGTGAGGATGATGGACGGCCAGAAGTAGTTGGTCCACTGCTGCACGAACTGGAACAGGCCGAGCATCGCGGCGGCCGGGAGCGCGGCGGGCATCGCGACCGACCAGAAGGTGCGGATCATCGACGCGCCGTCCACGCGGGCCGCCTCGATGAGCTCGTACGGCAGGGCCTCGGAGAGGTACTGGGTCATCCAGAACACGCCGAACGCGGTGACCAGGCCGGGCAGGATGACGGCCTGCACCTTGCCGTACCAGCCGATCTCGCTCATGAGGATGTACAGCGGGATGATGCCGAGCTGCACCGGCACGGCCATGGTGGCGATGACGAAGACCAGCAGGGGGCCGCGGCCGCGGAAGTTCAGCTTGGCGAACGAGTACCCCGCCAGCGTCGAGAACAGCACGACCGACGCCGACGAGATCACGCCGATGAGGGTCGAGTTCCAGAGGGCCTTCCAGAAGTTGATGTTGGAGTCGGTGATGACCGTCTGGAACTGCGTGAACAGGCTGGCGTCCGGGAGCCACTGCGGGACCGCGTTCTGCGCGATGGAGGTCGGGTCGGACGAGCCCAGCAGGAGCGTGTAGTACAGCGGGAAGATCGAGATCAGCAGGACGGCGCCCAGCAGGACGTAGGTGACCCGGCCGGCTCGGCGGGCGGACCCGCCGAGGGGCGCCTTGCCACGGGCGCGGCGCTTGGCGGCGGCGCGGGCGGCACGGGTGCCGGCGGTCTGCGCGGTGACGGCGACGGAGCTCATCGGACGTCCTCCCCGGGGGTCTGGTTCGACGAACCGTTGGACGGCTGCGTGGGCGGGATCGACGGCGGTGGTGGCGGCGAGCCGGGCGGGGGACCGGCGTTGGCGCCCGGCGGCGCCGACGGTGTCGGTGCACCGCTGCGGTTCGAGGCGGCCCTGGCCTCGGCGAGCAGCGCCTTGGTGTGACGGCGGCTCACCTTGGGGCCGCGGGCACCGCCGGTGGCGATCCGCTGCGTCATGATGAAGTTGGCCATGCCGACGATGACGATGATGATGAACAGCAGCCAGGCGACCGCCGCGGCACGACCGAAGCTCTTCTGGTTGCCCCACGCGACGTCGTAGAGGTAGACGACCGTGGTCATCCAGTCCCGGTTCGGTCCGCCGAGCCCCTGGGAGTCGTACATGCGGACCTCGTCGAAGATCTGCATGCCGCCGACGGTCGAGGTGATGACGACGAAGATGACGGTGGCGCGGATCTGGGGGACCGTGACGGAGAAGAACTGACGGATCCGTCCGGCGCCGTCGATGACCGCGGCCTCGTAGAGCTCGCGCGGCACGGCCTGCATGGCCGCGAGGAAGATCAGCGTGTTGTAGCCGGTCCAGCGGTAGTTGACCATCGTGGAGATGGCGAAGTGGCTGGCGAGACGGTCACCGTGCCAGGCGACGGGGTCGACGCCGACGAGACCGAGCAGCTCGTTGATGAACCCGTACTGGTCGGCGTAGAGACGCCCGAAGATCATGGAGATGGCGACCGGTGCCACGACGAACGGCACCAGCACGCCCATGCGCCAGAAGGTGGCCGCGCGCAGGTTCTGGTCGAGGATCGCGGCGATCGCGATCGCCATGATCACCTGCGGCACCGAGGAGAACAGGAAGATGGAGAAGGTGTTGCCGACCGACTTCCAGAACAGCGGCTGCTGCAGGACGGCGACGTAGTTGTCCATGCCGACGAAGTCGCCCTGCCCGCCCAGCAGGTTCCAGTCGTAGAGCGACACGATGGCCGTGTAGACGAGCGGGAACAGGCCCACCACGGCGAACAGCAGGAAGAACGGCGAGATGTACAGGTAGGGCGAGACCTTCACGTCCAGCCGGCCGAGCCGCTGGGAGAGGCCGACCCGTCGCGGCGGACGTTCCGGTTCGCCGCGCGCGTGCGCGGGCTTGCTGGGGGACAAGATGGCCATGAGCAGTTCCTGTACGTCTCTCCGTGGGGCGGGGCTGGGCACGTGTCGGGCCGGTCGCCGGGGATGGCGACCGGCCCGACACGGTGTCTCACAGGGTGGAGCGGGGCGGTGTGCGCCTCACGTCCAGGTGGGTGAGGTCACTGGATGACGTTCGCGGCGTCCGTGACCGCCGTCTCCCACGACGTCTCCGGGTCCTCGCCGTTGAGGTCGACGCGGTTGATCGCGTTCTGGACCTCGGCGTGGATCGCGAAGTAGTTCGCGCCCTTGAACGGCGCACCGTCGATGGCCTGGGCACGCGTGGAGAAGATCTCGCCGGCCGGGGCACCGCTCATGAAGTCGTTCGTGAACGTCTGGACGGCCTCGGACTCCTGCGCCTCGATCTGCGACGGGAAGGTGCCCGCCTCCTCGAAGGCCTGGGTCTGGACCTCGGGCGAGGTCAGCCAGTCGGCGAGCTCCGTGGCGGCCTCGGTGTTGGCGCCGGAAGCCGGCACGGTGAGGAACGAGCCGCCCCAGTTGCCACCGCCACCGGGGAAGACGTCGGCGATGTCCCAGCCCTCGACGTTGCCCGCGTTCTGCTCGATCGGACCGGTCATCCAGGCCGGGCAGAGCATCGTGGCGAAGGCGTCGTTCTGGAAGCCGGCGGCCCAGTCGTCGCCCCACTGCTCGAGACCGGCGGACAGCTCGTCCTCGGCCGCGGCAGCGAGAACCTGGTCGTAGAGGCCCTTGACCTCGGTGTTGCTCGCCAGGTCCTTGGGCTCACCGGTGGCCGGGTCCTCGTAGGCCGCGTCGAGCTGGTTGACCATGCCCTGGAACGTCGCCTGGGCGGAGTCGAACCAGGCGTTGCCCGTCTCGTCGACGTACTCCTTGCCGGCGGCGAAGTAGGTGTCCCAGGTGGCGCCGTCGCCACCGATCCACTCGGCGACCTCTTCACGCTCGGAGGGCAGCCCCGCCGCCTCGAGGAGGTCGGAGCGGTAGCAGATGGCCTCGGGGCCGATGTCGGTGCCGTACCCGATGAGCTTGCCGTCCGGCGTGGTGGCCTGCTGGACCTTCCAGTCCACCCACCGGCCGTCGATCGTGGGGAGGTCGGCGAAGAGGTCGGGGTACTGCATGAGCTCCGGCAGCCAGTCGACCTCGATGGCCTCGATGTCGGCCAGGCCCTCGCCGCCGGCGGCGAGCTTGGTGGTCAGGTTCGTGCGGGCGTCACCCGACTCGGCGGCCGTGACGTGCTCGATGGTGACGTTGGGGTGCTCCTCGGAGTACTGGGCGAGGAGCTCGTCGGTGTAGCCGAAGTTGTTGAACGTGGCGACCGTGAGGGTGATCTCCTCGTCGGTCATCTCGCCGTCGTCGCCGTCGGTGGTGCCCGGCTCCTCGGTGTCGCCCGAGCAGGCGCCGAGGAGGAGTGCGAGGGACGCGATGCCGGCAGTGGCCGCTGCGACGCGACGGCTCCGGCGGGGGCGGGTGCTGCTGAGCACGGTGACTCCCTTGTCTGGTTCGAATCATGCGTAGGACGCTTCAGGAAGCGCCGACGCATCATGACGTGGTAGCGCTTCCACGACCGGGGATGATGCTTCCCTCGCCAGCGTGCTACGTCAAGTCCCCCGGAGCCATCGATGCCGGACGGTGATGTGGTGCTCAGGCATCGCCGCAGGTCAGCGGCAATGTGGGAGCGCTCCCGTGATCAAACCGTGATCACCCTCCGTGGCGTGCAGGGGGAGTGCAGGGGGCGTGCTCGCGCGCTGGCGGCCAGGCTCAGGAGCCTTCGAGCCACTCCCGGCCGGCGCGCTCCTCGGCCTCGAGGGTGCGCCGGACGGCACCCGCCGCGGCCTCCTCGACGGTCGCGGCGAAGAGGGGGAGGTTCGCCCGCACCTCGCCGTCGTAGACCTGGCGGGTGCCGCCGTCGGCCGTCGGCTCGAGCCGGAGCGAGCCGGTCATCCGGACCGGGGCGCCCGCGATCTCGACCGCGACGGTGCCCACGTGGCGCCCGTCGCGCACCGGTTCCCACGCCTCCGCCTGGCGCACCTCGAGGTGGTCGCCGACGAGCTGCCGGACCTGGGCCGGGATGAGGTCCGTCGGCAGGGTGCGCCGCAGGGACACCGTGAACCCGGAGGCCGGGTCACCGCTCACGTCGACGTGGGAGGCCGCGCCGGCGTCCCGCCGTCGGCCACGCCACCGCACGAACTCCGCGTCGCTGAGCATGGCGGCCACGGCAGAGACGTCCGCCGGGTAGATCTGCTCCACGGTCAGGTGCACGCTGCCCACCCTACCGGCGTGCTCCCCACGGGGGAGTGCCCCGTACGCTGGTGGGCGTGTCCGCCATGAGTGATCTGATCGCCGAGCACGCCGAGCTGGCCGAGGGGGACCTCGAGTGGCTCCACCTGCTGGTCGGTGACTGGCAGATCGTCTCCGACCTCGCCTTCGCCGACCTCGTCCTGTGGCTGCCCACGGCCGACGGCCGGTTCGTCGCCGTCGCGCAGTGCCGCCCCAGCACGGGGGCCACCGTGCACTACGACGACGTCGTCGGCTCGTTCGCCCCCGAGGGCCAGCGCCCGCAGCTCGCCGCCGCGATGAGCGAGGGCCGTGCGCAGCGCTCCCGCGAGCCACGCTGGTTCGGCGCCTACGCGGTGCGCGAGGAGGCCGTGCCCGTGGTGCACGACGGGCGCGCGGTCGCCGTGGTCGCCCGGCAGACCAACCTCGGTTCCGGGCGCACACCCAGCCGTCTGGAGCTCAACTACATCGAGTCCGCGGACGACCTGCTGGCCATGATCGGCCGCGGCGAGTACCCCTCGCCGAACGCGGCGACCGGGCCACGGCGCGGCGCCCCGCGCGTCGGCGACGGACTCATCAGGCTCAACTCCGAGGGCGAGGTCCTCTACGCCAGCCCCAACGCGCTGTCGTGCTTCCACCGGCTGGGCGTCATCGGTCCGCTGGTCGGCCAGTCCCTGGTCGAGGTGACCGCCGGGATCGCCGAGCAGCAGAGCACCGTCGACGAGTCGCTGCCGCTGGTGGTCATGGGCCGGGCACCGTGGCGCACGGACATCGAGGCGGGCCGGGCCGCGCTGTCGCTGCGTGCGCTGCCGCTCACCGACCGCGGCCAGCGCATCGGCGCGGTCCTGCTGTGCCGCGACGTCTCCGAGCTGCGCCGGCGCGAGCGCGAGCTCATGACCAAGGACGCGACGATCCGTGAGATCCACCACCGCGTCAAGAACAACCTGGCCACGGTGGCGGCGCTGCTGCGGCTGCAGGCCCGGCGCATGGAGGTCCCGGAGGCGCGGGCGGCGCTCGAGGAGGCGATGCGGCGCGTCGCCACCATCTCGCTGGTGCACGAGTCCCTGTCCCAGACGCTCGACGAGAGCGTCGAGCTCGACGACATGCTCAAGCGCGCGCTGCGTCTCGCGGCCGACGTCGCCTCGACACGCGCCCAGATCAGCACCCGCCAGAGCGGCTCGTTCGGGCTCGTGCCGGCCCAGGACGCCACCCCGCTCGCCCTGGTGCTCACCGAGCTGGTGACCAACGCCGTCGAGCACGGCTTCCCGGGCCAGGAGTCCGGCACGGTCTCGATCGACGTCGAGCGCGAGGACTCGTCGCTGCGCGTGGTCGTGGCGGACGACGGCGTCGGGATGCGGGACGGGATCGACGAGCTCGGTCGGGCGTCCCGCAGCGGGCTCGGGTCGCAGATCGTCAAGACGCTCGTCGTCAACGAGCTGCGCGGCACGATCGACTGGCTCCCGCGCGAGGGCGGCGGGACGCAGGTCGTCCTGCAGGTTCACCTGCGGGGCGACGCGCAGCGCTGAGCACACGCAGAAGGGCTCCCCCGCCCAGGAGCGGGGGAGCCCTTCTGCGTGTGCGCGGTGGCGTCAGCCGGCGCGGCGTGCGCGGGCGGTGCGACGCTTGAGGGCGCGGCGCTCGTCCTCGCTCATGCCGCCCCAGACGCCGGCGTCCTGTCCGGACTCCATGGCCCACTTGAGGCAGTTGTCGACGACGTCGCAGCGACGGCAGACAGCCTTGGCCTCTTCGATCTGCATGAGGGCCGGGCCGGTGTTGCCGATGGGGAAGAAGAGCTCGGGGTCCTCGTCGAGGCAGGCTGCCTTGTGGCGCCAGTCCATGTCATCTCCTCAATGGTCGTGGATCCGCTCCGGACGGCGCACGGCCAACTGGGCATGCCGCAAGGCAGCCGTCTCCGGTTCGGATCGTTCAGGGGGGGGGCGGAATCTCTGTCCAGAATCACACCTCGTGAAGGCCGGCACAAGGGGTTACGGCCAGATTTCTGTCCCGTGAACCCTGAGGGTTTCATCACACTGCACAAACTTTCCCGCGGGCCGTATCCTGGCGTGTCATGCCAGGTCCTGCCGCTCCTCCCCCCGAGACCGGTCCGCTCCCGCCGCCGGGCACCCGCCCCGGCGGTGCGCTGGCCGCGGTCCTCGTGGCCGTCGGGCTCGAGGCCGTGGCCATGGTCGTCTTCGCAGGAGCCGTGGTCGTCGAGCTGGTGGGTGGCCGTTCCGGCAGCACCGGCGTCAGCGTCTTCGTGGTGCTGTTCTTCCTCGGTCTGGCCGCGCTCCTCGTCGGCAGCGGCCGCGCACTGTGGCGTGGACGACGCCGAGGGCGGTCCCCGATCGCCGGTTGGCAGGTCTTCCAGGGCATCCTCGGCGTCTCGCTGCTGACCAGCGGCTCGCCGGCGGCGGTCGCGGGCGGCATCGCTCTGCTGGTCCTCGCCGCCGGCACCCTCCTGGGCCTCATGACGCGCTCGGTGCTCGAGCACACCGCCGACTGACACCGACCGCCGGTCCGCGCTCAGGGCCCGGCGGCCTGCAGCGGGGCGGCGGTGCCCGCCGTCAGCAGCGCACCGCGTCCAGGCCGCGCAGGTCCGGGGTCGGCGACGTCGGTGAGCGGCGTGCCGAACACCTCGTCGGCCTCCCGACCACCCGGCGCGAGCACGACACCGGTGCGCAACGCCCGCAGCTCGGCCAACGGACCCCGGTGCGCCATGAGGGCGTTCTGCGTCGTGGCCGACGCCACGAGCACGAGCCCGCTCTCCTCGACCAGCGTGCCCAGGCGTTCGACCTCCACGGGGCAGGTCTGGGCGAGCGCGTCGAGGTCGTCGACGACGACGCAGGAAGCGCCACCACCGCTGTCGTCCGGAGAGGAGCCGTGGCCGACCGAGGTCAGCTCCTCGACCAGCCGTCGGAACGCTGCGGGGGAGGGCGGCGACGCCCGGTGCCCGCCTGCCTCGGCACGCAGGACGACGTCCCGCGAGACGACGGCGGCGAGCCGGCCCTCCGCCGCGAGCCGGCGGACGACGGTCCGCAGCACCGTGGACCGGCCCGCGCCTCGGGGACCGACGACGAGCGCCCCGCCGCTGACGTCCAGCGCGACCGGCCCCGCGGCGTCGCCCCCCACTCCGACCAGGACGTTCCCGTCGCCCGGCGGGCCCGCCGGGGGCCCGCCCGGATCGGCGGCGGCCCGCGCGAGTTCGTCCCACGTCAGCCGTGCCGGCAGTGCCCGGACCCTGGCCGGCGGCTGGCGCGACGGTGCGCCGGGGTGTTCGTGGTCGAGGACTTCCGGTCCGCCCGCACGCGGCGCGAGCACCTGGCAGAGCAGGGGCTCGCCCGCCGGGAGCCAGGCCGCGCGCCCCGGCGGCCCGCCGCTGCCGGCCAGCGCCCCCGGCGCTCCCAGCATCACGTCCGAGTGCTGGTCGGCGCCGAGCAGCACCAGTCGCGGGCCGACGCGTGCCGCGACGCCACCGACCGAGGCCGTGTCGGCCGTCAGGGCGAAGGCCGCGTGCCCGGCGCCGAGCGCGCCGACCAGCGGGTCCCAGGCACCCGGCCCCGCGAGCGCCGCGCGGAGCTCCTCCACGCCGTCCACCACGACGAGGGTGCGTGCCGTGCCGCCGTCCGGGGCCGGCGGCCGGTCCAGCAGCCGGAGGAGCCGGCGTGCGCGGCGTGGGTCGTCGGGTCCGGTGACGGTCCCGACGCCCGGATGGTGCGCCAGGGCCGCGAAGGCCCGCCCCGACGCCGGGGGGACGAGCGCGTGGACGTGCCAGCCGCGGGTCAGCGCAGCGGTGGCGAGGGACAGCAGGGCCGTGGTGCGGCCGGACCTGGTGGGTCCCAGGACGGCGAGGTGCCCGTTCGCGGGACGCCAGTGCACGACGAGGCGCCGCTGGGCGTCCGGGTCGTCCGCGAGCGCCAGCGGGAGCGCCTCGGGCGACTCGTCCACCGGCGGTGCGCCGTCCAGGTCGGCCTCGACGACGCGGGTCGGCAGCGCAGGCAGCCACGGCGGGGGTCCGGGGTGGTGGCCCAGCCGTGCGGCGGCCCGGCGGGCGACCTCCACGGCGGTGTCCACGGGATCCTCGCGAGGGTCAGACGTCCGCTCGCCACCTGTCCGGTCGCGCGGTCCCGGCGCGGCGGCGGACACCGGGCCGCCGGGCGCACCGACGTCCCGGGCGGGCCGCCGCCAGGTGGGCGCCCGACGGACGGCCGGGCCGTCGTCGTCGGGTAGCGTCCCCGCGTGCGCGCACTGGAGCGCGACGGGCGTGCCGGCGCCGATGCGGAGCACCGCGCGCCCCGGTGCGCCGACGGGGATGCGGGCCGCCGCCGCATGGTCCACGACGTCGTGCGAGTCTGCCGCGTCCACGACCCGCAGCGCGATCCTGGCCGAGACGTTTGCGCGGACGTCGGTGCTGACTGCCCCGGAGGGACGCTGCGTCGCGAGCACGAGGTGGACCCCCAACGACCGCCCCTGGGCGGCGATCCGCAGCAGCCCGGGCAGGAAGTCCGGCAGGTCGTCGGCGAGCGCGCGGAACTCATCGATGACCACCACGAGGCGGGGCAGCGTGCCGGGCGGCGCGTCGTCGAGCGAGGCCGCCCGGCATCCTGCCAGGACGCGCTCCCGGCGGTGCAGCTCCGCGCGCAGCCCCGCGAGAGCCCGGCCGGCGAGCCCCGGCTCCAGGTCGGTCACCTGACCGACGACGTGGGGCAGGTCGGCGCAGCGACCGAACGAGGCCCCGCCCTTGAAGTCCACCAGCGCCAGTGCGAGGTCGGCGGGGGACCGGCTCAGTGCCAGACCGAGCACGAGCGACTGCAGCAGCTCGGACTTGCCGGCGCCCGTGGTCCCGGCGACCAGCAGGTGCGGCCCGTCGGCCACCAGGTCCAGCGCGACCGTGGTGCCGGAGGCGTCGGCGCCGAGGGGCACCCGCCACCCGGTGGCCGTGGCCCAGCGCCGAGCGGGGTCGATGCCGTCCAGCAGACCGGCGAGCGGCACGACGTCGGGCAGGCCGGGGTCGTTCACGTCCGCACCGTCGGGCTCCGCCGGCGGGAGCAGTCCCGGTGCTGCGGTCGTCGCCGCGTCGAGGTCGGCCGGCGAGCGCCGCAGGCCATGCAACCCCGCCAGGCGGCGGGCGGTGCGTTCGGCCCACGGGGAGGTGACCCCGACGACCGGGCCGGTGGTGTCGGTGCCGTCCGGAGCCGTCCGGCGTGCCCGGCCGTTCGCCCCGACCCGCAGCGACGCCCGGCACCAGGACGGGGCGGGGGCCTCCCGGCCACCGGGTCCGTGCGGCAGGCACAGCACGACGAGGTCGCCCCGTCGTGCCGCGTCGTCCGCGGCACGGTGGGCCGCGTGGTCCGGGGTGTCGACCACCAGCACCCGGGCCGCGCCGGCCGGATCCCCACCGGCGCGGGGACCGTCGGCGTCGGCGAGACAGCGGCACCACGCCCAGGCCTCGTGCCCCTGCCCGGTCACCTGCACCGTGGCCCCGGCCGCGGCGAGATCGACGACGACGGCGCGGGCGGCCGCGCGGGCGGCGCCGACCTCGCCGCGCACCACGAGAGCGCCGTCCGGCAGCAGGTCGGCGGGGGTGCGGCCGGCTCGCGCAGGATCCCGGTGATCGGCGTCGCGGGCCCGTGCGGCGAGAGCGTCGAGGGCGCGGCGCCAGGCGACGTCCGACGCCTGGTGCGCGGCGGCGACCCGGGCGGCGGTGCGGCCCGGGGCCGTGCCGACCGGAGCCGCCCCGGGCGCCGTGGGCTGGTCCTGTGCGCGTCGACGGCGGACGGCGGCCACCACCTGCGGGACGAGTGCGACCACGGCGACCAGCGAGAACAGCGCGTACAGCGGCTGCCGGAGCATCACCGCCAGCGTGATCGAGCCGAGGACGGGGACCAGCCCGGTGAGGAGCATCGCCGGGTTGAGCGGCAGGGCGGTGGAGCGCTCCGGGGGCGCGGGAGCGAGCCAGGCGGTGACGTCGCCGGAACGGAGCAGCTCGTACCGGGTGCCGGCCACCTCGAGGAGCACGCCTGCCCGCCAGCGACGCCGCGTGGGTCCCAGCCGACGACGGCGCTCGCGGCCGGCGTCCGTGCGCACCAGCGCGCTGTGCGGCGGACCCGTGGGCAGGCGCCGCAGGACGCGGCGGTCAGGGTGCACCCGCACGCGGTCGCGGGAGTCGACGCGCAGGACGACCCGCTGCGCACCGCGGCCGAGGGTGACGGGAGACCCGGGTGCCAGGGGGATCGTCTCGCCGGCGTCCGTACCGGTGGTGGGCGTGACGAGCCAGGGGCTGCGCAGCGCGGCGACGTCCGGGGACGGCGGGCCCGACGATCCCGGACCGGCGACGCGCAGGATCGCCCCGGGCAGCAGGGGACGGTGCCCGACGACGGCGTCGTCGCCGACGGGGGTGCCGTCCGCGGTCAGCGGCACGTGCCCCAGCTCGGGGCGGCGGACCAGCCGGGCCAGCGGGACGCGGAGGTCGCCGAGCCGGGCGCCGTCGGGCAGCTCGACGTCCTCGCCGGGGTGCAGCGTGAGGCGGACGGACATGGCACCAGCGTGCCGCCGTCGGGCACACGAACGCCCGCGCCGTCCACAGGGTGTGGACGACGCGGGCGTGCGGGCACGGCGGGGAGCTCGGTCAGTCCGCGGCGAGCGCCTCCACGGGGGAGGCCTTGAGCGCCGTGCGCGCCGGGGCTACCGAGGCGACCAGGCCGGCCGCCAGGGCGACCACCAGCACCAGCGTCACGTCGAGCCAGGGGACCGTGAGGGTGACGTCACCCATGATCCCCAGCGCAGCCGCTGATCCGCCCCACCCGTACACCAGCCCCAGCACGATGCCGAGCACCGCGCCGACACCCGCGATGAGCAGGCCCTCGATCGCCAGCATCCCGCGCAGCTGGGACTTCGACAGGCCGATCGCGCGCAGCGTCGCGGACTCCTTGCGCCGCTCGATCACGGACAGCGAGAGGGTGTTCGCCACGCCGATGAGCGCGATGACCACCGCGACGGCGAGCAGACCCAGGACGATCGCCAGCACCGTGTCGATCACCTCGTCGTACATGGCGCGCTGCACCGCGATCCCCGTGACCTGGGCCGACTCGCCGGAGTCCGAGACGACGTCCTGGATGGTCGCGACGGTGCCGGCGGCGTCCGCCGAGTCCGCGAGGGCCACGTACATGTCGGTGACCACCGTGCCTGCCTGCACCTGGGGCAGGTCGTCGGCAGCGAGGTAGTTGACGTAGGGCTCCACCTCGTTCACCGCGACGCTGAACGTCGCGGTGCCGTCAGCACCGGTGAGCGTCAGCCGGTCGCCGTCGGCGAGCTCCAGCGACTCGGCGTTGGTATAGCCCAGCAGGGCGGTGCCGGGCGCCAGGCCGTCGATGTGGTCGGGCGCGTTCAGCACCTCCCGGGCGGCGCCCGGGTCGAGCGCCGTGAAGTCCACCGACACGGGCTCGCCGTCCGGGTCGACGATGTCCGGCACGCCCAGCGACACGTCGGTCAGGTCGGTGATCGCCGCGACGTCGGCCACGCTCGAGACGTCGGCACGCAGGCCGTCCGACAGGGCCGTCCGGGCGCCCTCCTCGTCGTAGGTCGAGCTGGACACCTCGACGTCCACCGGGAACTGCTCGTCGAGCGCCGACGTCAGCGAGGTCCGGGCGCTGGCCGCGCCGGTCGACATCATCGCCACGAGGGTCACACCGATGAGCAGGGCGGTGCTCGTCGTCGCCGTGCGCCGCGGGTTGCGCAACGTGTTGGCGCTGGCGAGCCGCGCCGTCGGGCCCGAGGCACCGACCAGCCGGCCGGCGAGCGCCGCGACCTTCGGCAGCCAGAAGACGGCACCGACCGCCACACCGACGAACGACAGCGCACCGCCGGCGATCCCGGCCAGGACACCGAACGTGGGCTCCTGCGCCACCGTGCCGAGCGCCGCGCCCAGGCCGAGCAGCGCGAAGCCGAGCACGGCGGTCAGCATCGACAGCACGAGGCGCACGCGGCCCGCCCGGCGCGAGGCGGAGGGCGCGTCGGCGGGACGCAGCGCCGCCAGCGGAGCGACGCGCGTCGCGACCCGGGCGGGGACGAGCGCCGCACCCACGGTGACGAGCGTGCCGACGAGCACCGGGATCACCACGACCTGCCAGGTCAGCGTGATGCTGTCGGGCAGCGGCACCGGGAGGTCCATCGCGCCGGCGACCCAGAGGGCACCCTGCCCGAGCGCCGTGCCGAGCAGCACCCCGGCCACCGACGCGACGGCACCCAGGATCGCGGCCTCGGTGAGCACGCCGCGGCCCACCTGCGCCTTGTTCGCCCCGACGCACCGCAGCAGAGCGAGGGTGCGGGCACGCTGGGCGACCAGCACCTGGAAGGTGTTGGCGATGACCAGACCGGCCACGACGAGGGCGATCGCGGCGAAGGTCAGCACGAAGATGAGGAACACCAGGTCCTGGCCGCCGGTCAGGCTCGCTGCCACGGTGGCGGCCCGTTCGTCGGTCGGCACCACCCAGCGGGCGTCTTCTGGGTCGGTCGTGCCACCCACCGCGGTGGCCAGCGCCGCCTGGACGGCGGCGACGTCGGCTCCGGGCGAGACGGCGACCGCGACCTCCTCGGCTCCCACCTCGCCACCGTTCTCCTCGGCGCGCCAGGTCGCGAAGGTGTCGGCGTCGACGACGGCGGCACCACCCGTCTGCGAGTACGCGCCGTAGGGGTCGTCGAGGATCCCGACCACGACCGGTCGGACGGTCACCTGCTCCCAGCTGCCGTCCTCGGCGGGCACGCTGCGGTTCAGGTTGACGCGCTCGCCGGTCTCGACGCCGAGGCGTTCGGCGACGTCCTGCGGGAGCGCGATCTCGTCGTCCTGCGTAGGCATCGCCCCGACCGTCGCGACCATCGGCATGAGCCGGTCGTCGGCAGTGGGGATGATGGTCTGGAAGACGGACCGCGCCCCGGCGGACAGCTCGGCGTAGGAGGCGCTCATCGGGGCGACGGAGTCCACGCCGTCGACCTCGCCGAGGGCGGCGACGTCCGTGACCGGGTCCTCGATCGTGGCGCCGACCACCAGGTCGGCGTCGGCGTACCGGGCGGCGATCGAGTCGTAGGTCGTGCGGGTGACGACGTCGCCCGCCAGCAGCGTCGCGGCCACGAAGGCGGTGCCGATGACGATGGCGATGCCGGCGGCCGCGAGCCGGCCGGAGCTGCGGCGCATCTGGGCCAGGGTGATCCGCAGCATCAGGCACCCGCCTGCGCGGCGTCGTCGGCCACGGGGCCTTCGAGCGACCGCAGTGCGTCGAGGCCGGCGAGGACGGCTTCGGGCGTGGGGTCGGTGATCTCGCCCGCGATGCGACCGTCGGCGATGAGGACGACGCGGTCGGCGTAGGCGGCGGCGGCCGGGTCGTGCGTCACCATGATGATGGTGCGGCCCAGCTCGCGCACGGAGCGGCGCAGGAAGCTGAGCACCTCGGCGCCGGAGCGGGAGTCCAGGTTGCCGGTCGGCTCGTCGGCGAAGACGACCTCCGGCTGGGCGATGAGCGCGCGGGCGATGGCGACGCGCTGCTGCTGACCGCCCGAGAGCTCGCTCGGACGGTGCTCGAGCCGCTGATCGAGGCCGAGGGTGCGCACCAGCGTGTCGAACCACTCGCGGTCTGCCTTTGCTCCGGCGAGCTCGAGCGGCAGCGTGATGTTGTCACGCGCCGTGAACATCGGCAGCAGGTTGAACTGCTGGAACACGAAGCCCACCCGGTCCCGGCGCAGGCGGGTGAGCGCCTTGTCGCCGAGGCCGGTGATCTCTGTGCTGCCCAGGAACGCCTGCCCGGCCGTCGCGCTGTCGAGGCCGGCCAGCAGGTGCATCAGCGTGGACTTGCCGGACCCGGAGGGCCCCATGATGGCGGTGAACCGTCCCTCGGCGAAGTCGACGTCGACGCCGTCGAGAGCGCGAACCTGCGCCTCTCCGGAGCCGTAGGTCTTGGTCAGCCCGCGCGCCCGGACGGCGAGCCGGCCGGTGTCGGGGGTGTCGGTGTCTGTGACGGGGACGAACACGGTGGTGTCCACGAGGTGTCTCCACGGGTCTTGCTCCGGCGGCCCCCGGACGGGAGCTCGATGACACCACCGACGCTACGGAGCGGACGGCGGGCCGTCGTCGGTCCCCGGGCTGGTCGTGGCGGCGTCCAGGTCATACCCAGGTATGACACCGACCCTGAGAGCTCCCTGAGGGGGGACCCCGAGACCTGTCAGGACGCCGTGCCGGTTGACGACGTCGTGGGTCTGACAGCTCCGGGTTCGCTTGAGCTGTCAGAACGTGCCGCGGGTGTTCCGGGTCGTGGGTCTGACAGCTCGCGGAGGGAAGAGCACCCCCAGGGGCCCGACGCCGGCGCTCGTCCACAGCGGTCGGCCGACGCCACGCCGGGCCCACCGAGATGGGGCACCGTGCGGCGGCATGACAGGAACCACGAGCGTGTACACGGCCGTACCGGGCCTGATGGACCTGCTCCGGCGCCAGCACATGGTGCTGAGTCGTGCACAGCTCTCCCGGCTGGGCGTGCGGCACGACCACATGGCGTGCCATCTGCGCGCCCTGCGCTGGCGGGCTCTCAGCGGCACCGTCGTGGTGGCGCACCGGGGACCGCTCACCCGACCCGCGCGCAGATGGGCGGCGGTCCTCGGACCTGTCAGAACGTGGTCGCGGTATGCGCGCGCCGGAGTCTGACAGGTCGGCGGACTCAGGGTCGGGTCGAGGTCTCCAGCTCGACCCGCGGGTCGTCGCGTCGCGGCCGGTACCTGGTCAGCACGAACACCGCACCGGCCAGGAGCGCACCAGCGACGACCACGGCCCACACGGAGGCGGGCGCGCCGATCAGGTCCTCGATCAGGAGGCGGCTGCGCGAGGTGGGGTCTGCCAGCACGACGGCGACGAATGCCGCGACGACAGCCACCACCGTCCCCGTCGCCACGCGTTCCCAGCGCGAGTCCAGGGAGGCGTTGCCCATCAGCCGCCGACCCGCGCGGACGATGTGGCGTGCGCGCAGGACCCGCAGCGCTCCGACGGCGCGCACCAGGCGCAGGAGCTGCGTGGGCCCGACGGCGAGCACCACGGAGACCACGATCGCGGCCGTGACGATCACCAGCCACCTGTTCCTGCGCACCCACCGGCGTTTGTCGTCCGAGACGACGAACAGCACGACCGTCTCGCCCAGGAGCACCGCGCCGGTCAGGAGGCTGACGGCGGTGCCGACCGTCGCGTACGGCTCTGCCAGGAGCGTGAGCCACACGGCGGGGACCGACACCAGCGCCGCGACGAGCACGGGGACGGCGAGCCGTCGCTGCCACCGGTCCTCGGCCGCCTCCTGCGTGGTCCCGGGGGAGGCGGAGGCGTCGGGGAGCACCGCCCCAGGGTAGTGGGACCGTCACCAGGGTGGAGTCGAACCCGGAGCCTAGGAACCTGGCCGCACCAGCCCGGTCTCGTAGGCGGTGACCACGGCCTGCACGCGGTCGCGGGCGTCGAGCTTGGCCAGGACCCGGCCCACGTGCGTCTTGACCGTGGCCTCGGCCACGAACAGCTCGGCGGCGATCTCGGTGTTGGACCGTCCGCGCGCCATGAGGACCAGCACCTCGCGCTCGCGCTCGGTGAGCTCGCCGAGCGCCTGGTGCGCCGGACCGTCCGTCGTCGTCGGCAGGGCGGTGACGAGGTGCTCCAGCAGCCGGCGCGTGGACGACGGCGCGATGACGGCGTCGCCGCGGTGCACCGTGCGGATCGCGGCGAGCATCTCCTCGGGCGGGGCGTCCTTGAGCAGGAACCCGGAGGCCCCGGCCCGGATCGCCTCGAGGACGTACTCGTCGAGGTCGAAGGTCGTCAGCACGACGACGCGTGGTGCGTCCGGTCGTGCGGTCAGCCGCCCGGTCGCCGTGAGGCCGTCCATGGTGGGCATGCGCACGTCCATGAGGACGACGTCGACGGGGTGGTCGGCGAGGAGGCGCAGGGCCTGCGCGCCGTCGGAGGCCTCGACCGCCACGGCGAGGTCGGGCTGGGAGTCGATGACCATCCGGAAACCGGCGCGTACGAGCTGCTGGTCGTCGACGAGCGCGACCTTCACGACGTCGCTCATGCGGGCTCCTTGTCGTCAGGGGTGCCGAGACGTTCCGGCGGTGCGGGGGACGCGGCCGGTCCCGCGGACGCGGAGGTCGTCGGCGGTGTCGCGGCGGGCACGGGCATCGTGAACCGTACCCGCCAGCCGCCGCCGGGGCGCGGGCCGGCCGTCACCGAGCCGCCGAACATCGCGGCGCGCTCGCGCATCCCGAGCAGCCCGTACCCGGCCTCGCCGTCACCGGCCGCCGCGCCCCGACCGTCGTCGGAGACCTCGACCGTGACGGACTCGGCCTCCCAGCGCAGCACCACGGTGACGCGCGGGTCGGGTCCCGCGTGCTTGCGCACGTTGCTCAGCGCCTCCTGCGTGACGCGGTGCAACGTCAGTCCCGCTCCGGGCGGCAGGCGTCGCGCGACACCGACGCGCACCAGCGAGACGCGCGTGCCGGCGTCGCGCGCCTGCGCCACGAGGGTCGTCAGGTCGGCGTCGTCGGGTTGCGGGGCGAGGGGCGCGGTGCCCGACGACGGCGCCCGCCCGGGCAGCACCGTGGCGGCGGAGGCGTCGCCCGCCCGGGCCGCGCTGTCGCCGGTGGCGCTGCCGTCCGCGCGCCGTGCCTGCCCGGGCGCCGTGGGGCGCGTGCCGTGGCCGGCCGTGACCCCGCCGCCTTCCTGCCAGGCGGCCGAGGGGCCGGACGCGCCGTCGTCCTCCCGCAGGACCCCGAGCAGCCGGCGCATGTCGGCGAGCGCCGCCCGGCCGGTCTCGGAGATGACGCCGAGGGAACGCACGGCGGCCCCGGGGTCGTTGGCCGCGGCGTACCGGCCGCCGTCGGCCTGGGCCACGATGATCGACAGGGAGTGCGCCACGATGTCGTGCATCTCCCGCGCGATGCGTGCGCGCTCCGCGGCGGTGGCGATCTGGGTCTGCTGGTCGCGCTCGAGCTCAAGACGCTCGGCACGGTCGCGCAACGCGTCGAGGGTGACGCGGCGTTGGCGGCGCACGAGCGCGAGCGCCCAGACGGCGAGGCCGATCACGGCGCAGAACATGCTGACGCCGACGAGCTGGGAGAGGAGCGCCGTGCTCTGCGCCTGCAGCGCCACGACCGGACCGATGAGGAACGACCCCACGATCGTCGAGATGATCGCCGTGACGTGCGCCCAGCCCGGGCCGTACACGGTGACGGCCCACAGCGCGGCGAGGACGGCGATGTCCCCGGGGAGCAGCAGGGGATGCCCGGTGAGCAGGTGCGCGAGGGCCACGGCGTAGACGGCGACCGCCGACGCCACCGGATGGGTGCGCCGCCAGGCCAGCGGGGCGATGGTGGCCAGGGACCACAGGGTCACGGGGACGGTCCGGGCACCGGAGCCGTCCCACGCCGCGGCCGTGCCGGCGACGAAGAGCGCGAAGAACGCCGTGCCGGTGGCGTCCACGATGAAGCGGTGGCGCTCGAACCACGTGCTCACGCGTGCTGACCAGCCCATGCTCGCCACCCTAGGCAGGTCGAGGGCTCCTGCGCGTCAGCCCGTGGTGGGACTCGCCGGCCGGTCGACATGCCACCTCAGGATGATCGGACGGCCGTGTCGCGACGTGCCGGGACCAGGCATATTGCCGCTAGCATGAGGGAATGACCCACGTACTGCTGGCCGAGGACGACCCGGCGATTGCCGAGCCTTTGGCGCGGGCTCTCACGCGTGAGGGTTACGACGTCGTCGTGCAAGGAACTGGTCAAGGAGCCATCGACAACGCCGGGGACGCGGACATCGTCGTCCTGGACCTCGGCCTGCCGGACATCGACGGGCTCGACGTCGCTCGTGAGATCCGCGGTCGCGGGCTCAGCACGCCGATCCTGGTGCTCACCGCCCGCGCCGACGAGGTCGACCTCGTGGTGGGTCTGGACGCCGGCGCCGACGACTACGTGACCAAGCCGTTCCGGCTGGCCGAGCTGCTCGCGCGGGTCCGGGCGCTGCTGCGCCGCACCCACGGCGAGACGGCCGAGGACGAGGAGCTGCGCGCCCAGGACGTGCGCGTCGACGTCGCCGCGCACCGTGCCTTCCAGGGCGAGCGGGAGCTGCACCTGACCACCAAGGAGTTCGACCTGCTGCGGGTGCTGGTCGGCAACGCGGGCTCCGTCGTCGTGCGCGACACCCTGATGCGCGACGTCTGGGGCTCGGACCCGGTCGGGTCGACCAAGACGCTCGACATGCACGTCTCCTGGCTGCGCCGCAAGCTCGGCGACGACGCGAACTCCCCGCGCTACGTCTCCACGGTCCGGGGCCTCGGCTTCCGGTTCGAGCTCGGTCAGCAGGCCTGACCTCCGGTGCGCCGTCGCGTCCTGCTGGCGACGATCTCCGCGGTCGCCGTCGCAGTGGTCCTGCTCGGCGTGCCGCTGGGCTTCTTCGGGGCACAGTACGTCGTCGCGAACGAGGAGCGCCGCGTCTCGGACCGGCTCGACGCGTTCGTCCGCACCGTCGATCGGGTCCAGGCGCAGGGGGAGAGCCCCAGCGAGGAGCAGCTCCTGCGCGCGGCCGAGGGGCGCTCCGGCGACCTCCCGGCGCGTGTGACCGTCAGCCTGCCCGACGGCGAGCTGCTCGAGTACGGTGACGAGCTGCGCGAACCGACGATCTTCAAGGCGGCGCAGACCACCGACGAGCGTGCGTCGGTGTCGATCGAGGTCTCCGCGTGGGGCGCCTACATCAAGGCCGCGCAGACCGTCGCGCTGGTGGTGGTCGCCGGCGTCGTGGCGATCGCGGCCGGCGTGGCCATGGCGGTGTGGCAGGCGAACCGTCTCTCCGCGCCGCTCGTGTACCTCGCGGCGTCCGCCGAGCAGCTGGGCTCCGGTCAGGTGCGTCCGAGCCTCGAGCCGTCCGGCGTCGAGGAGATCGACCTCGTGGCCGCCGAGCTCGCGCGCAGCGCCGACCGGCTGGCCGGCCGCCTGGCGTCGGAGCGGCAGTTCGCGCAGGACGCGTCCCACCAGCTGCGCACGCCGCTGACCGCCCTGACGATGCGGCTGGAGGAGATCATGCTGACCAGCGACGACGACGACGTCGTCGAGGAGGCCCGGGTCTCCCTCGAGCAGGTGGAGCGGCTGGTCACCGTGGTGGACGACCTGCTCTCCACGTCCCGGCGGTCGCAGGGCGGCACCACCGAGGCGGTGACGGTGATCGACGTCGTCCGCCAGCAGGAGGAGGAGTGGGCCGAGACGTTCCGGACGGCGGGGCGCGTGCTGGTCGTCGACGTCCCGGGCGAGCACCGGGTCCTGGCGACCCCCGGTGCGCTCGCGCAGGTGATCGCCACGCTGCTGGAGAACTCGCTGAAGTACGGCGCCGGCACCACGACCGTGCGCTCCAAGCCGTCGGGCCCCAAGGGTGCCGTGGCGCTCGAGGTCTCCGACGAGGGCCCCGGCGTGCCGGACGACATCGCCCCGCGGATCTTCGAGCGCGGCACGACGACGGGCGGCAGCACGGGCCTCGGGCTCGCGCTGGCCCGCGACCTGGTCGCCGCCGACGGCGGTCGCCTCGAGCTGGCGCAGCGCCGCCCGCCGGTGTTCCGCATCTTCCTCGCGGGCGTGCCGCGCACGCTCGACCCGAGCGTCGTGCTCCCGCCCGGGACGACGATCTCGTCGCGCGGACGCCGCCGCGGCTGGCTCCACCACCACGAAGGCTGACCCGGAGCGCAGCGGACGGTGGGGCCGAGGGACGAGGGCGCGCCGGGCGCGGAGTGCAGGGTCGGCCGAGCGATGACACGAGGGCTGACCCGGAGCGCAGCGGACGGTGGGTCAGTCCGTTCCCCGGAAGACCACCGTGCGGTACATCACGTACCGGAAGACCGTGCTCAGCACCAGGCCGACGCCGTTCGCCGCGACGTTGTCCGCCAGCGCCGAGTCCAGGCCCAGCACGTAGCGGGACACAGCGAGGCAGCCGGCCGAGATCGCGAGACCGCCGACGTTCACCGCGGCGAACTCCAGCAGCTCACGACCGCGTCGCCGGGTCCGACGGTCGGCGAACGTCCAGTACCGGTTGCCGACCCAGGCCACCAGGGTCGCGACGGCCGCCGCGATGATCCGCACGGTGATCGGCTTGTGCGCGAGCACGTCGACAGGCCCGTGCAGCATCAGGTTGAACACGGCCAGGTCCACGACGAAGGCGAGCGCACCCACCGAGCCGAACCGCAGCAGCTCGATGCGCCGCGCCCACAGCTCGAGCACCGTGCGTGCGGGCCACCGCTGCGGGGCGGGGGCGGCTGCGGCCGGGGCGCGAGACATGCGGGCCACCCTATCGGCCGGCCGGTATCCTCGACGTCCGTGACATCCCCCGCCAGTGCTCCCGTCCCGCCCGTGGTCGCCGTCGTCGGTGGCGGCCAGCTCGCTCGCATGATGGCCCCGCCCGCCGCGGAGCTCGGCGTGCACCTGCGGGTGCTCGTCGAGGACCCCGAGACGGCCGCGGCACAGGTGGTCGTCGACGCCCCGGTCGGTGCCGCGTCCGACGAGGCAGCGATCCGTGAACTCGTGGTTCCCGCGGACGGGCGGCCGCCGGCGGACGTGCTGACCTTCGAGCACGAGCACGTCCCGAACGCGCTGCTCGCCGACCTGGTCGACGGCGGCACCCCGGTGCGTCCGGGGCCCGGTGCCCTGGTGCAGGCGCAGGACAAGATCGTGATGCGACGTCGGCTCACCGACCTCGGGGTGCCGTGCCCGCGCTGGGCGGCGCTGCCCACCGAACCAGCGGCGGCGCGATCCGCGCTGGAGGCCTTCCTCGGGGAGGCCCCGGGCAGCGAGGCCGTGGTCAAGACCGCCCGCGGCGGCTACGACGGCAAGGGTGTGCGCGTGGTGACCACAGCCACCGAGGTCGACGACTGGGTCGCCGCTCACGTCGCGGGCGGCCCCGAGCTCCTCGTCGAGGAGAAGGTGCCCTTCACTCGAGAGCTGGCGGTGCTCGTCGCGCGGCGGCCGTCCGGCGAGGTGCGGACGTGGCCCGTCGTGGAGTCGATCCAGCGCGACGGCGTCTGCGCCGAGGTGGTCGCCCCCGCCCCCGGGCTGGACCCGGAGCTCGCCGAGCGTGCTCGCCAGGTGGCGGTCCAGGTGGCCGAGGGGCTCGACGTCACCGGTGTGCTCGCCGTGGAGATGTTCGAGGTCCCCGGAGCGGGCGGCCGCAGCGAGGTGCTCGTCAACGAGCTCGCCATGCGTCCGCACAACTCGGGGCACTGGACCATCGACGGCGCCACGACCAGCCAGTTCGAGCAGCATCTGCGAGCGGTGCTCGACCTGCCGCTCGGCGCCACCACCCCGACCGCCCGGTGGACCGTCATGGCGAACGTGCTCGGATCCGCCCTCGACAACCTCACGGACGCGCTGCCGCAGGTCGGCGCGCGGTTCCCGGAGGCACGGGTCAACCTGTACGGCAAGGGCATCCGCCCGGGCCGCAAGCTGGGCCACGTCAACGTGAGCGGTGACGACCTGGACGAGGTCCGCCGTCGGGCGCGTGGCGCCGCCGCCCTGCTGCGCGGCGAGGAGATCGAGGAGAGCTGATGAGCGAGAACAAGCCCGTCGTCGGGATCGTCATGGGGTCGGACTCCGACTGGCCCGTCATGCAGGCCGCGGCCGAGGCGCTGGACGAGCTCGGCGTGCCGAGCGAAGTGGACGTCGTCTCCGCGCACCGGATGCCGACCGAGATGATCGACTACGGCCGTGCGGCCGCCGACCGCGGGCTGCGCGTGATCGTCGCCGGTGCCGGGGGAGCGGCGCACCTGCCGGGGATGCTGGCTGCCGTCACGCCCCTGCCGGTGATCGGGGTCCCCGTGCCGCTCAAGCACCTGGACGGGATGGACTCCCTGCTGTCGATCGTGCAGATGCCGGCGGGCGTGCCGGTCGCCACGGTGTCGATCGGCGGCGCCCGCAACGCGGGTCTGCTCGCGGCGCAGATCCTCGGGGCGGGCACCGACCCGGATTCGCTGGCGTTGCGGGAGCGGATGGTGGCGTTCCAGGCCGAGCTCCGCGACGTCGCGCACGCCAAGGGCGAGCGCCTGCGCGAGACCCGCCGCACCACCGCGAGGTAGTAGCGCTCGCGCCGAGGTAGTACCGGGTTGCGCGAGGTAGCGCTGCGTTGCGCGAGGTAGTACCTCGCGGGTCGAGGTAGTGGCGCGGTGGGGTTCCGCCGGGTGGCGGGTCCCGCGCACGGTCGCGTTCACGGGCGCAGGGCGCCCTCCACTTCGGGACTGACGACCGTGCACGGGACCCGACACCCGGCTTCGGCGTTCCCGCCCGGGCCTGCCCTACGCCGTCGGGCACTACCTCGCGACGGGCGCCACTACCTCGCGCCGAGCGCTACTACCTCGGCGGGTGGCGCACTACCTCGGCGGGGAGAGGCGGCTCGGGTCAGAGGCCGCCGACCGTCGAGCCGGGCTCCAGGTTGCCGTCCCGGAGGTCGGCCCAGAAGGTGTCGACGTCCTCGGTGAGGAGGACCGTCGAGCCGACGCCGTTGCCCGGGTTGTAGCCGGGGTCGGCGATGGGCGGTGTGCCCGTGACACCCTCCGGCCCGGTCGCGCCCTTGAAGGCGAGTGCCAGCCGGCCGAGGTCGATCAGGCCGGTCTTCTGGTCCACGACCAGGGCGTCCGTCCCGGCGCCGACGAGCTGCACCTGGTCGATCGGGTTGAGCAGCACGCTCGGTTGGACGGCGGTGTCGGCGATGCCGGCGATCACCTGCTGCTGGCGCTCGGCCCGCCCGATGTCGCCCTTGGGGTCCGAGTAGCGCATGCGGGAGAACGCGAGCGCGGTCGCGCCGTCGGCCTGGTGGCACCCCGCCTCCCAGACGAGCTCCGACTTCGGGTCGTCGACGTCGTAGTCGAGGCACAGCTCGACGCCACCCACCGCGTCCACGATCTCCTCGAGGCTGCCGAAGCCCACCTCGGCGTAGTGGTCCATGGTGAGCCCGGTGAGACCCTCGACGGTCTGGACCAGCAGGGGCGCCCCGCCCCACGCGTAGGCGGCATTCACCTTGTTCATGCCCTCGCCGGGGATCTCGACGTACGTGTCGCGCGGGATGGAGATGAGCGCGGTCGGGCCGCTCCGGGGCTTGTGCAGCACCATGATCGTGTCGGTGCGCGCCCCTGACGTGCTGTCGTTCACCCCGCCCGACCCGCGGGCGTCGGAGCCGGCGAGCAGGTACGTCGTGCCCGGGGTCCCCTCGGCGTCCGACAGCGCGTCGGTGTGCTGGATCTGCCCGTTCGCCCAGACGATCAACCCGATCGGCCAGGCGAGGAGCAGCACCAGGACGAGCAGGAACGCGAGCCCGGCGACGCGTCCCTTGCGCACGCGGAACCCGCCCGGGCCCTTCTGGTCCGGGCGCGTCGGCCCGCGGCCGGTGGGTCCACCGCCGTCGCCCCGTGCCGGGGCGGGCCGTGCGGCGGGTGAGGCCTGGCGCGTCCCGGTGGGCATGACGCGGGTCCCCGACGCTCCGGCGGGCGGCTGGGCAGCGGGCGGCTGTGCCGCCCGCGAGACCCTCGGCCGTGAGCTGCCGACGGCGGGAGCGTACGACTGCGGCTGCCGGGCCGGTGCCGCGGACCGCCGCTGCGGTGCCTTCGGCGTCACTGGGATCTCGCGGGACGACTGCCGCCGGACACGGGGCTCGCGTGACTCCAGGGGCACGGCGTCGTCCCGGCGCCCGACACGACCGCCGGCGCGCGGCCCGCCGGACGCCGAGCCGCCGACGGAGATGGCGTCACCGGTCTGCTGGGGACGGGAGCTGTGGCCGCCGGTGGGCGTGAAGCTCGGGGGGATGCGTCGCTCGTCCGTCATGCGATCACCCGCAGACCGAGGTGACGTCGGCGCCGGTGAAGGCCTCCGCGCCCGCCTCACGGGTCTCGGTGGGCTTCGGCTCGGGCTCCGTGTCCGTGGCGGCGTCCTCGCCGCCGTCGGCTGCCGCCTCGTCGGACGCGTCGGCCGTGGACCCCTCCGTCGTGTCTTCCTCCGCGCCGCCCTCGGTCGCGGCGTCGTCCTCCGAGCCGCCCGCCGAGCCGCCCTCGCTCGTCGTGCCGTCCCCGTCGGCGCCGTCGTCCGAGGACTTCTCCTCGGCGATCACGTCACTCAGCGGACGGTCGTGCCTGAGGTTGTCGAACACCGTCGTCGCCTCGTCCGTGAGCACCACGTTGTTGGGGTTCGACGGGTCGTACTGCCACGGGACCGTCATGAAGGCGATCGTGTCAGGTCGCAGGCCACGGGCGCTGTACGCCAGCCCGGCGAGTCCCTGGATCGAACCGAGGTTGCTGCTCATCGTCAGCGAGCCCGTCACGGCTCCGAGGAACTGCAGGAGCTTCGGCGAGTCGGTGAGCAGGTTCTGGCCGAGGACGGTCCGCGCGAGCGCCGCCATGAGCTCCTGCTGACGGCCGATCCGGCCGATGTCGGAGCCGTCGCCCAGCCCCTCGCCGGTGCGGGCACGGGCGTACTTCAGCGCCGTCTCGCCGTCGAGCGTCTGCATGCCCGCGGAGAGCACGAGGTTGTCCGCCTTCTTGGAGGAGATGTCGTTCGGGATGCACATCTCGACCCCGTCGAGCGCCTCGATCATCTTCTCGAACCCGGCGAAGTCCACGACGATGAACCCGTCCATGCGGACGTCGGAGACGGTCTCGATCGTCTTCATCGTGCACAGCGCGCCCGACTCGACGTCGCCCCCGGTCAGCACACCCTGGGCGAAGGCCGCGTTGAACTTCGTCCCGTACAACGGTGCCGTCTCGCCGCCCGACGACGTGGGGCACGCGGGGACGTCGATCGTCGTGTCGCGCGGGATGGACATCAGCTCGACGCGAGCGCGGTCGGCCGAGATGTGCATGATCATCGTGGTGTCGGACCGGGCGCCCTCGGTGCCGTCGTCGGCGGCCTTCGCGTTCGCACCGCCGCGGGAGTCGGAGCCGAGCAGCAAGATGTTGAGCGGCGCTCCCGCGGACGGGTCCTCGGGCGCGACGACCTCGGGGCGGTCGGTCCCCAGCGCGGCGTCGGCGTCGACGGTCTGGATGTTCCCGGTGAGCTTGACGGCGGCCGTCGCGGCTCCGACACCCGCGAAGGCGACGGCCGCGGTCGCCACCATCCCGACGACGCGCGTCAGCGAGTGCCGCCGCAGCGTCCGGGCGTGCGCCGGCCCGCGGGACGGCTCGTCCCGGGGAGCGACGTGGCGGGCAGGCGTGTGGTTCACGATAGGTGAGCATAGATGCCTACGGCGTCGGTGCTGCGGTCTCCCGGGACCGATGCCGTAGAGGAACTGTGACGGTCAGAGCTGCGAGCCCACCGGGAACTGCTTCCGGGTGACCTTGAGGATCACGTGGACCCTCGGCATGCTGCCGCCGTTGATCTGACGGGCTCGGGCCTTCGACACGGGACGCAGGACGCCGTCGCGCAGGATGTAGATCTGGCCCTTGCCGTTCTGCCGCACGGCGACGACGCGGGTCCAGCCCCCGGCCTGGGGGACCTCGGCCTTGAGGGCCTTGCGCCAGTCCTGGCTCTTCGTCGACGACCGGAAGCCGCCGGTCCCGTCGGTCCGGGCCAGGCCGCGCGTGGTCAGGAGGTACGAACGGCCACCCTTGCCCTCGACGACGCCGGTCGTCTTGGTGACGCGTGGCAGCCGGGCCATGCTCGAGCTGTCCAGGTAGCCGCGGTCGAGGTTGCCGAGCGGGGTGTTCCGCTGCAGGTAGTTGCCGACCCGCCCGCTGTGCTTGCGCCCGTTGATGATCAGCCGGTCGTTGCCGTTGCTGCGGTTGGTGACGATCACGCCGGGTCGCACGATCGGGTTGCCGTAGGGCAGCCTGCTCAGCGCGTCCGGGTGCAGCGACACGCTCGGCGAGGACTTGCCGGCACGGCGGAGCGAGGCGGTGTCGAACACCTCGCGCTTGGTCCCGCGACCGACCCAGAACAGACGGCCGTCGCTGCGGACGGTGCGTTGCAGCCGGCTGCTCTTGACGAGTCCGCTCCAGGTCGAGCTGTTGACCTTCCGCACGCTGCCGCACCGTTCGCCGTAGTCCTGCACGACGGAGCAGTACGCCAGGTGCTTGCGCCCGTTCTCCACGAGGGCGACCTTGCCGCCGGGGTTCTGGACGAAGGTGCCGTCGGCGATGCTGCCCTGGGCCTGCTCGGCGGCCGCCCGCTCCTGCGCGGCGGTCGCTCGGCGGCGGATCTCGCTCATCTTCGCGTAGAGGGTGCGCCCGGGGCACGCCGTCGACGCGACGTCGCGGTGCCCGAAGATGCGCTGCTCCCGCGTGCCGTTGATCGTCGTCGAGCCGCTGGCGGGGACGCCGTGCAGCGAGAGCTTCCAGGCGGCGAGGCCGACGACGGCGCTCACGGCGGAGTTCGAGACGGTGGCGGTCTCGTAGTTGCCGAGCACGGAGATGCCGGTCGAGTTGGTGTTGTAGCCGATGGCGTGCCCGCCGATGGTCTGCCGGGTGACGCCGCCCGAGCGGCCTTCCCACACGCGGCCGAACTTGTCGACCAGGAAGTTGTACCCGATGTCTCCCCAGTCGCGCGTCTGGGCGTGGTAGGCGTAGATCCCGCGGATGATGCGCGGCACGTCGTCCCGCGAGTAGTTGTTCGTGCCCGCGGTGTGGTGGATGGCGGCCCCGCGGATCGAGCCCTGCCGCGGCGTCCACGACATGATGGACTCGTCGGCGCCCCACGCCCGGCGCGAGTTGATCGACGGGCGGGTGGTCACCGCGCTCGCCGCGGCGACGGACGCCCCGCCGGGCGACGTGCCCTCCGGCGGGGTGGGCACGTCGTCGTCGGCCGGGGAGGTGCCCGGGTCGACGACGGTGAGCTTCAGGTCGCGGACCGGCTCGGTGCCGGAGACGCGCGCCTGGACGCGGGCGACGTCGCCGACGACGAGCGGTTCGGTGCCGTCCAGGGTGCCGTCCGGCGACGGCTCGGCCTCCACCGCCTGCCACGCGTCCCAGCCGGCGTCTCCGTCGGCCGGAGCCTCGGGGTCGATGCTGGTGCGCACCTCGACCACCAGGGAGTCCTCGCTGACGTCCCCGGACCAGGTGACCCCGACGACGGCGAAGCCGGTCGCGTCCGCGGTCGCGACCTGGGGCTCGGCCTCGGGCGCGAACAGGGGGACGTCCTCGTCGGACGGGGCGTCCTCGTCCGGCGTCGCGTCCTCCTCCGGCGTCGCGTCCTCGCCCTCCGGCTCGGCGCCGTCCTCCGCGTCGGCGAGCTCCTCGGCCGGGACGAACTCCGCCTCCTCGGACTCGGGCGCGACGGGTTCGGCGGCGGCCGGGTCCGGGGCCGTCTCGTCGGCCGCCTCGACAGCGGCCGAGGCGGCCGACGGGGCTGCCTCGACCAGGGGCGCCGCCTGGGCGCCCGGCGGGACGACGAGGGCGAAGGAGAGGAGTCCGACGACCCCGGTGGCGAGCGCGGACCGGGTCCTGGAGCGAGTGAGACGGTTCACACTGCGCACGCTACGTTCGGCCAGCTGGTTGCGCAGGGCGACAAGGGGCAGGTCCGTCTCGGGCTCTATGTCGGACCGGCGTGGTTCGTTCCGGCCCTGTTCATCATGCCGCCACCGGCTCCACCCGCACCGCTCTCCCGTGAGCCACGTCACGTGCCTAGACTCGCGAGCATGCGGATCTCGGTGATCGGGCTGGGCTATCTCGGTGCCGTCCATGCGGCGGCGCTCGCCGCGTCGGGTCACGACGTCGTCGGCGTGGACGTCGATCCGGAGAAGGTCGGCGCCCTGGCGCTCGGCAAGGCCCCCTTCTTCGAACCCGGCTTCGACGGCCTCCTCGCCGACGTCATCCGGAGCGGCCGCCTGGAGGTGGGCACGGACGTGGGTGCGATCGCCGGCTGCGCGGTGCACTTCGTGTGTGTGGGCACCCCGCAGGCCGCCGGGTCGCCCGCCGCGGACCTGCGGTTCGTGGACGCAGCCGTGGACTCGTTGCTGCCGCACCTGGGCGCCGGTGACGTCGTGGTGGGCAAGTCGACCGTCCCGGTGGGAACGGCGGGGCGGCTCGCCGAGGTCGTCGCAGCCGCCGTGCCCGGCGCCGTGCTGGCGTGGAACCCGGAGTTCCTGCGCGAGGGGCACGCGGTGGACGACACGCTGCACCCGGACCGGATCGTGTACGGCGTGCCCGGGGGCGAGGCGGGGGAGCGGGCCACCCGTCTCCTCGACGAGGTGTACGAGGCGCCGCTCGCCGAGGGGATGCCGCGGATCGTGACGGACTACCCGACGGCGGAGCTGGTCAAGGTCGCGGCGAACTCGTTCCTGGCCACGAAGATCTCGTTCATCAACGCGATGGCCGAGCTGTGCGAGGTCGCTGGTGGCGACGTGACCCAGCTCGCGGACGCGATCGGGCACGACGCACGGATCGGGCGCCGGTTCCTCAACGCCGGTCTCGGGTTCGGCGGCGGTTGCCTGCCCAAGGACATCCGCGCGTTCACCGCCCGTGCCGAGGAGCTGGGTGCGGGTGAGGCGGTGGCGTTCCTCGGGGAGGTCGACCGCATCAACAACCGGCGGCGCTCCCGGATGGTCGAGCTGACCGCCGAGGTGCTCGGCGGGTCGGTCACCGGCCGCCGGGTGGCGGTGCTGGGCGCGGCGTTCAAGCCGGAGAGCGACGACGTCCGTGACTCGCCCGCCCTGGACGTCGCGACCCGGCTGGCCGAGGCGGGCGCCGACGTCGTGGTCACCGATCCGCAGGCGGTGCCCACCGCTCGTCGGCGTGCGCCGCAGCTGGCCTGCACCGAGGACCTCGACGAGGCGCTGCGCGGCGCCGACGTGGTCCTGCTGCTCACCGAGTGGCGCCAGTTCCGGGATCTCGACCCTGTGCGGACGGGGGAGCTCGTGGCCCACCGGACGGTGCTGGACGGCCGCCAGGCGCTGGACCGGGCTGTCTGGGAGGCGGCCGGCTGGCGTTACCGGGCGCTCGGCCGCGCCTGACTGATCACGCCCGGGTGATCTGCTCCGAGGCGACGAGCCGCTCGAGCCGGGCACCGTCCGCGGTCAGCTCACGGGCCGTGGCGGCCGAGGTGAGCACGACGGAACCGCCACGAGCCCACACGTCGACGGCCGCGCCGAGCACCGCGTGCACCGAGCCTGCACCCCGGACGAGCGTGCGCCCCGCGGCCTCGTCACCGGCACCGCTCGCCGCACCGCCGGCCGGTGCCCGTCCACCCGGCAGCGCGGCGAGCGGTGCCGGGCGACCGGCGGCGGGGTCGAACCCGATGGCGTCGCCGTAGGTCATGACCGCGGCGGCGGCGTCGATCGCCTCGGGCGGGAGCTCGCCGTCGAACCGGCGGGCCAGCGCCGGCAGCGCGACGGCGACGAGCTCGGCGGTCGACCCGTCCCAGTCCGCGGGCCGGGAGGTCACCACCACGTCGGCCCCGTCCGTCTCCGCGCCGTCCGTTTCGGGGTCGCGCAGCACCACCGTCGCACCGCACCGTGCGGCCGCCAGCGCCCAGACCGCCTGGCGCCAGCCGACGGGCAGGTCGACGACGACGTCGGTGCCCGGCCCGGCGTCGAACTCCTCGACGAGCAGGTTCACGGTCTTGGCGACCCAGTTGCCCAGGACCGACCCGGAGAGCTCGATGCGTTCTCCGCCGTCCCCGTACCAGGTCAGAGCAGGTCGACCGCCCGTGGCGACGAGGCGGTCGAGGAGGTCGGTGACGGTGCTCGGTGGGGTGCTCACGGCGTCAGCCTACGAGTCGGAAGGCCCCCGGATTCACCTCAAGGGCACCTCAGACAGTTGTGAACACGCCGTGCAGTTTGGCGACTTAGCACATTTCGGCTTGACGCCCTGGAAAGACACGCGTGTAATTCCAGGTATGCAGTTTCCGACAGAACGGCATGGAGGGGCACGCCATGTGGAACTTGCTCGACGGGGACGAGGTCTTCCCGTCTGACGTAATGAGCGAGCCGGACCGGGTCGCACCGGTCCTGCCGCTGTTCGGCCAGGACGTCGTCGAGGACGACGCGACCCTGCTGGGGTGGCAGGAACGAGCTCTGTGCGCCCAGACCGACCCGGAAGCATTTTTCCCTGAGAAGGGCGGGTCGACGCGCGAGGCCAAGAAGGTCTGCGCCTCCTGCGAGGTCCGGGCCGAGTGCCTGGACTATGCGCTCGAGAACGACGAGAGGTTCGGGATCTGGGGCGGGCTGTCGGAGAGGGAGCGTCGCAAGCTGAAGCGGCGCGCCGTCTGACGGATATCCCACGCGGTCCGCCCTGCGCGCCGCATCATGGCGGACAGGATGACTGCTCCGCACCTGACCCAGGTACCCACGCACGACGAGGACGCGCCGCACGGCACGGCCCTCGACCCGGCGACGTCCCAGGCCGGGTTCGGCCGGGTCGCGGTCACCGTCACGACGGTGGTCGTCACCCAGGGCCGGACCCCGTTCCTGCAGGCGACGCTCGACGCCGTCGCCGCGCAGGACCGCGCGCCGGAGGACGTCGTCGTCGTCGACGTCGACACGACCGAGTCCACGGCCGGTCACACCGACCTGCGCATGGGCGGGCGCCGGTTCGTCGGCGGCGCCGGCGCCCGGACGCTCGGTGAGGCGGTCGACCGCGCCCTCGCCGTGGCCGACCTCCCGCCCTCCACCTGGCTGTGGATCCTGCACGACGACTCGGTGCCCGCCCCCGACGCCCTCGGCCGCCTGCTGCGCGCGGTCGAGCACTCGGCCGCCGTCGCCGTCGCGGGGTGCAAGCAGCGCCGGTGGCAGGTCGACGACGACGGGCACGCACCCGCGCCGGACCCCGCGCGTCCCGGGCTGCTCGTCGAGGTCGGCTACACCGTCTCGCCCCTGGGGCGTCGCATGACGGGTGTCGACGACACGGAGATCGACCAGGGCCAGCACGACGCGCGCGAGGACGTCCTGGCCGTGGGGCTCGCCGGCGCGCTGGTGCGGCGCGGCGTGTGGACCGCCCTGGGCGGCACCGACCCCGAGCTCGGCCGGTTCGGCGACAGCCTCGATCTCTGCCGCCGTGCCCGCCTGGCCGGGCACCGCGTCGTGGTCGTGCCCGACGCCGTCGTCCACCATGCGCAGGCGTCCTTGCGTGGCTTGCGCGGCCTGCGCGGCCTGCGCGGCCACCGTGGGCCCGCAGGGTCCGGGGCGTCCGCTGCGTCCGCGTACGCGCGGCGACGCAGCCAGCTGTACGCGCGCCTGGTCGGTGTCCCGCTGCCGCTGCTGCCCGTCGCAGCCGTGGCGATGCTGGTCTGGGCGCCGTTCGCCGCCGCCTACCGACTCGCCCTCAAACGCCCCGCACAGGCCCGGGACGAGCTCCTCGCCCCGGTCGTCACCGTCCTGCGGGTGGTGCCCTGGGTCCGCGGACGACGACGTGCCGCACGGACGCGCACCCAGCCGCGCCGCGTCCTGCGCCCCCTCCAGGCGGGCTGGCGGCAGGTGGCCGCCGAGCGCCGCGACGCGCGTCTCGCCCGCGCCGAGGCCCAGCGCGTCGTCTGGCAGCCGAGCGACCTGGAGCGCACCGAGCTGCGCGGGCTGGCCCGCCGGCGTCGGACGGCGCTCGCGACGGTCCTCCTCGCCGCCGTCGCCGTGGCCGCCGCCGCGTTCGGCCCCTGGCAGGGTGTCCTGGCCGACGGCGGCCGCGTCGTCGGCGGCGCGCTGCTGCCGGCGCCGGCCGACCTCGGCACGGCGGCCGAGGCCGCCACCTCCGGCTGGGTGCGGGACGGTCTCGGGACCGGGGCCCCCGCCGACCCGCTGCTGCTCGTCCTCACGCTCCTGACCGCTGTCGCCGGCGGCAGCACCCAGGTCGCCGTCAACGCCCTGATCGTCGCGGCGCTGCCGCTCGCGGCGCTGGGCGGCTGGTTCGCGGCCGGGACGGTGACCCGTTCCGTGTGGGCGCGCGCAGCCGCCGCGCTGGTCTGGACCGCCGCCCCGGGGTTCCTGGAGAGCCTCGGTACCGGGCGGGTCGGGGCGCTGCTCGCGCACCTGACCCTGCCGTGGGTGGTCGTCGCGGTCGCCCGCGCCGTCGGCGCCCACGCCCGCGACACGGTCGGCCCGCCCTCCGGCCGGCGCGGCTCGCTCGGTGCCGCCGCTGCCGCCGGCCTCCTCCTCGCCGTCGCCGTCTGCGCGGCGCCTGTCCTGCTGCCGGTGGCGAGCGTCGCCGTCCTCGGCGCGATCGCGGTCACGTGGCGGCACTGGCGGCGCCTGCTCCTCGTGCTCCTGCCGGCCGTGGTCGTCCCGCTGCCCTTCTGGTGGCACGCCGTGGCGACCTGGTCGGACGGCGGGTGGCGGCCGCTCCTCGCGGAGCCCGGGGTACCGGTCCCGACCCCCTCGCCGCACGGGCTCATGCTGCTGCTCGGCCACCCGACGGCACCGACGCCGTGGCTGTCGGGACTCGTGCCGGCCGACGGCCCGCTGGCCCTCGTGCTGGCGGCCGGCCCGTGGCTCCTGGGCGCCGGGGTGCTCGTGCTCGCGGTCGTCGGCCTGCTCGCGCGCCGCCGGGTGGTGGCCTCCCGGCTGGGCGTCGCGCTCGCCGTGGTCGGACTCGTCGCGGCGCTCCTGGCGGCCGGGACGACGGTCGCCTCCGGTGAGACGCCCGGAGGGGCGGGTGCCGCCGTCCACGGCTGGCCCGGAGCGGGACTGTCCGTGCTGCTGCTCGGCCTCGGTCTCGCGGCGCTCGCGGCCACGCCCGCCCCGGGAGAGGGCCGTCCCCGGCGGATCGGGGTCGGCGCGCTCGCCGCCGTGGCGCTCGTCCTGCCGGTCGCCGGTCTGGCCGTGTGGTGGCAGGACGAGGCGCGGGGCGCCGCCGTGGCCGACCTGCAGGTCACCGCCGATCCCGTCGTCCCCGCCGTCGGGCAGCAGATGCAGGCCCCGCCGCGGGCCGCCCGGGTGCTGCAGCTCGACCGCGCCGACGGCATCGTCGACTACACGCTGCTGCACGCGGACGGCTCCAGCCTGCTCGACTCGTCCGTCGTCGTCCGGGCCCGGGACGCAGGGCTCGCACCCGGGCCGGCCCGCGACGACGTCGCCGGGCTGGACGAGCTCGTCGCGCAGGTGGCCGTCGGCCGCGCCCCCGACCTCGCGCCCCGGCTCGCCGCCCTGGGCGTCGGCGCCGTCCAGCTGCCGCCGGGCGGCGACCCCGAGCTCGTCACCACGCTCGACCTGGTCCCCGGGCTGGCCCGGGTGACGGAGGACGACGTGCTCCTGTGGCGGGTCGGGCCCGACGACGCGCCGCCACCGGGTTGGGCGTCGGTGCTCGACGCGTTGCCCGACGACGGCGCCACCGGGTCGCCGACCCGCACCCTCGCGGCGGACGGCACCGCGGTCGACGACCAGGTCGAGGAGGGCTCCGAGGACCGCGTCCTCGTGCTCGCGGAAACGGCGGGCTCGCCGTGGCGGGCCACCCTGGACGGCCGCCGGCTCACCGCGGTCGAGGTGGACGGTCGCCAGGCCTTCGAGCTGGGCGGTGACGCCGGGCACGTCGCCGTGGCCTACGAGGCGTCCTCCCGGCCGCCCTGGTTCGCCCTGGCCGGCCTGGTGCTCGTCTCCTACGTGCTCCTCGCGCTCCCCGTCGGCCGCCGGAGGCTCCGGTGACCCGGCTCGCGCGCGCAGGGCGCGCGACCGTGGCCGTGGTCTCGGGCCTCGCCGTCGTCGGGGTGCTCGGCGCGACCGCCGCCGTCGGTGACCAGTGGGTGGGCCGCTGGACCGGCGCGACGCAGGCCGCGCTGGACGCCGGCACGCGCGAGGTCCCCGTCGAGCCCGCCGAGCTGCCGGCGGTCTGTCCGCCGCCGGTCCGGCTCCCCGACGGTGCCGACGTCGGCGACGAGCAGTTCGACGCCGCGCCGGTACGCACCCGGACCACGCTGGGCGCGGCCGTCGCCGGTGCCACCGAGCTGCCGGGCCTGACCGCGCTCGACGGCTCAGGGGAGGAGTCCCTCACCGAGGGCACCGGTGCCGCGGTGGCGTCCGGACCGGTCGACGGGGTGCGGGTGCTGCGCGCCCAGCCGTCGGCGGTCGACCCGCTCCGGGCCTCTGCCGCCGTGGCCTCGCTGACGACGGCCGGGGACCTGCGCGGGCTCGCTGCCGCTTCCTGCGCGACGCCCAGCACCTCCCACTGGCTGGTGGGCGGCAGCAGCGAGGTCGGGGCCAGCGCGCTCCTCGCCGTGCAGAACCCCAGCCCCCGTCCGGCGTCGGTCGCGCTCGAGGTGTTCGGCCCGTCCGGGCGGGTCGCCGTGGGCGGGCAGTCGGCCTTCACCGTGGCACCGGGGGAGCAGGTCGTCACGCGCCTCGACTCCCTCGCCCCCGAGCAGCGGCGCCTCGCGGTGCACGTGCGGGCCACCGGTGCACGGGTGACGACGTCGCTGCAGAGCCAGGGCATCGACGGGCTGGTCCCGGCGGGGACGGACCTCGTCGAGGCAGGTGCCGCACCCACCACGACCCTGGCCGTCAGCGGGGTGCTGAGCCGCGGCGAGGCGACGGACGACGACCATGCCGCGACCATGTGGCTGCTGGCCCCCGACGAGCCCGGCACCGCCGACGTGCGCGTCTACGGCCCCGACGGACGGGTGACCCTGCGCGGTGCCGAGGAGGTTCCGCTGGCCGCCGGCGACGTCGTCGGCGTCCCGTTGGGCGGCCTCGAACCGGGTGCCTACACCGTCGTCGTGGACGCCGACGTCCCCGTGGTCGGGGCCGCGCGCTTCGCCGTGCCCGGCGCGCTGGGCGAGGACGCCGTCGTCGAGGGCACGCCGTTCGACGTGGCGTGGAGCGCGGGCCGGGCGGTCGGTGCACCGGACGAACCGGCGTCGGGACAGGTCGCGCTGCCCGGTGGCGCCGACGGCGCGACCCTCGTGCTCGCCGGTGTCCCGGCGGACCGCGGGGCCGACGACGCGCCGGACGGCGAGGTGGTCGCCACTGTCCGCGGCCTGGGCGAGGACGGCGCGGTCGCCGCCGAGCGGGAGGTCACGGTGCCGGTCGGCGGGACGGTCGAGCTCCCCGCCGCGGACGTCGGTGCCGTCACCGCGGTCACCGTGGACACCGAGGCGACCGGTGACGCGTCCCTGGCCTGGTCCGTCCGTCTCACGGCGGCGGACGCCGCGGACACGGCGGACGCGCTCGTCGCGACGCTCGACCCGACACCCACGGTGGTCGCCCCGGGCAGCGTCGCGGTGCGTCGCATCGACGCATGGTGACCGGGCCCTCGACCCGGTCGCGCGTCCGGCCGGTTCAGTGGCCCCCGAACCGGGGGTCGATCTCCTCCGGCGTCCGGGCCAGCAGGTGCGCCACCTGCTCCACGACCACCTCGTGCACCAGGACCGCGAGGTCCTCGCCGTCCAGGGCACGCGACTCGACCGGCCGCCGGTAGACGACGATCCGCGCCGGCTGGCCCGCCTCCGCGGGGAAGAGCCGGCCCAGCTGGACGCCGCCCGACTCCCACGGTGCCGGGTCCGACGGCGGCACGTCCTCCACGGCGAGCTCGGTGCCGCTCACGGCCGGCCACGACCGCTCCACCCGGGCGAGGGCGTCCAGCACCAGGTCGTCGAACCGCTCGGCGCGGGTCCGGGAGGCGGGGGCTCCCGGCGGGAGCAGCGGGCCGCGCAGGCCCCGGCCTCGACGGTCGCGACGGCGCTGCCCACGAGGGGCGGGGGAGTCGCGCGGAGGCGTCAGGTCGAAGCTGCTCACGGTCCGAGCGTATCCACGACCGGCGCGCTGCTCCTCGGCAACGGGCCCGGCAACCACTCCGCTCGGCATCCGTTCTTTCGCGGTTCATCGTCAGGTCGCCTGTCGGCCATCTGCAGCCGGGATCGTTCGACGGAGCATCGTCAACAGGATCGAGGAACTGATGCGGCTGGTACTCATCGGCGACATCGGGTGGAGCAGTCTGTACCACCTGGGCGACGAGGCGATGACTGACTATGCACTGGAAGCCCTCCGGGCGCGCGGGGTCGACGCTGTCACGGTCGTCGCCGGTGAACCCGAGGTGTCCTCGGCGTTCTACGGTGTCGAGGCAGTCCGCCGCATCGGCTTCCGCAACAGTCTGGACCGCAGCCACAACGCACGACGGCTCGCAGCGGTGCTCGACGTCGCACGCGGTCGGGGCTCGCTCAAGGCCGACGATCCGGCGCACGCCGTCGTCGACGCCGTCCGGGACGCCGATGCGGTCCTCGTGGCCGGCGGCGGGAACCTCAACTCCTTCTTCCCTCAGCACATCTATGAGCGGGCTGCGCTCACCGGCGTCGCCAGGGCCCTCGGCAAGCCGTACGCGCTGACCAGCCAGACCGTCGGACCGCTGGTGCGGGATGACGACCGCAAGGTCCTGGAGGAGATGCTCGGTGGTGCCGTGGCGGTAGGCGTCCGCGAGGAGGCCACCGAGCGGCTGGTCCTCGAGATGGGAGCCGATCCTGCGCGAGTCGCCCGCTCCATGGACGACGCCTACGGTCTCGTCGCGACGGACACGGAGCGCGTGGCGGTCGAGTCGTGGGCGACACGCCCGTACGTCGTCGCGAGCTTCGCCGAGAAGGCCTCGACGACCCTGATCTCCCAGGACGACTACCACGCGCTCGCTGCACGAACCCTGCGCGACCTGGGGGAGGAGCTCGACCTGGACGTCCTGCTCGTTCCCCATGCCGGCACGTTGGCGGACGGCGAGACGGCGCGCGACCAGGAGTCCAACGCGAAGATCGCGGCTCTCGCCGGCGGACGAGTCCGACCGACCGGCATGCCGACCGCCCGGCAGCTGACGGCGCTGACGGACGGGGCCGAGCTGGTCGTCGGGACGCGCTACCACCCGGCGATCTTCGCCGCTCGCTCTGGTGTCCCGGCCGTCTCGATCGCACCGAACATGTACTCGTCGGTGCGGATGCGCTACTCGGCCCGCAACGTGGGTACCGGAGACTACGTCGTGAGCCTCGACACATGGAAGAACGGGGGGCTGCAGCGCGCAGCAGGCGAGCTCCTGGAGAACCAGCAGGCTATGCGTCAGCACCTGGACGGCGTGCGCGCCGTCCGGGTCGTGGAGCACGAGCGCTGGTGGGACGCCCTCGTCTCGGCGCTCGGCTCGGGCAGCCCGGTGCCAGCAGACCTGGGGCTTCGCGACATCGAGATGTTCCGCTCGCCCGGGAGCTGGACGCCGGCGAACGTCGCGCTGCTCGAGGCCACCGAGCGCTTCGACGAGCTGCGCATGACGGAGAAGTGGCGTCGCGACGAGCTCGAGCAGCGTGTCACGCGGCTCCGGAGACAGCGGGCTGACCTGCGCCGCACGCTCGAGGCGGCCCGTGCCGCCCCCGCCCCGACGAGCGGCAGCGCGCGACCCGTGCGTAGCGTCCTCCGTCGCGTCCGGCGCGCTGTCGCCTCGCCCAGCAGTGCTCGTGCACCTCGCTGACGACCGCGACCGGCGCGCCTGGAGCGGGCGACGCTCCTGGCCACGTATTCTCCCCGCGTGAGATCGACCAGGCAGTGCTCGCGCACGGCATGCACGGAAGCTGCTGTGGCGACCCTCACCTACGTCTACGCGGACTCCACCGCGGTGCTCGGTCCCCTCGCGCAGCACGCCGAGCCCCACAGCTACGACCTGTGCTCCGTGCACGCCGGACGGCTCACCGCGCCCCGCGGCTGGGAGGTCGTCCGGCTGCAGCCCGAGTTCGCCGTCCCACCGCCGTCGAAGGACGACCTCTCGGCGCTCGCGGAGGCCGTGCGGGAGGCAGGGCGCGGGCGCCGGACCGATGCGGCGCCGTCGGGCGGCGAACCGGACAACGTCACCGAGACCGCCCGCCGGGGCCACCTGCGTGTGCTGCGCGCCGAGCCGGACTGAGGTTCAGGGCACCCACGCGCACACGACGTGACCCTCGCCGGAGACCCGCAGGGCGCCCGCGTCGTGCGGCACGAACACCGAGGAGCCCCGCGACAGGGGGGTCGGCCGCGGGACGGCGGCGGCGTGCAGCTCGACCTGGCCGGCCAGGCACAGCACGACGCGCGGTCCGGAGTCCGGCAGGTCGGCACCCGCGGTGACGCCGACGTCGGCGAGGGTGAGCGCGAACTCGGTCACCGGTGCGCGGTAGGTGTGCACGCCCTGCTGCGCGCCGGACGTGCTGCGCTCCGGGACCGCGGGTGGTCGCGGGACGAACGACGCGCACTCCAGCAGCGCCGCGGTGTCGATCCGCTTCGTGGTGAGCCCGGCGCGCAGCACGTTGTCGCTCGAGGCCATGACCTCGACCGCCAGGCCCGACAGGTACGCGTGCACCTCGCCCGGCGGCAGGAACAGGGCTTCGCCCGGGTCGAGCGTGACCCGGTTGAGCAGGAGCGAGGCCAGCGCACCGGGGTCGCCCGGATGCTGGTCGGCGAGCGCCAGGACCGTGGCGTCCGCCCGGGCCGACGGCGAGCCCGACCTCAGGCGGTGGCGCACCGCCTCGACGGTGGCAGCCACCGCGTCGGGGCACTCCTGCGAGGAGCGGGCGGCCAGGAGATGCGTGAAGGCCGTGCGCACGCCGGCAGGGGAGCGGTCTGCCTCCAGGGCCGCGCGCATCTGCGCGACCAGCGGGCCGTCGAGCCCTGCGAGCAGGTCCAGGACCGTGCGCGGCGTGCGGAACCCGGCGAGGCCGTCGAACTCGGTGAGCGCGACGACCATCTCGGGCTTGTGCTGGTCGTCGTGGAACGAGCGCTCCGGTGCACCCGGCGCGAGACCGAGCCGGTTCTCCCGGTTGTATCCGGCACGTGCCAGGTGCGGCCTGGGGTGTACCTGGAGGGACAGTGCGCGGTCCGCGGCGAGGACCTTGAGCAGGAAGGGCAGCCGCGGGCCGAACCGGTCGGAGACTCGCCGGCCGAGCATCGCGTCGGGCGCGGACCGGACGAGCTCGTCCAGCGGGACCCCGCCCGCACGGCTCGGCGCGCTGGGATGGGCGCCGAGCCAGAGCTCGGCCACGGGCCGGCCGTCGGCCGCCGTGCCGAGCAACGAGGGGATGCGGGTGGCCGAGCCCCAGTCGTAGCGCCGCAGCGGGTTGTCGAGCGGGTGCAGCGCGGTCACGGGCTCAGCCAACCACAGGAGCACGGCGTCGGAGGGGTGAAGCGTGCTCGACGCCGCCCCTCGACGGGCGGCATGACCACGGCTGCGCCGTAGGCTGTCCGGTGTGACCGATCTTTCGAGCATCATCAAGGCCTACGACGTGCGGGGCGTGGTCCCGCAGGAGCTCTCGCCGGCGGTGGCGCGGGCGATCGGTGAGGCGTTCGCGGCAGCGGTGGTGGTGCCCGAGGGCGGGTCGCGGGTGGTGGTGGGTCATGACATGCGTGACTCGGGTCCGGGTCTGGTCGAGGCGTTCGCCGAGGGTGTGACGTCGCGGGGCGTGGACGTGGTGCGGATCGGGCTGTGCTCGACCGACGGGCTGTACTTCGCGTCGGGGTCGTTGGACGCGGCGGGGGCGATGTTCACCGCGTCGCACAACCCGGCGCGGTACAACGGGATCAAGCTGTGCCGGCCCGGGGCACGTCCGGTCGGGCAGGACACGGGCCTGGCGCGGGTGCGTGAGCTGGCCGAGGGCCTCCTCGACGCCGGCGCTGCGGGTGACGGTGCCGGTCCGGTGGAGCCGGGCGCGGTGAGCGACGTCGATCTGCTGGGTGAGTACGCGGCGTTCCTGCGGTCCCTGGTGGACGTTTCGGGCGTGCGGCCGTTGAAGGTGGTGGTCGACGCCGGCAACGGCATGGCGGGCCTGACGGTCCCGGCGGTGCTGGGCACCGCGGCGGGGCTGGCCGAGCTGCCGCTGCAGATCGTGCCGTTGTACTTCGAGCTGGACGGCACGTTCCCGAACCACGAGGCGAACCCGCTCGAGCCGGCGAACCTGGTCGACCTGCAGGCCGCGGTCGTGGCGCACGAGGCCGACGTCGGGCTGGCGTTCGACGGGGACGCCGACCGCTGCTTCGTGGTCGACGAGCGAGGCGGCGCGGTCTCGCCGTCGGCGGTCACGGCCCTGGTCGGGATGCGCGAGATCGCCCGCGAGCAGGCCGCGGGACGCACCGCGACGATCATCCACAACCTCATCACCTCCCGGGCCGTGCCGGACCTGCTCGGCGCCACCGACGCGCACCTGGTGCGCACCAGGGTGGGGCACTCGTTCATCAAGACCGAGATGGCCACCCACGACGCCGTGTTCGGCGGTGAGCACTCCGCGCACTACTACTTCCGCGACTTCTGGTTCGCCGACACCGGCATGCTCGCCGCCCTGCACGTCCTGGCCGCCCTCGGCGATCAGCCCCACCCGCTGTCCGCGCTGGCCGAGATGTACACCCCCTACAGCGCCTCGGGAGAGATCAACTCCACCGTCACCGACGCCGCGACGGTGGTCGAGCGTGTCCGCGAGGCCTACACCCGCGCCTACCCCGACGCGGTCGTGGACACCCTGGACGGGATGACCATCTCCCACTGGGACGGCCAGCACCCCCAGTGGTGGTTCAACCTGCGCGCCTCCAACACCGAGCCCCTGCTCCGCCTCAACGTGGAGGCAGCCGACGACGACATCATGACCAAGCTGCGCGACGACGTCCTGTCGCTCGTGCGGGAGGAGAAGGACGCATGAGCGAGACCGACACGCCGTGGATGGACCCGTGGGTGCGCTCGGTGCTGCGCTGCCCGGTGACGGGCGCGGAACTCGTCGACGCGTTCGGCGCCGACGGCGAACCCGAGCTGCACTCCACCGACACCGAGCGTCCGCTCGCCTACCCGGTCCGGGCCGGGATCCCGGTGCTGCTGGAGACCGAGGCGCGGGCGCTCTGAGGCGCCGACCCGCACCTCAGCGCGGCAGGAGCCGGCGACGCATCCGGGAGAGCAGCGGGTGCCGACGACTGGCCGGAGGGGCAGACGGTGCCGCGTCGGGCACCGGCTTGGGGCCGGGGAGGCCGAGGTCCCGCAGCCGGTACATGCGGTGATACCGCCGCAGGTCTCGCCGTGACATGAGGGAGAGGGTGTCGACGACCTCGGCGCGCAGGTGATGCAACGACTCGGGCTGCATGGCGTAGGCGACCGAGTCGACGAGCCGCTGCAGCTCGTGCGGGTCCTGCACCGGCTCGTCCCTGCTGAGCAGGGCGTCGACGATCGCGAGCGGGACGCGGTTGCTGTTCTGCATGGGCGCGAGGCGCTTGAGGACGGAGGCGGTCCCGACGGCGAGCACGGGGATCTGGTAGATCGTGCGCGCTGTGATGAGTGCCGTGGAGAAGCAGCCCACCACCAGGGCTGGGTTCAACCCGGCGATCAGGACCTCGGCCGGGCGGTCGTCGTCGAGGACCTGGAGACTGGCGCCCACGTCTCGTGCCGCGGTGGCCATCGTCTCGACCACCACGGGCGGCGCTGACGGATGAGGTTTGAAGACGACGTGCCTGACACCGCGCTCGGCGGCCCGACGCACCATCGCGGCGTGGAGCTCACCTTCCTCGGTACGGGTCATCAGCCCGATCGCGGACAGGTACTGCCCCAGCACCAGTGCCGTGGGAGCTCCCTCGTCGCCGTCGGCGCGCGGACCCGCGACGTCGGTCGTGGAGCCCCCTGAGACGTCCTCGAAGACGGCTCGCACCGCCGCGGCCGGCACGGGTGTGCTGCGGACGCCGTGCTCGGCGAGCAGCCGCGGGACCAGACCAGGGACGAGGTCGATGTGGACCATGCGGTCGATCCGCCGTGCGATGCGCCAGGGGACGGGGTCTCGCGTGGGGCCATAGCTCATCAGCCCTTCGGAGTGGACCACGATGCTCGCGCTGTCGAAGACTCGCGCCAGGGCCTTCGCCGGGTTGACGGCGATGGACTCCAGGACCAGCTCGATCCGGTCGTCGCCAAGTCCCCAGTAGGCGCGGAACAGCCGTTCGAGCGCGGGGAGGTCCTGGTCGCGCGGCGACCACTGCGACGGGTGGGTGGGCGCCACGACGTCCGACAACGTCAGGACACCGTCGAAACGGCGTGCCACGGCCTCCGCCCCGGCGATCTCGTGGGGTGCACTGACGAGCTCGGGTGCCACCGCGTTGTTGACGGTGAGCCAGTACCGGCGCTGTGGCGAGCCGAGCAGACCCGAGTCGACGGCGGCAGCGGCACCGACGGCGGAGAACAGCGTCGATGCGACGACGATCTGTGTGACCGCTCGTGCGCTCATCGGGACGCACCCCCTGCGCCGGCGAGGACCTGGTCCGCGGCCGGGAGCACGTGAGAGAGGACGGCCGCACGTTCCTCGGTGAGTCCCGACATCTGTTCGTGGACGAGATCGGGGGGCAGCGTCGACAACAGGCGCGACGACGCCGCGTGGAGCTCGGGCTCGAGCTCCAGCGCCGTCTCGGCTGTCCGGGCCTGTTCCGCTCGCTCTGCCGGGGGGACCTGCTCGGTCTGACCTGTCAGCTCGGGCGCCTGCACGGCCTGGTGGACTCGCACGAGGTGGTGAGCCGTGATGGACATGACCGTGCGGACGTACTTGGGGAGGAAGGTCGCGCACTGCGCATGGCCGGCCAGCACGTCGCCGACGCGTTCGAAGGCACGGACGAAGTCGAGCTGTCGGCGGTCGAAGACCTGGGTCAAGGAACCTGCGACTCCTCGGCGATAGCAGAGAGTCGGTGCGTCGACGACGCCGTACGACGGACCGTTGAGGTGGAGGTTCCAGATCCACGGGCGGTCCTCGGCCGTGTGGAGCCCGTCGTCGAAGGCGAGGAGGCCGTCCTCGGCCAACGAGGTGTCGAAGACGCCTGCCCAGGCGTACGGGTAGTCCACCATGGTCGCGACCTCGGGCGGCAGGATCGAGTCGGTCGGCTTCAGCGGTCTGTCTCGCAACGGTTCGCATGCGCGGACGAGTCGGCGATCGCGCCCCGCCACCGTGGTGTGGTCGGTGCGCACCCAGGCGCACCCCAGCGACTCGGCGGCCCGGACCATCGCGGGCAGTCTTCCCGGCGCCATCCAGTCGTCGGCGTCGAGATACGCGAGCCAACGTCCCTGACAGGCCCGGAGGCCCTGGTTGCGTGCGCTGGCGAGGCCGACGGGAGAGGAGTTCTCGATGAGCTCGAGGCCTGGCAACCGCTCCCTGAAACGCCGGGCGACCGTGGCGGTATCGTCGACCGAGCCGTCGTCGATGACGACCACCTGGATCTCACGGGCGTCGTCGACCTGCCGGGTCAGGCTCGTCAGAGCGTCGGCGAGGTAGTTGCCGGCGTCCTTGGCGGGCACCACGACGGAATAGCGCGGTCGGCGTGTCATGGAGCGCAACACTAGGAGGCGGGTGGTGCTCCGCACCGACCGTGGCGTGACCGAGGGATGAACGATGCGTGAACCCCCGGCCCGGACGTCACTCTGCCCGGATCCTCGTGATCCACGACGCCGGCATGCTGCCCCGGGTCGTGGCGCGGCCCACCCACGCGCGCATCTGGTCGGCCTTGCCGCTCAGGGTCGCCGTGCGCCCGTTCGGCTGCGTCGCCGTGAGGGTGCGCACCTGACCGCTGGACCACGTGCGGGTCACCTTGATGGAGGCGACGTTCCCGAGCCCGAAGAGGTCCCGCGCCTGCTGCTGCGTCATGGTCCGCGTCCACGAGGCGTAGGAGTTCCCCGGTGCCCGCAGGCTGTAAGGGTCGTCGACGCTGCGCTCGTAGGACAGCCGCGAGGACCACACGTCCTCGGAGTTCGCGGTGCGCCCGCCGCTGGAGGAGAAGTAGTGAGCCGTCACGGGGCGGCCGCCGACCTGCAGCACCCGCGCCCGGGTCTTGCCCTGGGTCGTCTTGTCGACCGCCTTGGTCCAGACGGCTCCGTAGCGGCCGCCCGAGCCCTCGTTCTCCTTCTTCCAGCCGGTGAAGTGCTGGTCGCGGACGTCGTCGACGATGTGGCAGCGGCAGTCCGGCTTGCCGTCGTGCTTGGCGATCGCGTACGACCGAGCGGTCATCGCCTGGGCGCGGAGCGCGCGGCTGCCGCCGTTGAGGCCCCACGAGGACGGCATCTCGGCGATGCCGTACAGGTACTCGGTGTTGAGCAGCAGGTCGTTGGTGATGTTGGGCGTCATGTCCCGGTTGACGATGGTCAGCCGTCCGTGCCGGTAGGCGCCGTGCGCGCCGTCGATCGTGGCGACGGCCTCCTTGCCGTTCGGGCGCCAGTAGTTGGTCCCCGACCACTGGATGCGCATCATGTCGCCCTTGTAGACCTTGCCGTTCACCTTGACGCGCACCGGGCCGCGGTCGCCGATCCGGACCTTCATGGTGACCTTGCTGCTGCCCTGGGCGACGGTGCCCTTGCCCGGCTTGTTGACGCGCCAGTCGCCACCCGAGACCGTGACCCAGGTCGTGCGCCCGGAGTCGCCATAGCCGGAGAAGCTGTACGGGTCGGGGCCGTAGACCTGCACCCGGATGCGCTTCGGCGTCGTGGTGTAGGGCGCCTTCGCCCCGGTGTAGTAGTGCTGCAGGATCTTGATGCCGCCGAACCCCTGCCGGGCCAGCTCGTACGCGCCGTACTGGCTCATACCGACGCCGTGCCCGTAGCCCGACCCGGAGATGGTGAACTTCTCGGGCAGGTCGGCGGCCGACGCCGGTGCGCTCGCGGCGAGCCCTCCCGCGGCGGCGACGACCAGTGCGGCCAGCACGGAGACGGCCCGGTGGTACCAGTGACGCTGTTGCATGATCAAACCCCCTCGGCCACTGTGCATCAGGCGTCGGCCGGCGGCATCTCGAACGGGTGCGCCGGGGCGCAGGGGAGTGCCACTAGGCTCGCCGTCGTGCATCGTGCCCACCGCCTGATCCTCTCCGACCTCCCCGCGCGCCGACCGCTGGTCGTCGAGGACGGCCCGGGCGTGCTCGACGGCGGCGCGCTGAACCTGGCCCCCGGCACCACCCAGGGCCTGGGCACCTACCTCAACGGGTTCCCGGCGTCGTACTGGGCCCGGTGGACCGGGGCGACGCGGGCCCGGCTCACCCTGGACGCGTCCGGCGCGGGCACGGTCCGGTTGCTGCGGTCCGACGCCGAGGGCCGCGTGACCGAGGTCGCCTCCGGGTCGCCCGACGAACCGCTGGAGGCGGACCTGTCGCCGGACGGCGGCTGGTTGTGGTGCGAGGTGAGCGCCGCGGCGGCCGACGGTCCCGGCGGATCGGGCGGTGTCGTCGTCGCCGGCGGGGAGTGGTCCGTCGACGTGCCGCCCCGGCGCGACGGTGAGGTGCTCCTGTCGATCACCACGATGGACAAGCCCGAGTACTGCGTCGCCACCCTGGCGACACTGGCCGGCTCGTCGGAACTGGCGGCGGCCGACGTCCGCGTCCAGGTCGTGGACCAGGGCACGCGCAAGGTCGCCGAGCATCCGGGGTTCGCGGACGTCGCCGCAGCGCTGGGGGACCGGCTGAGGATCGTCGACCAGCCGAACCTCGGCGGCTCGGGGGGCTTCTCCCGCGGGATGCTCGAGACGCTCGATGCGGGTGCCGACGCGGTGCTGATCTGCGACGACGACGTCGAGGTCGACCCCGAGGCGCTGCTCCGGGCCGTGCGGTTCCACCGGTCGGCGACCACCCCGGTGATCGTGGGCGGGCACATGCTCGACCTGGCGCGCCCCACGGTGCTCAACTCGTTCAGCGAGGTGATCCACCGCCGCACCTTCAACTGGGGCCCGCCCGTCCTGGACCGCCAGTGGCACGACCTCGCCGGCGGTCTGCGCGCGACACCGTGGCTCCACGCGCGCGCCGAGTCGGACTTCAACGGGTGGTGGATGTGCCTCATCCCGGCTGCCGCCCTGCGCGAGGTCGGTCTCAGCATGCCGCTGTTCCTCAAGTGGGACGATGCCGAGTTCTCCCTGCGCGCGGGCGAGGCGGGTTTCCCGACGGTCTCCCTGCCGGGCGCCTGCCTGTGGCACATGGCCTGGACCGAGAAGGACGACTCCGTCGAGTGGCAGGCCTACCTGCACGTGCGCAACCGCGTGATCACCGCGCTGCTGCACGCACGAGGGGCCGGGCTGCTGCCTGCGGCGCTGCTCGCGACCGACCTCAAGCTGTTGCTGGCCATGCGCTACTACCCGGTGGACCTGCACGTGCGTGCGCTGCGGGAGGTCCTCGCCGGGCCGGGGCGCCTGCACCCGGAGCTCGGCTCCGTCGTCGGGCGGGTGCGCGCCGTCGGCGCTGAGCACCCCGAGACCGTCCGGCACCGGCCGGGCGACGCGGCGTTCGACGCGGTCGCGGGGACGACGGCGGCAGCCCGGCCCGGGGCCCGGCCCTCCGGTGCGGTGGGGCTCGCCGCGTTCGTGGCGCGCGGCCTGCTCCGGACCCTGCGACCGGTGCCGGCCGCTGCCCGCCGGGAGCCCGCCGCGGCACTGGCGCGCACCGACGCCGGGTGGTGGCAGGTGCCCGCGTACGACTCGGTGCTGGTGCTCGACGCCGACGCCACCAGCGGTGTGTGGCTGCGCCGCGACCGCCGCAGGTTCTGGCGCCTGGCGGGTGCCGCCCTCGTCGGCCACGCCCGCCTCACGTGGAGGTGGCGCTCGCTCGCTCGCACGTGGCGCGCGGCCGCCCCCGACCTGGTCTCGACCGAGACCTGGCGGGCGGACTTCGCACCTGGTCACGCCGACTAGGATGTTCCGGATGTCCGTCCCCGTAGTCGTCGCCGTCGTCGTGTCGTACAACCGAGCCGAGCTGCTCGGTGCCGCGCTCGACGCCCTCGGCGACCAGAGCCGCCCCGTGGACCGCGTCGTCGTCGTGGACAACGCCTCGACCGACGACGCGCTCGCCGTCGCGCGACAGCACCCCACCGCGCCGCACGTCGTCGCGCTGGCTCGCAACACCGGGGGAGCGGGCGGGTTCGCCGTCGGCATCGCGACCGCGGTCGCCGAGCTGGGCGCCGACCTCGTGTGGGTCATGGACGACGACACGATCCCGACGCCGACGGCGCTGTCCGCACTGCTCGCGGCCCGCGACGCCTACGACGGCGAGGTCGCGGCACTCTGCAGCCGGGTGGTGTGGACGGACGGCTCCGACCACCCGATGAACACGCCGCGCCGCCGCCCCGGAGCGAGCACCGCCGAGGTCGAGCGGGCGCAGGAGGCCGGCGCGATCCCGGTCCGGTCCATGTCATTCGTGTCGATGATGATCGACGCCGCGGCCGTGCAGCGCTCGGGGCTGCCCGTGACCGACTACTTCATCTGGAACGACGACTTCGAGTACGCGACGCGCCTGCTGCGGCACCGCGTCGGGCTGTCCGTGCCCGGCAGCGTCGTGGAGCACCGCACCAAGAAGCTCGGCGCGACGGACGCCGACCCCGGCCCGCGCTTCTACTACGAGGTGCGCAACAAGATCTGGATGTTCTCGCGGTCCGACGCGCTGTCCTTCCGCGAGCGCGTGCTGTACGGCGGCTCGACGGTGCGGCGCTGGCTGCGCACGTTCGTCCGCTCCAGCGACCGGCGCACCCTCGCCGGAGCCGGGTGGCGGGGGTTCTGGCACGGGATCACCCGGGGACCGCGCCCCGACACCGAGGTGCTCTCCGGCGTCGGGCACGCGGCCCTCACCGTCGCGCGGCTCGAGGCGGGCGCGTCGTTGCCCGCCCCCGTGCACGTCAACCGCACCGCCGCGTCGACGGGCAGCTTCGGGACCGGCGAACCGCTCGACGGCCAACGCTTCTCCGTGCTGCTGCCCGTGTACCGGGGCGACGACGCCGCGCACCTCGAGCGCGGGTTCCGGTCCGCGACCGTCGACCAGACGCTGCGGCCCGACGAGGTCGTCGTCGTCCGGGACGGGCCGGTCGGTGCGGAGATCGCGGCCGTGCTCGAACGGCTCCCCGAGCTGACCGACGTCCCCGTCACCGTCGTCCCCCTGCCGCACAACCTCGGCCTGGCGCGGGCGCTGGAGGAGGGGCTCGCCGTCTGCCGCCACGAGATCGTGGCGCGCGCCGACGCCGACGACATCTCGCTGCCGGAGCGGTTCGCCGTGCAGGTGCCGCTCGTGGCCAAGGGCTACGACATCGTCGGCTCGGCCATCTGGGAGTTCGAGGACGACGAGGACGAGCGCGGCATGGTCCGGGTCCCGCCCACCGGCGAGGGCATCGCCGCGGCCGCCCGGTTCCGCGACCCGTTCAACCACCCGTCCGTCGTCTACCGCAAGTCCGCCGTGGCCGCCGTCGGGGGCTACCAGCACCTGGACCTCATGGAGGACTACCTGCTGTTCGCGCGGATGCTCGCCGCCGGCGCGCACGCCCAGAACATCACCGACCCGCTCGTGCTCTACCGCGTGGGGGCCGGCGCCTACGCCCGTCGTGGCGGGCGCCGCCTGCTCGCCTCCGAGCTGGCGCTGCAGCGGACCCTGCACGAGGAGGGGTTCGTGTCGACGCCGCAGATGGTGCGCAACGTCGTCGTGCGGGCGGGCTACCGGCTCGTCCCGGAGCGGGTGCGCCAGGCCGGCTACCGCCGCTACACCCGCAGCCGCGGCGGCTACGTCCCCGACGACCTCTAGCACCCACCCTCAGGAGAGTGACCATGAACGCCGACCTCGTCGTCGTCGGGACCGGGTTCTACGGTCTCACCGTGGCCGAGCGCATGGCCCACGCGGGCCGTCGCGTGCTGATGATCGACCGCCGCGACCACCTCGGGGGCAACGCGTACTCCGAGGACGACCCGACCACCGGCATCGAGGTGCACCGGTACGGGGCGCACCTGTTCCACACCTCGAACGAGCGGGTGTGGGAGTACGCCAACCGGTTCACCGGCTTCACGGACTACCAGCACCGGGTGTACACCACGCACCGCGGTGAGGTGTTCCCCATGCCGATCAACCTGGGCACGATCAACCAGTTCTTCCGCTCGGCGTACGGCCCGGAGGCGGCGCGCGCGCTCATCCGCGAGCAGGCCGCCGAGCTGGGGGACGCGGAGCCGACGAACCTCGACGAGCAGGGCGTGCGGCTCATCGGCCGCCCGCTGTACGAGGCGTTCATCCGCCACTACACCGCGAAGCAGTGGCAGACCGACCCGCGTGAGCTGCCGGCGTCGGTCATCTCGCGGCTGCCGGTGCGCTACACGTACGACAACCGCTACTTCTCCGACCGGCACCAGGGCCTGCCCGTCGACGGGTACACGGCGTGGCTCGAGCGGATGGCCGACCACCCGCACATCGAGGTGCGGCTGTCCACGGACTTCTTCGACGCCACGCAGCCCGTGCACAAGGACGCCGTGGTGGGGCAGGTGCCCGTGGTCTACACCGGGCCCGTGGACCGGTACTTCGACTACGCCGAGGGCGAGCTGTCCTGGCGGACGCTGGACTTCGAGACGGAGGTGCTGGACGTCGGGGACTTCCAGGGCACCACCGTGATGAACTACGCCGACGCCGAGGTGCCGTACACGCGGATCCACGAGTTCCGGCACTTCCACCCCGAGCGTGACTACCCGAGCGACAAGACCGTCATCATGCGGGAGTACTCGCGCTTCGCCGCGCGCCAGGACGAGCCGTACTACCCGGTGAACACCCCGGAGGACCGGGCGCGGCTGCTGCGCTACCGCGAGCTGATGGGCGGCGAGGCGGACGTGCACTTCGGCGGCCGGCTGGGGACCTACCAGTACCTCGACATGCACATGGCGATCGGTGCGGCCCTGTCGATGGTGGACAACCAGCTCACCTGACTCCCCGCTCGCTCCGGCCTCCGTCCGGCGCGCCCCCTCCTGTCGCCGAGCGTCGACTTCCGGACCGGTTTGAGGGGCCATAGCGGTCGGAACCTTGACGTTCGGCGGCCTGGGCGGCGTGCGCAGGGCGCGGCGTCCACAGCTGCTGCCCATCGCCCCGTGCCCACCGGCGACGTTCTGCTGGCATCCGTGCATGAGAACCTTCGCGCCGATCCCGGAGTCCCTGCTCGCCGTCGCCGAGGCGCAGGAGGGCCTGGTCGCCGGCCGCCAGTGCGACGAGCACGGTGTGGGCAGCTCGCGCCGCAGCCGCCTGGTGCGATCCGGGTGGTGGCTGGCCGTGACGCGGGGCGTGTTCGACACCTGCGCGGTCCGGCCCGCGCAGCGCACGGTCGAGCTGGTCCCGGCGCGGCCGGTCCCTCCGTTGCTGGTCAGCGAGGACGTTCCCGGACGGTCGCGCACCGCTCGGGAAGCGGCCCTGCGCCGACGGTCGCCGGCGGACCTGCTCCACGACCACCGACGACGGCGGGCAGCGTGGGCAGGCCTGCTCGCGTACGGCGGCGCGGCGATCGCCGTCGGCACGAGCGCGCTGGCGCTGCACGGCATCGAGGGCGTGCCGGGGAGGATCACGCCACAGGTCACGCTGCCGGACGCGTCCGCCCGGCGTCAGCACCCCGGCGTGGTCCTGCGTCAGTTCGACGACGGGATGACGGTCGTCCCGTTCGGTGACGGCCGCTCCGCCGGACGCCACCTCGCCTCGGTGGAGTGGGCCCTCGCCCAGAGCGTTCCTGAGCTGTGGCCGGCGAGTGCGCTCGCGGTGCTCGACTCGGCGCTCCGGCTGGAGGCGCTCGACCGGGCGGGGCTCGAGCGTGCGCACGACCACGCCCGCGGACGGCGCGGGGTCGCGGCGAGACACGTCGCCTGGGAGCTGGCGGACGGGAGGTCGGCCTCGCCGCTGGAGTCCGCGGGCCGCTGGCAGTGCCACGAGTGGGACGTGCTGCCGGACACGCTGCAGCTCCCGGTCCTCGACTCGGACGGCCGGCTCCTCGGGGTGGGCGACCTGGCCTGGTTCCGTGGCGGAGGTCGGGTGCTCGTGGTCGAGATGGACGGGTTCGACTGGCACGACGGCAGCGCGCGCGGTGCGGCGCGGGACCGTGACCGGGACAACGACTTCGCCCGCCACGGGGTCGACGTCCTGAGGTTCGCCGCCGAGCACGTCCGCCGCGACGTGGTGGGCCGCGAGGTGTCCCGCTTCCTCTCCGCGCGCCGAGCGTCGAGGTCCTGACCGCTATGGGCCGCTATTGCGGTCAGAACCTCGACACTCGGCAGCCAAGGGCGGGAGTCAGGGGACCCAGGCGCAGACGAGGTGGCCCGTGCCGTCGGCCGTGACGGGCCCGGCGGCGTCCGGCACCAGGCAGGACTCGCCGCGGCGCAGCTCGGTCTCGCCCGCGTCCGTCAGCAGCCGGACGGTGCCGTCCAGCACGAGCACGATGCGCGGTCCGTCGGGGGCGAGCGCGACGGGCTCGGCCGGGTGCACGTCGGCGGTCATGAGCGCGAACTCGGAGACCGGCGCCCGGTAGCTGGTCACCAGGCTCTCGCTGCCGGCGACGACCGTGTCCGGCCGCACCGGCGGGCGGGGGGCGAACGCCGCGCACTCGACGAGGGCGTCGGCGTCGACGTGCTTCGTCGTCAGGCCGGCCCGCAGCACGTTGTCCGACGCCGCCATGACCTCCACCCCCAGCCCGGACAGGTAGGCGTGCACCTCGCCGGCCGGGATGAACATGGCCTCGCCGGGCTCGAGCGACACCCGGTTGAGCAGCAGGGACGCCACCGCGCCGGGGTCGCCGGGGTGCTCGGCGTCGAGCTGCAGCACGGTCGCGTCCGCGCGGGCCGACGGCGACACCTGCGCGGCGCGGTCCCGCACCGACGCGACGGTGGCAGCGACGTCGTCCGCGCACCCCGGCGTCGAGCGGGCGGCGACGATCAGCTCCATGGCGGCCCGCAGCCCGGCCGACGACCGCGTGCCCGCCAGCGCTCCGCGCACCCGCGCGACGAGCTCGCCGTCGAGGCCGTCGAGCAGCTCGAGCACGGCTCGCGGGCTGCGGAAGCCGGCGAGGCCTTCGAACGCCGTGAGGGCGACGAGCATCTCGGGCTTGTGCTCCGTGTCGTGGAACGACCGGTGCGGCGCTCCGACGGGCAACCCGGCACGGGCCTCGCGGTGGTAGCCGGCCCGGGCGGCGTGCGGCCGCGGGTGCACCTGGAGCGAGAGCGCGCGGCGCGCGGCGAGGACCTTCAGCAGGTAGGGCAGGCGGGGGCCGAACCGGTCCGCGACCCGCCGGCCGAGCACCTCGGCGGGGGCGTCGACGACCAGCTCCGCCAGGGACGTGCCCGTCCCGAGGCGTGACGGCGCCGAGGGGTGCGCCCCGAGCCACAGCTCGGCGGCGGGCCGGCCGTCGCGCGGGAGCCCGAGCAGGCCCTGGATGTGGTCGTGGGATCCCCAGTCGTACGGCTGGACCGTGTTGTCGAGCCGGTGGGCGGCGGCGAGGTCGACGGCCGTTGTTGGTGACGTGTTCATCAGCATTTCATCGACTTTCCGCTCGTTGATGTGATTCACTCGGCGCTCGATCCTCGCGCCTCGACGACCGACCGGAGAATTCGTGCACGCTTTTCATTCCTTGGCCTATCTCGACGTCGAGAAGTCCGGCTCCACGTATGTCTCGCACTTTCTGCGCGACTTCCTGGACGACGACGAGGTGGCGTTCCGCAAGCACGTCGAGCTGGAGGACCGTCCGCCGTCGGGCCGGGTCCACGTGATCTCCGTGCGGGACCCGTTGGACACGTACCTCTCGCTGTACTCGTACGGCTGCCAGGGCAAGGGCGGGCTCTCGGGCACGGTCCGGGAGGCCGGGCTGGGGCACCTGTACGACGGCACGGCCGCGGGCTTCGACCGCTGGCTCGACGTCGTGCTCGACCCCGCCTACGCCCCGGCGCTCAACCCGCGCACCTACCACCGCTCGGGCGTCGCGGCGCACACGGGCCTGCTGTCCTTCCGGGTGGCGCGGCTGTCGAGCCCGCGCTCGAAGCGCTGGATCCGTCAGGCGACCTCCCCGGAGGACTTCGTCGCGCTCTACCGCCGCCACACCGTGGTCGACGTGGTGCTGCGCAACGAGTCGCTCACGGAGGACCTCGAGGCGCTCGTGCTGCGTGAGGACCTGGCGTGGCGCCCGTCGCGCGAGGCGGCGCTGGCGGCGCTGCGCGCCCAGCGCCGGCTGAACACGAGCCGTCGTCTCGACGACGACGGCGCCTTCGAGGTTCCCGCGGACGCCCGACGGCGCGTGGCCGCACGCGAGCGGCTGCTCACGGAGGTGTTCGGCTACGACGACGGTCATCGCAGCTCCACCAGCGAGCCGATGGCGGTCAGGTCCTCGTCGTAGCGCTCGGCCAGGGCGGCGGCGGTGCCGCCGTCCAGGAACGACGCCGGGACGTCGCCCGGTGCGGGGTGGCGGCCGAGCGCGTCGGTGACGAACCGGTGGAACGCCGCCCGCTCGTCCGCGTCCCGCAGCAGCGGCAGCACGTCCAGCGACAGGTCGGCCATGCGCTGCGTGTACCGCGTGTTGGTGCGCCGTGACACCTCGTCGCCGACCTCGACGCCCGTGGCCCCGAGCCGGTCGAGCGCGTCGGTGACGATCTGCCCGACGAGCGGCCGGGCCCCGGCGCGGTCGCGGTCGTAGTCGTAGACGGTGACGTGCTCGGCGCCGAAGACGCGCACGAGCTCCTCGACGACGCCGCGCCAGGACATGGTCGCGACGACGCGTTCGGCCAGCTCCTCGAAGCGCACGGTCTTGCCGTGCTTGAGCTGCTGCTGGTAGGCGGACTCCAGGAAGTCGCCGTAGCCCCGCACGGTGAACTGCACGTGCCGGGGGACGCCCGCGGTCGCCCGGCCGATGCCTTCGAGGTTCTCGGTGATCCGCGGGTACAGCCCGGGGACGCCGGGCGCGAAGGCGGGGCCGGTGTTGGACTCGCAGGAGTAGAACAGCCCCGGCGCGCGGGACGCACGCCAGGTGGCCGTGAGGAAGTCGCGCAGGTTGTCGTCGGCACCGGGCCGGGCGACGTCGTACCAGCCGTCGAGCGCGGCACGGATCTCGGGCTGGGTGGTGCGGGTGACGACGCCGGCGGCGGCGAGCTCGGCGGTGTGCTCGCGGCACCAGGACTGCACGGCGGTGGTGCCGGTCTTCTGCGAGCCGAGGTGCAGCACGACCTGCCGGCCGGGCGGCAGGGGGCGGCGGGCGGCGACGGCGCCGCGCAGGCGCTGGACGATGGTCATCGGACCTCCACCAGGTCGCGGAGGCGGGCCAGGTCGGCCTCGTCGCGGGCGGCGAGCTCGGCCTCCTGGTCGGGTGTCAGGGGCTGGGCCGGCGTGCCGCCGTCGTCCACCTGCCGGTCGACGAAGTGCGTCAGCGCGTGGCGCTCGTCGTGGGAGCGCAGGTGCGGCAGAGCGGTGAGCGCCACCTCGATCTGGCGGGCGCTCCAGCGGGTGTCGGCCACGCCCGTGACGTCCGCGAGGGGCAGGTCGTCGGTGCGGCCGGTGAGGCGGTCGAGCGCAGAAGCCAGCACGGAGCGGCCGACGGCGGCGGTCGCCCCCGCGGGATCGCCCGCGGTGCGGACGGCGGACGCGTCGTGGACGCTGACCCGGTCGGCACCGACCGTGGCCACGAGGCGCTGGACGATCGGGACCCAGCTCGGTGCCTCGAGCGCCGACCAGTAGGTGTCGAGGTCGACGAGGTGGCCGTGCCGCACGGTGGTCACCCAAGCGGACGTGACGACGTCGGCGTGCGCGGCGAGGGTGAGATGCACGCTCCAGGGCACGCCGGCGAGCGCCGCGGCCAGTCCGTCGATGCCGGCGTCGGCGTGCGGGAACAGCGTGCCGCCCCGGGGCAAGTAGGCGGGGCCGAGCGGGGCGGAGGAGGAGAACAGCACCGGCTCGTCGGCCACGAGGTGCCCGCGCAGCCGCTCACGCCCCTTGTCCGAGCGCCAGTCGAGCCCGGGCACCGCCGCGCGCAGGTCGGACCAGGAGGTCCGGGTCGTCACGTGGCGCTCGGCGAGCACGTCGCGGTGCGTTCCGCACCATGCGCGCACGGCACGCACCGTCGGACGGTGGGTGCCGAGATGGACGGCCACCGGAGGGGGCGCCTCGGGCATCTTTCGGGCTCCTTCTTGCCAGGTCCTGGACGCTGGAAGGTTAGTCCCTCGATGCGTCGGAAGTGACATCTTCATGGCGCCCGATCGCATTGTGCGACAGATAGGGGAAAGTGTTCACCGACGGGTCACGGAGTGTTCCTCGACAGTTTCCGGGATATGGCCGAATGCGCCGTGTTGGGCTCATAGTGTCGCCGCCATGAACGAATCCGTGCTCGTCGTCGTCCCCGCCCGTGGTGGGTCGGCCGGCGTGCCGCTGAAGAACCTGCAGCGGGTGGGGGGCAGCTCCCTGGTGGCCCGTGCGGTGCGTTCGGCGGCCGCTGCGCCGGCGGTGACCGACGTCGTCGTCTCGACCGACCACGCCGAGATCGCCCGCGAGGCTGCCCGGCACGGCGCCCGGGTGGTCGAACGTCCCGCGGACCTGTCCGGGGCGACGGCCAGCTCCGAGTCGGCGGTGCTGCACGTCCTCGACGCTCTCGCCGCCGACGGAGCCCCGCAGCCCGCGGTCACCGTGCTGCTGCAGGCGACCAGCCCGTTCGTCGACCCGGCGGACCTCGACGGCGCGGTGCGCCAGGTGCTCGACGGCACCCACGACGTCGTCGTCGCCGTCGCGCCCACCCACGACTTCCAGTGGCGGATGGACCCGGACGGCCCGGTGCCGGTCGGTCACACGACCGACCACCGGCCGCGCCGTCAGGACCGCGCGCCGCACTACCGCGAGACCGGGGCCTTCTACGTGATGCGGACCGCGGGCCTGCGCGAGCACGGCACCCGGTTCTTCGGGTCCGTCGGGCTGCAGCCGGTCGCCCCCGAGTGGGCCGTCGAGATCGACGAGCCCCGCGACCTCTGGCTCTCCCGCACGCTCCTCGACCAACCCACCGAGGCCGAGCGTCGAGGTTCTGACCGCA
>NZ_JALKAT010000023.1:0-59370 GCF_023015685.1 Isoptericola sp. S6320L
GAACGTCGAGGTTCGGACCGGTTTGGCCCCGCATTCCGGGCCGAACCTCGACGTTCGGCAAGGATCAGCGGGGCACGACGGTGTAGCGCCGGTTCTCCAGCGACGGGTTCGCCCGGCGCACCGCAGCGAGCTCCGCGGGGTCCAGGTCCACCGTGCGGTACTGCGGGCGCTCGTCCAGCTCCAGGCCGACGACGCCGTCCGGCCCCACGAGCACGGACCTGCCCGTCACGCCCTTGCCGGCCATGCCGACACCGATCGCCACCACGGTGTTCTCGATCGCCCGCGCCGCGAGCAGCGTGCGCCAGTGCTCCGCCTTGAGGGGGCCGGCGACCCAGGCGGCGGGGACCACGAGGACGTCCGCCCCGGCGTCGACCACCCGGCGCGCCGACTCGGGGAACCGCAGGTCGTAGCAGGTGATCACGCCGAAGGTCAGCTCCCCGACCCGGAGCGTCAACGGCTCGGCGTCGGCCGGCCCCGGCTCGAGGCGGTCCGACTCGCGCGTGCCGAACGCGTCGTAGAGGTGGACCTTGCGATAGACGCCCGCGAGCGCCCCCGAGGCGTCCACGGCGACGACGGCGTTCACCCCGCGACGCTCCCCGCCGGCCGGTCCCGGCTCGGCACCCGGGAGCGTCGTGCCGGCGATCACCGCCGTCGCGTGCTCCGCGGCGAGCGCGCGCAGCATCGACACGAACGGCCCGTCCAGCGGCTCGGCGTGCTCGATGCCGACGCCGTGCCGGTGGTACCCCGAGGCGTACTCGGGCAGGACGAGCAAGTCTGCCTGCACCGCGGCCGCGGCGGAGAACGCGTCCCCGACCATGTACCGGTTCGCCTCGTGGTCGTCCGACACCTCGACCTGGGCGACGGTGACGCGCGTCATGCCGGGTGCCGGCCCGGCCCGTCCGGGGCGCCGCCGTCCGGCGACGCGTCCGACGGCGAGACCGGCGTGCCGGCCGCGTCGGGCGAGCTCGCCGACGTGCCGCGGTCGTCGCCCGCGGCACGGAACCCGATCGACCGTCGCTCCGGCACCTCGATGCCGTGCGCCCGGGCGTAGGCGTTCGCCTTGCGCATGTGGCGGCTCAGGGAGAAGAACAGCAGCACGGCGGCGACGGCGACGGCGAACGTCGCGAGGAACCCCGTCAGCCCCGGGGTGACCTCCCAGCTCTCCAGCGGCGGGGTGGTCGGGCTGGGTGACGGGCCGACGTCGGCGAGCAGGCCGGCGAGCAGCGCGGCGGACATCAGGACTCCTCCCGGACGCCGGCGAACAGGTCGTCCTCCGGTGTCTCCACGGGCACCCGGGAGTCGGCGAGCTCGAACTCCTCGGTGGGCCACACGTCGACCTCGAGGTCGCGCGGCACCGCGAAGAAGAAGCCGTCGGGATCGATCTGCGAGGCGTGCGCCACCAGCGCCGCGTCCCGCTGGGCGAAGTGGTCGGAGACGTCGATCCGGGTGGTGACCTCCCGCTCGGGGATCTCCCGGGCGGTGCGCGACTCGATCCAGTCGCCGAACGGCGACTCCAGGCCGGCGCCCGTCATGGCCTCGTGCGCCGCGCGGATGCGCTCCATCGAGAAGCCGTGGTTGTAGTAGAGCTTGCGCGGCGCCCACGGCTCCGCACCGCCGTCCACGGCGTATCGGCCGGCGTCGCCCGCCGCGTGGTAGGCCTCGAACGCGACCTCGTGGCAGCGGATGTGGTCCGGGTGCGGGTACCCACCGGTCGGGTCGTACGTCGTCATGACGTGCGGGCGGAACTGGCGGACGAGCTCGACGAGCGGCGCGGCGGCCTCCTCCAGCGGGACCAGCGCGAAGCAGCCCTCCGGCAGCGGGGGCAGCGGGTCGCCCTCCGGGAGGCCCGAGTCGACGAACCCCAGCCACTGCTGGCGCACGCCGAGCGCCGCCGCGGCCGCGGCCATCTCGAGGCGGCGCACGGCGCGCTTGTCCTCGATCGTGTCGAACGAGAGCCCCTCGGGGGGCACGAACGACGGGTTGAGCACGTCGCCGCGCTCCCCGCCGGTGCAGGTGACGACGAGGACCTCGACGCCCTCGGCCGCATACTTCGCCGTCGTCGCGGCGCCCTTGCTCGCCTCGTCGTCCGGGTGCGCGTGCACCGCCATGAGCCGCAGTGGTTCGCCGGTCAAGGGTCCTCCTGGGATGGGTTCGGGACGTCCGCCTCGTGGAGGACAATGGTGTCATGACCTCCGAGCAGTCCCCCACCGTCCCGCCCGGCCGCTACGGAGACTCGCCGACCACCCCGGCGACGGCGCGCCGAGGTCCGGGACGCGGCGCCAAGGTCGCCATCGGCGTGGCCCTGGCCGCCGCCGTCGGCGCCACGGCCTGGTTCTCGTTCGCGCGGACCGCCGCGGACCCGGTGACCGCCGAGATGGTGGGGTTCGAGGTCGTCGACGCCGAGCACCTGGACGTCACCTTCCAGGTGCACATGCCTCCCGGCACGACAGCGGTCTGCACCGTCGACGCCCTGTCCACCAGCTACGCGCAGGTCGGCACGCTCGAGGTCCCGGTGGGCCCCGTGCAGGACCGGACCTCGGCCTACACGGTGACCGTCGGCACCTCCGAGGAGGCGACCGCCGCCGACGTCACGGCCTGCGCCCCCACCGGCGACTGAGCGCGCCATACGGTGCACGCCCGCGCCCGCGTCGGCTATCCTGAGGGATTCACACGCAGTCCTGCGCCGTCCGGCGCGCGTGCCGACGCCCGCCGGGCGCACCGGCGCGCGTCACCCGGGGCAGGCGACGAGCACCACGAAAGGAGAGCCCTCGTGACCGAGAACGTCACCTGGCTCACCCAGGAGGCTCACGACCGGTTGCAGTCGGAGCTGGAGCGCCTTTCCGGACCGGCCCGCACCGAGATCGCCGAGCGCATCGCTGCCGCACGCGACGAGGGCGACCTCAAGGAGAACGGCGGCTACCACGCGGCCCGCGAGGAGCAGGGGAAGAACGAGGCCCGCATCCGCGAGCTGACCGAGAAGCTGCGTCACGTGCAGGTCGGGAAGCCCGCCGACGACGGCACGGTGGAGGCCGGCATGGTCGTCGTCGCCGAGGTGGCGGGCGACGAGATGACGTTCCTCATGGGCTCCCGCGAGATCGCCGGGACCACCGACCTCGACGTCTACTCGCCGACGTCGCCGCTGGGCGCGGCCATCGACGGCAAGAAGGTGGGCGAGTCCACCAGCTACACCGCGCCGAACGGGCGCGAGATCCCGGTGGAGATCCGCTCCGCCAAGCCGTTCTCCGGCTGACCTCCACGATGCCGGGGCGTCCATCGTCGGACGCCCCGGCATCGTGCGGCTGTGGTCAATGTCGCACCCTGAAATCATCTGGACGGGGTGGGATTATCCCTCGATCGTGTCTATGGTTGTTCGCGGTATGACAATCTCTGACGGCACATCGACCACACCGACCAACCCGGCGACCGCGGACGCGGCAGCCGGGGACGGCTCCACGCCGTTGACGATCCGCCCGCCCACCGTCGACGACGGTGGCGCCATGTGGCGGGTGGCCCGGGACTCCGGCTCGCTGGACCTGAACTCGTCGTACAGCTATCTGCTGCTGGCGGACCACTTCTCCGCCACGTGCCGGATCGCCCTGCTGGGTGACGACGTCGTCGGCTTCGTCACCGGGTACCGGCTGCCGGCCGACCCGAGCCGCTACTTCCTGTGGCAGGTCGCGGTCGACGAACGCGCCCGCGGTCGTCGGCTCGCCGGGCGGCTCATCGACGCCGTCATCGACGAGCAGCCGGAGATCACCTCCCTCGTGACCACGGTCACCGAGGACAACGCCGCCTCCCGCCGCGTCTTCCGGCGCTGGTCCGAGGACCGCGACGCCACGCTCACCGAGGTGTCCGGCTTCGAGGCGCACCACTTCCCCGACGGCCACGAGGCAGAACCGCTGCTCGTGATCGAGGGTTTCCGCAACTGACACGACACCGGGTTGCGCCGGTCCCGCGCGCAGGTGACGACGCAGCCCCCGTTCCACTCGAAGCACCCGCGCGCACCACCTCAGAGGAGTGTCCTCCGTGACGACCCTGACCCCCCAGTCCGACGCGTCGACCGGCGATGACCCGACGGGCTTCACCGCCCTCGAGTCCGAGGTCCGCAGCTACTCCCGCGCCTGGCCCGTGGTGTTCGACCGTGCGGTCGGCGCCACCGTGTACGCCGAGGACGGCACCGAGTACCTCGACTTCTTCGCGGGAGCAGGCTCGCTCAACTACGGGCACAACAACCCGATCCTGAAGAAGGTCCTCCTGGACTTCCTCGCGGACGACCGCATGGTGCACACGCTCGACATGTTCACCACGGCGCGTCGCGAGTTCCTGCAGACCTTCCGCACCACCATCCTCGAGCCCCGCGGCCTCGACCACAAGGTCGTCTTCCCCGGCCCCGGCGGCGCGAACTCCGTCGAGGCGGCGCTCAAGCTCGCCCGCAAGGTGACGGGCCGCGAGTCCGTCATCAACTTCACCAACGCGTTCCACGGCATGACGCTCGGCGCCCTGTCCGTGACCGGCAACTCGATGAAGCGCGGCGGCGCCGGCATCCCGCTGGTGCACGCCACCCCGATGCCGTACGACGACTACTTCAACGGTGACGTCGACGACTTCCAGTACTTCCAGCGGATGCTCGAGGACGGCGGGTCCGGCCTCAACGAGCCCGCCGCCGTCATCGTCGAGACGGTCCAGGGCGAGGGCGGCATCAACGCCGCGCGCGCCGAGTGGCTCCGTGGCCTCGCCGAGCTGTGCAAGGCCCACGGGATCCTGCTGATCCTCGACGACATCCAGATGGGCTGCGGCCGCACCGGCGGGTTCTTCTCCTTCGAGGAGGCCGGCATCGTGCCGGACATCATCTGCCTGTCGAAGTCGATCTCCGGCTACGGCATGCCCATGGCCCTCACCCTCGTGCGTCCCGAGCTGGACGTGTGGGAGCCGGGCGAGCACAACGGCACGTTCCGCGGGTTCGCCCCGGCGTTCGCCACGGCCTCCGAGGCGATCCGGACCTACTGGTCCGACGACACCCTCGAGAAGGAGATCAAGGCCAAGGGCCTGATCGTCGAGAGCCACTTCAACTCGGTCGTCTCGCGCCACCCCGACCACGAGCTGATGGCCAAGGGCCGCGGCCTGGCCCGCGGTCTCCAGCTGCCCGACGGCGAGCTGGCCGGCCAGGTGACGCAGTACGCGTTCGAGCACGGTCTGCTGGTCGAGACCTCGGGTCCCGACGGCGAGGTCGTCAAGCTGCTGCCGCCGCTGACCATCAGCGAGGACGAGCTGCGCCGCGGCCTGGCCATCCTGGACGAGGCGTTCGACACCGTCCTGGGCTCCTGATCACGCCGCTCGACCGACCCGACCTTCACGCCTGTTACGACCGAGGAGACACATGATCGTCCGCACGCTCGACGAGATCACCGACACCGAGGCCGACGTCAAGAGCGAGAACTGGCGCTCCAAGCGCATCATCCTCGCCAAGGAGGGCGTCGGGTTCTCGGTGCACGAGACCACGCTGTACGCCGGGACCGAGAGCTTCTTCTGGTACGCCAACCACGTCGAGGCCGTCTTCATCACCTCGGGCGAGGGTGAGATCGAGGACCTCGCCACCGGCGAGGTGCACGAGCTCAAGCCCGGCACGCTCTACCTGCTGAACGACGCCGACAAGCACATGGTGCGCCCCCGCACCGAGATCAAGTGCGTGTGCGTGTTCAACCCGCCGGTGACCGGCCGCGAGGTGCACGACGAGAACGGCGTGTACCCGCTCGTCACCGAGCCCGAGGCGGAGACGACCGCCACGGTCTGAGCTCTCACCGCGCGGGGCGACGCGAGAAGGCCCCCGCGCACGGTCGCGTTCACGGGCGCTGCGCGCCCTGCACTTCGCGTTTGACGACCGTGCGCGGGGGCCTTCTCGCGTCTTCAGAGGGTTCCGGCCGCCGTCCTGACGGGGCCGGCCGCTCGCCCTCAGCCGATGCGGTAGCCGTCGTTGCGCAGCCGGTCCAGGACCGCCGCCCGGTGCTCGTAGCCCTTGGTCTCGAGCTGCAGCGTCACGAGCACCTCGGAGATCTCCAGGGTGGTGTCGGTACGGCGGTGGTCCACGCGCACGATGTTGCCCTCGGCGGCGGCGATCGTCTCCAGCAGGGTCGCCAGGGCGCCCGGCTTGTCGTCCAGCCGCACCGAGAGCTGCAGGTACCGGCCCGCCGCGACGAGGCCGTGCTGCACCACGCGCTGCAGCAGCAACGGGTCGATGTTGCCCCCGGTCAGCACGGGCACGACGGTCCCGGGGTACGCATGCGGCGTCGCCATCACCGCCGCGACCGACGCGGCCGCCGACGGCTCCACGACGAGCTTGCCGCGCTCGGCCACCATCAGCAGCGCGCGCGACATCTGGTCCTCGGTGACGGTGCGCACCTCGACGCCGAGGCGGGTCAGCACCTCGAAGGGCACGTCCCCCGGCGTGCCGACGGCGATGCCGTCAGCCATGGTGGCCCCCAGGTCACCGGCCAGCGGGCGCCCCGCGGCCAGCGAGGCCGGGTAGGCCGCCGCCGAGGCCGCCTGCACGCCGACCACCCTGACGTGCGGCGCCAGCTCCGCCAGCACCGTGGCGATGCCGGCCACGAGCCCCCCGCCACCGAGCGGCACGACGACCGTGCCGACGTCGGGCACCTGCTCCAGGATCTCCAGCGCGACGGTGCCCTGGCCGGCGACCACGTCCACGTGGTCGAACGGGTGGATGAGCACCTTGCCCGTGCGGGCGGCCTCGGCACGGGCCGCGCCCAACGCCTCGTCCACGCTGGCACCGAGCTGGCGCACCTCGGCGCCGTAGCCCCGCGTCGCCTCCAGCTTGGGCACCGAGGCTCCCAGCGGCATGTAGACGACGGCGGGGATGCCGAGCTGTTCCGCGGCGAGCGCCACGCCCTGGGCGTGGTTGCCGGCGGACGCCGCGACGACGCCGCGCTGCTTCTCCTCCGGCGTCAGGCCCGCGAGCCGCGTGTACGCGCCCCGGATCTTGAACGAGCCGGCCCGCTGCAGGTTCTCGCACTTGAGGACGACGTCGGCGCCCGCGATCTGCGTCAGCGCCCGGAACGGGTGCACCGGCGTGCGGGTCACCACGGGGGCGAGCAGCTCTGCGGCCGCTCGGACGTCGGCCAGCGTCACACGATGGATGGGGTGCGGTGTCGTCACGTCCTGCTCTCTCCTGCCGGTCCGGCGTCGTCAGCCGGTACGGCAGGGTCAGCACCCGGGGTGGTGGGCGCTGCACCGGCGTCGCCCTGCGACGCGCCGGACCGGCTTGGCCACAGGAGCGTACCTGGCAGGTCGGCGAGCGAGGGACGGCGGCGCAGGAGTGGCAGGTGGTCGGCGGTCCCGAGCTCGGGGAACTTGTCGTGCCCGTGCAGGTACTGCATGACGGTGTTGAGGACGGCGGCGAGCGGCACCGCGAACAACGCGCCGATGAGCCCTGCGGCCAGGCTGCCTGCCGCGACGACCAGCACCACGGCCACCGGGTGCAGGGAGACCGCGTGCCCCATGAGGAACGGTTGGAGGATGTGGCTCTCGGCCTGCTGGACCAGCAGCACGATGCCGAGCATGATGGCCGCGGCGACCCACCCCTCGGCGACCAGGACGACGGCGCAGGCGATCGCGCCCGTCACGATCGCCCCCAGGATCGGCACGAACGACCCGATGAACACGAGGATGCCGATCGGGATCGCGAGCGCCGGGACGAAGAAGGCCGAGCCGATGCCGATGCCGAGGGCGTCGACCAGCGCCACCAGGATCTGCGTGCGCACGTAGGACGACAGCGTCACCATGCCGCGCCGGCCGGCCTGGTGGACCTTCTCGCGGGCGGCCATCGGCAGCACGTTGACGACCCAGGTCCAGATGCTGCGGCCGTCCTGCAGGAAGAAGATGGTGCAGAAGAGCGCGATGATGATGCCGACCAGGACGTGGCCCACCGTCGTCGCCGCGCCGAGGGCGCCGGTGATCAGGGAGGAGCTCTGCTCCGCGACCAGGTCCTGCGCCTGGTTGCCCAGGTCGCTCAACGTCGCCGTGTCGAGGCCCAGCGGGCCCTCGGACAACCAGGTGAGGAACTCCTCGAAGCCTGCCACGGCCTGGTCCCACAGGTCCTGGAAGCCGTTGACGATCGACTGGCCCGCGACGACCACGAGCCCGGTCACGAACGCGATGAGCCCCAGGATGGACAGTGCCGTCGCGAGCCCGCGGGGCACGCCCCACCGCTCGAGCGTGAGCCGCAGGGGACGCAGCAGGATGCTGATCAGCAGAGCCACGGCGACCGGGACGACGATCGTCTTGAGCTGGGAGAGCAGCCAGACCAGCCCCGCGACCCCGGCGGCGATGATGAGCAGGCGCCACGACCACGCCGCGGCCCCGCGCACGCTCGCCGGGACCATGTCACGGCCGCTGGCAGAGGCCTCCTCCGGGTTCACCACGGGCCCACACTAGGTGGCCCGTGGCGGCATCGCCTGACGGTCCCTCCGGCAGGTCGGAGGTTCGCCGACGGCGAAGCGGTCAGTCGGGTTCGAGCGTGCGCCGCTGCGGGTACAGCGTCTCGCCGCGCTCCAGCATCGCGACGAACCTGGCGGCGTTGCGCACGCGCGTCTCGTCCTTCTTCACCGTCGCCAGGCGGTGGAGGATGGCGTACCGGTTCTGCGACGTGAGGATCTCCCACATGGCGGTCGCACGGGGACTCCCGGCGAGCGCCGCGGACAGGGCGGGCGGCACCTCGATCGTGGCCGGTCCCGCGTAGGCGGCGTCCCAGCGGCCGTCCTGCTGCGCCCGGTCGATCTCCGCCTGGCCGCGGGGGCGCATGCGCCCCTCGGCGATCAGCCGGGCGACGATCTCCCGGTTGCGCACGGACCAGATGCTGCGGCGCCGGCGCGGGCAGTACCGCTGCAGGCTCGTGGCCTGATCCCGGCTCTTCGCCTGCGCGTCGATCCAGCCGCTGCACAACGCCTCCTCCAGCGCCGCGGCGCGGGTGAGGGTGGTCGGCGCGTCCTGGCCCTTCTTCGCCACGATCAGCCACACGCCGTCGGGCGCGGAGTCCTCGTGCTCGTCGAGCCACGCCCGCCAGGCGTCCACGCCGGGCAGCAGGAGGGCATCGGGATCGTTCGGTCGGGCCATGCTGCGACGCTACGCCGGGCCCCCGACAGGGTGCACCGCACCCGCCGGAGGGGCAGACTGTGCGCGACCATCGCCGTCGCCCGTCCCCGACCGACCGGAGCCGCCATGTCCTCGATCGCCCTGTGGGGCACGGTGATCGCCGGCATCGTGGTCCTGACCCCGCTGGCCGACCGGATCCGGGTCCCGCTGCCGGTGCTGCTGACCCTGTTCGGCATCGCGCTGCCGCTGCTGCCCGGCACCCCGCACCTGTCGATCGACCCCGACCTGGTGCTGCCCGTCGTCCTGCCGCCGCTGCTGTTCGCCGCGACGCAGCGCTCCACCGCGCGCGAGTTCTCCGCGCAGGCCCGGCCCATCCTGCTGACCGCCGTCGGGCTGACGATCGCGTCCGCGGCACTCGTCGCCGTCGTCGCGCACGCGGCGGGGGTGCCGTGGGCGGTGGCGTGGGTGCTGGGGGCGATCGTGGCACCGCCGGACCCGGTCGCCGCCACCGCCGTGGCCCGGCGCCTGCGCCTGCCGGGGCGGGTGGTGACGGTGCTCGAGGGCGAGGGCATGTTCAACGACGCCACCGCCCTGGTGATGTACCACGTGGCCGTCACCGCGGTCGTGGCCGGGTCGGTGACGGCGGGCGAGGTGGGGCTCGACCTGGCGCTCGCGCTCGTGGTGGGCATCGCCGTCGGGCTGGCCCTGGGCTGGCTCGGCCACGTGGTGCTCGGCCGCCTCCGGGTGCCGGCCGCCGAGACCACGGTCACGCTCGCGCTGCCGTTCGTCGCCTACGTCCTCGCGGAGGAGCTCCACGGGTCGGGCGTGCTGGCGGTCCTCTCCCTGGGTCTGCTGCTGCGCAACGTGTCGCACACCTCGGTCTCCTCCGGCGGCTGGCTGCTGGGCCGCTCCGTGTGGGAGTACGCCGACTACCTCATCACCGGCGTCGTGTTCGTCCTCATCGGGTTCGAGCTGACCTCGGTGCTCGACGGCTCCCCCGTGGGCGCGGCCACGCTGCCGCTCGCGCTCGGCGTGGTCGCGCTGCTGGTGGTGCTGCGGTTCGTGTGGATGTTCCCCGCGGTGTGGCTGCTGGAGCGCGGCCTGGCCGCCCGGGCGGTGCGCCAGGGCGTGCCGGCGGACGTCGCGGGGGTGGGGGCGTTCACGCGGCGCGAGACGACGGTGATCTCGTGGGCGGGGATGCGCGGTGTGGTGTCGGTGGCGTCCGCGCTGGCGCTGCCGCACCTCGTGGGTTCCGGTGACGAGTTCCCCCACCGGGACACCGTCGTCTTCGTGGGGCTGATGGTCGTGCTGATGACGCTGGTCCTGCAGGGGCTGACGCTCGCGCCCGTGGTGCGCCGCCTCGGCGTCGGCAGCACGGTGGACGAGGTGGCGGAGATCGCCCGGCTGCGTGAGGAGGCGACCCGCGCCGCCCTGGAGTCCGTCCTGGCGCGCGACGACGTCCCGGCACCGGTGCGGGAGGCCGTCGCGCTCCAGTACGAGGGCTACCTCACGGCCCAGCGGGCCCTGTCGCAGGCCCGCAGCGCCGGCGACGACGTGGAGGGCCGGTACGGCGAGCTGGTCGACGCGCTGCTGCGCGACGCCACGGAGGTCGAGCGCGGCGTCGTCGTCCGAGCGCGCAACGAGGGGCTGGCGAGCCCGCACGTCGCCGACGAGGTGCTCGCCGACGTTGAGGCCCGCGCCGTCCGCGACCTCGACTGACCCCTCCCCCCTCCCCGCTGTGGGTGCACGACACGCCGATGTGCCCCTCGTGCCCACGGCGCGTCGTGCACCCACAGCGGAGGACAAGGGGCCGACGGCGGAACACCGGGGCGCGCCGCATCGTTGCGCAGGTGCGGGGTCGGCAGAACGGCCCCGCACCGCACCAAGGAGGCGACGCGATGTTCGAGAACCTGTTCGGCCAGTCGGCGAAGACGACGATGGTGGCTCCCGAGGACACCCTGCCCGGCCGTGAGTCGCCGATCCTGCCCGCCCCCCGCACGCACACCGTCCTGGGGACCTCGCTCACCGGCCCGTGGGAGCCGGGCACGCGGGTGCTCTACCTCGCGATGGGCTGTTTCTGGGGCGCCGAGGAGATCTACTGGCAGGTCCCCGGCGTGGTGAGCACCGCCGTCGGCTACATGGGCGGCACGACGCCGAACCCCACGTACGAGGAGGTGTGCTCGGCCCGCACGGGGCACACCGAGACGGCGATGGTCGCGTACGACCCGTCCCGGGTGAGCGAGGCCGAGCTGCTCAAGATCTTCTGGGAGCGGCACGACCCGACCCAGGGCTTCCGCCAGGGCAACGACGTGGGCACCCAGTACCGCTCCGGCGTGTACTGGACGACGCCGGAGCAGGCCGAGGCGGTCCGCCGCACGGCCGAGCAGTACGGCGAGGTGCTGGCCGCGAAGGGCTACGACCCGATCACCACCGAGATGCGCCCCGCGGCGGAGGCGGGTCCGTTCTTCTACGCCGAGGACTACCACCAGCAGTACCTGTCGGCCGCGAAGAACCCGCACGGGTACCGCTGCCACGCGACGACGGGCGTGCCGTTCCCCGACGCCGCCTGACCGCTGCCGCCGCGCGCGCCACGGTGCGTGCTCCGCGGTGCGTGCGCCGCGGCGGCTCAGTGCGCCACGGTGAACCGGGTGCGCCGGTGCGCGGGGGTCTCGATCTCGTCGACGAGCGCGCGGGCGAAGTCCGGGCCGGAGATCGCGGACTCCCCCGCGTCGTCGGTGAGGAGCACGTCGCCGCCGACGCGGTAGCTGCCGGTGTCCTCGCCCGGGGCGTAGGCACCGAACGTCGCGGCCGGGCTGAGGTAGAACCAGTCGAGCTCCGGGGACGCCCCGCGCAGGTCGTCGAGGATGGCGGCGAACTCGGCGGCCTCGTCCTTGAAGGCGTCGGGGAACTCGGGGGTGTCGAGCAGCCGCGGTCCGCCCTCGGCGACCTGCAGCGAGGAGGCGCCGCCGACGACGGCGAGACGCACGCCGCGCTCCTGGGCCGCGGCGGCGAGCCGGGCGTACGCGGGCCGGACCTGCCCGGCCATGTCCCCACGGGGCGAGACGCTGGCGACGACGACGTCGGTGCCGTCGAGCGCGGCGGCGATCGCGTCGTCGTCGAGCACCGAGCCCTCGGTGTACTCGGCACCGTCGACCCGCTCCGCGGGGGCCGACCGGCTGAGCGACCGGACCTCGTGGCCGCGGGCTGCGGCTTCACGGACGATGTGGGTGCCGGCGTACCCGGTGCCACCGATCACGGTGATGCGTGCCATCTGGGTCTCCTCTGATAGTTCCCATCGGAGAGTGACTCTCCAACGGAGAGATTAGGACGTAGACTGTCGGTGCGCAAGGAGGACCCGTGACCCAGCTCCCGTTCGACCCGTACCAGCGCGGCTGCCCCAGCCGCACCGTCCTGGACCGCATCGCCGACCGCTGGTCGGTGCTCGTCCTGGGCGCGCTCGACGGCGGCCCGCTGCGCTTCACCGCGCTCGCCCACCGCGTCGACGGCGTGTCCCAGAAGATGCTCACCCAGACCCTGCGCGGCCTGGAGCGCGACGGGCTCGTCGCCCGGACCGTCCATGCCGAGGTGCCGCCCCGCGTCGAGTACACCCTCACCGACGCCGGTCACGGCGCGCTCGCACCGATCCGCGCGATCGAGCAGTGGACCCTCGCCCACGCCGGCGAGGTCCTGGCGGCCCGCGCCGCGTACGACGAGGCGCGCACGAAGGCTTCCTGACCCCACCGGCAGCGGGAGCCGCCGCGCGACTGTCGGTGTGCCCTGCGACGATCGACGGGTGCTGCTCGCCGAGCTCGTCGACACCCACGCCGCCGTCGCCGCGACGCGGTCCCGCCTGCGCAAGCGCGAGCTGCTGGCCGCGGCCCTGCGCTCCGCCGCCGGGGAGGGCGACGTGCCGCCCGAGCAGCGCGGTACCCAGATCGAGGTCGTCGCCTCTTACCTCTCCGGCCGGGCGCGCCAGCGCCGCACGGGGGTGGGCTGGCGTTCGCTCGCCGACCCGCCTGCGGCCGCGAGCGAGCCGAGCCTGACCCCCGTCCAGGTCGACGACGCCCTCGAGACCATGGCCGGGTTGCAGGGGCCCGGGTCCCAGGCGGCCCGGGCCGCCGCGCTGACGGCCCTCTACTCCCGCGCCACGCCCGACGAGCAGCGCTTCCTCACCGGGCTGGTCCTCGGCGAGCTGCGGCAGGGCGCCCTCGACTCCCTGGACGCCATCGCCGCCGCCGCCGACGTCCCGCTGGCGTCCGTGCGCCGGGCCGCGATGTTCAGCGCGCTGTCCGGCCCCATCGCGCGGGCAGCACTGACCGGCGGCGCCCCGGCGCTGGAGTCCTTCGGCCTGCGGGTGGGGCGCCCCGTCCGCCCCATGCTCGCCTCCTCCGCGCCCGACGTCGGCGGCGCGCTCGAGCGGTTCGACGGCGTCGAGGTCGCCGCGGACGTCAAGCTCGACGGCATCCGCGTCCAGGTCCACCGGTCCGGTGACGAGGTCTCCGTGTTTACGCGCTCGCTCGACGACATCACCGAACGCCTGCCGGAGGTCGTAGCACTGGCACGGTCGCTCGACGTCGAGACGGCCGTGCTCGACGGCGAGGCCATCGCGCTGGACGAGACCGGACGGCCCCGTGCCTTCCAGGACACCGCCGCGCGCACCGGCAGCCACGACGCCGAGAGCCACCAGGGCCGGACGCCGTTGACCGTGTTCTTCTTCGACATCCTGCACCTGGACGGGTCCGACCTCATCGACGCCCCGGCCGCCGACCGCCTGGCCGCGCTCGACAGCGCCGCGCCGCCGTCCGCCGTCGTGCCTCGCCTCGTGTCAACCGACCCCGACACGGTCCAAGGCTTCTTCGACGACACGGTGGCCGCCGGGCACGAGGGGCTCGTCCTCAAGTCGCTCGACGCCCCGTACGACGCCGGACGGCGCGGATCCGCCTGGGTCAAGGTCAAGCCGCGGCACACGCTCGACCTCGTGGTGCTCGCCGTCGAGCGCGGATCAGGGCGCCGCGAGGGCTGGCTGTCGAACATCCACCTCGGCGCGCGCGACCCGGACACCGGCGGTTTCGTCATGCTGGGCAAGACGTTCAAGGGGATGACGGACGAGACGCTCGCCTGGCAGACCGAGCGGTTCACCGAGCTCGCCGACGGGCCGACCGACGGCTCCGTGGTCCGCGTGCGCCCGGAGCAGGTCGTCGAGATCGCGTTCGACGGCGTGCAGCGGTCCCCGCGTTACCCCGGCGGCGTCGCCCTGCGGTTCGCGCGGGTCGTCCGCTACCGCGACGACAAGACGGCCGCGGAGGCGGACACCATCGACCAGGTGCGCACGCTGGGCAGCGTCTCGGGCTGAAGCCGCACCGCGGCCGCACGGCGGTCCGCGACGGTCGGCGCACGGATCCGGACGCACGGATCCGGACGCACAGCGGCCCGGTGCTGGGAGCGAATCCGCTCCCAGCATCGGGCCGTCGTGGTGCCGGCGGTCACCGGCGTGGGTCGTCAGGCCGAGGCGCGCCGCGAGCGGGCGTAGAGCACGGCGCCGACGCCGGCACCCACCAGCGCGAGAGCGCCGAGGGTGATCCCGATCGCGCGACCCGGGCCGGTCTGCGGCAGCTCGGCCTGCGTCTGTGCGCGCACCGTCTCCGCCTCGTCGGCGTCGAGCTCGACGGCGACCTCGGAGGGACGCGGCTCGTCACCCTCGCCCGCACCGGGCTCCACGGGGGCCACCGTCTGCGGGCGGGGGTCCGGCGACTCGTCCGTCGTGGGCTCCTCGGTCTCGACGGCCGGCTCGCCCGGCTCCTCGTCCCCGGGGACCTCGGGCGTCTCGTCCGGCAGCTCGGCCGACGGCGAGGGGCTCGGCTGGTCCGACGGGTCGTCCCCGGGCTCCTCGGCCGGCGGGGTCGCGCCGCCCGGGGTCGACGGCGTGGGCTTCGGCGTCGGGTCCGTCGACTCGTCCGGGACGTCCGTCGGCGTGCCGGCGTCCACGTACGCCACGGCGTAGTGGCTGATCGCCTTGCACTTGCCGCCGGCCACGTAGGAGATGGTCACCTCGGCCACCGGCTCGTCGAGCGTGACGATCTTCGGACCGTCGCCCTGCTTCGCTGAACCTGCCTTGACGCAGTACGCGGAGATGAGCTTGCCCTCCGGTGCCGTCAGGGTGACCGTCTCGCGCTCCCCGTCGACGTCCGTCTTGGCCACGTCCATGTCCGGGCAGACGTTGTCGCCCCAGGTGCGCGTGTCCTCGGGCCAGCCGTAGGTCTTGCCACCCTTCTCGGCCTCGCCGCCGTCCCACCGGTCGCCGATGCGCGAGTCCCCGTGGCCGTCCCAGTGGCGGTCGCCGCCTCCCGTCGCGGCAGCGGGTCCGGCGGTGAGGCCGAGGGCGAGGAGCACGGCGGCTCCGAGGGCTAGGGGCGTGCGCATGGCGCTCCTCTGAGAGTCAGGACGGGGTGTGCCACGCAGGCGTCGGCTCGGTCGTCCGAGCCGGGACGCAGCGGGGTGCGCAGGCGATCCTATCGAAACGGACTTACCGCGTGAAGAGGTACGAGGGGGCAATAAGCCTTGTGTCCGTCACGACGCTCTGTCCGCGCCGCGCTCAGCGTCCGCGGCGCCCCTGCCCCGGCCGCCCGCGCCCCCGGCTCCCGCCGCCACGGGGTCCCTGCGACCGGCCCCGGCGAGCGGCCGCGGCCTTCTTGCCCTCGGCAGCGCCCTTGCCGCCCTTGCTCCCGGAGCCGTCCTTGGCCGGAGCCTTCTTCGGCGAGCGGGCCTCGTCGGGAGCACCACGCCCGCGCGAGCTGTTCGCCGTGCGCCCGCGCACGATGCCGACGAGCTCCTCGACCAGCTCCGCCACGTCGTCGGGCAGGCCGTCCCGGCACCAGACGAGCCCGACCGGCGACTCGGGCACGCCCTCGACGACCCGGTTCACGGTGTCCTTGCGGTGATGCAGCCGCGCGAGCGACATCGGCGTCACGACCACGCCGGAGCCGGTCGCGGCCCACGCGATCGCCTCCTCGGTCGAGGCCGGCACCGGCTCTACCCGGGTCCCGGTGCCGTCGTCGTAGGCCTCCGGACGCCGGCCCGGGCGGTCGACGCCGGCGCCGAGCAGGACGTCGTCGCGCGGGACCCACAGGACGTCGTCGGCGAGGTCGTGGGCCCCGACCCGCTCGGACTCCTCGGTGGCCGCGACCAGGTGGTCCCTCGAGACCACCACCACGGGCAGCTCGGCGTACAGCGGGATGGCGTGGAAGGTCTCCTTGTCGACGGGCAGCCGGCCGATCGCCGCGTCCACCTCGCCGTCCCGCAGGGCGGACGGCACGTCGGCGGCCGCCACCTGGACCAGCTCGAGGAACACCCCGGGCAGCCGCTCGCGCCAGGTCCTGGCCCACTTGCCCGGCGTCGCCCCGGGGACGTACCCCAGCCGGAACCGCGGGGCGTCGTCCGGGCCCGGACCGCCGTCGTCGGGCCCGGTGTCGCCCGGCGCGGGGCGGGTGTCGTCGCTCACGCGACCAGGTTACGGGGCGCCGCGGCCGCCGACCGGCGACTAGGCTGGGCCCATGGCCGGAACCCCCTTCTCCCAGCAGGTCCTCAAGCCGACGAACGCGGCGAAGAAGCTCGGGGTGTACCTGCCCGCCACGCCGCCGGAGTTCCAGGAGCACGGGATCACCCGCGCCGAGCTCGAGAAGCTCGAGGAGCAGCCGCCCGAGTGGCTCGTCGAGCTGCGCCGCAACGGGCCGCACCCGCGCCCCGTCGTCGCCGGCCGGCTCGGCATCTCGATCGCCGGCCTGGCGCGCGGTGGCATCACCGACCCGCTCACGACCGACCAGATCAACGAGCTGCGCGACGACCCGCCCGCGTGGCTGGTCCGCGAGCGCGAGACCGCCGCCAAGGTCCGCGCCGAGGAGGAGCGGGTGGCGGCCGAGGCGAAGCGAGCAGAGAACCGCTGATCCGACCGGCACTTCGTGATCTGATCGGCAGTTCGAAGTGCCGGTCAGCTCACGAAGTGCCGTCCTGATCCGCGGCGGCCACGCGGTCCGTGTGCCCCAGCGCCAGGTCCGGCGCGACGGCGTCCCGCACCGCCTTCTTCAGCGGCGGGATCTCGGGGAACCCGCCCTCGGCCTTGCGGTCCCACAACAGCACCGGCTCCGCGCCCGGCGCCGGCACCAGCTCGACGCGGAACACCCCGCCCGTGCCCGGCACGAGCGCCACCTCGCCCAGCCGCGTCCGGAACGTCTGCAGCAGCTCCTGCGCCACCCAGGCGGCCCGCATCAGCCAGCGGCACTGCGTGCAGTAGGTGATGGTCACCCGGGCGTCCGACGACGTGGCTTCGTCCATGCGCCCAGACTACGGTCGTCCCGTGACCTCCCCCGCCGTCCCACCGCCGTCCCTGACCACCCTGCTCGACCAGCTCGTCCCGTGGCCCGACGACGGCACGCGCCCTGACGCCCCCGTCGCCGTGGACGCCACCGACCGCCTGCTGCTCGCCGAGGCCGCACCGCTCGTGGCGGACGCCGGACCGCGGGGCGTCGTCGTCGTGGGCGACCGGTTCGGGGCGCTGACCCTGGGAGCTCTGGCCCTGGGGGCCGCCGAGGTCCGCACCCACCACGACACGATCGACTCCGAGACGGCCACGCTGCACAACGCCGCCCGGGTGCAGGACACGCTGGCGGACGCCCGCGGCCGCATCGCGACGTCCGACGACCTGGGTCCCGCCCTGCTCGACGGCGCCCGGCTCGTCCTGCTGCAGCTCCCCAAGTCGCTGGGCGAGCTCACCGAGATCGCCGAGGCCGTCGCCCGGTACGCCGCCGACGACGTCACGCTGCTCGCCGGCGGCCGCATCAAGCACATGACGCGCGCCATGAACGACGTGCTCGGCGACCGGTTCGAGTCCGTGCACGCGACCCTGGCGCGCAGCAAGTCGCGCGCCCTGGTCGCCACGACGCCCCGGCCCGAGGCACGCTCGGCCACCCCGCTCTACCCGGCCCGCGAGCGGCTCACGGACCCCGAGCTGCTGGCGGCGGCCACACCCACGCACGACGGCGCCGCCCCGGCCGAGCACGTCGATGTCGTCGCGCACGGTGGCGCCTTCGCGGGCGCCGGGCTCGACCACGGCACCCGGTTCCTGCTGAGCACCGCGGGGCGCTGGCCCGCGGCGTCGCGGGTAGGTGACGCCGTCGACCTGGGCTCCGGGACCGGGCTGCTCGCCGTGGTGCTGGGCCGCCGCTACCCGGACGCCCGGGTGGTCGGCACCGACCGCTCGGCGGCCGCGGTCGCCTCCACCCGGGCGACGCTCGCCGCGAACGGCGTGCCGGGCACGGTGACGAGGAGCGACGTCGGCGCCGACCTGCCGGACGCGAGCGCGGACCTGGTGCTGCTCAACCCGCCGTTCCACGACCGGGCCGCCGTGAGCACGGACGCCGCCCACCGGATGTTCGCGACGGCCGGCCGGATCCTGCGGCCGGGGGGCGAGCTGTGGTGCGTGTTCAACACCAAGCTGCGCTACCGCGGCTCGCTGGCCCGGGCGGTCGGCCCCACGGACCACGTGGCCCAGGACCCCCGCTTCACGGTCACCCGCTCCCGCAAGCCCTGACCCCGCCGCACGGCTCCCAGCCCAGCGCCCAGACCCAGGACCGCCCCGGGCCGCAGACACAAGGCGGGGCGAAGGACTCCCTGCGAGCTCGTCATCCCCCCGAAGTGGAGCGCCCCCTGGGGCGCGTGAACGCGAGCTCGCAGGGAGTCCTCCGCCCCGCCCGTCACAGCAACGGGTCAGCGCACCCCGACCACGTCCACGACGAAGACCAGCGTCGCACCACCGGGGATGCCGGCCTGCGGCACGCCACGCGAGCCGTAGCCGTGCTCGGCCGGGATGGACAGCAGCACGCGGTCACCGACGTTGCGGCCGACGAGGCCCTTGTCCCAGCCGCCGATGACGGCGCCGACGCCGATCGGGAAGTCGATCGTCTGGCCGCGGTCCCAGGAGTTGTCGAACACGTCGCCGCCCCAGGTCTGGCCGAGGTAGTTGACGACGATGGTGCGGCCGGCGTCGACGACGGGGCCGTCGCCCTCGGCGAGGACCTGGACCTGGAGGCCCGCGGGCGCGTCGCCCTCCGGGAACGTGATCTCGGGCTTGTCGCCGAAGGAGCCGGTGGCGGTGGGGAGCGTGGTCACGGGATACCTCATCCGTTCTCGGGGAGCCGCGGGTCGTGTCTCCCGGCGGCAGTGCGCGTCAAGCCTACGCGGGGTCGCCGACCGGCGCGGCGGCGACCTCGCGCAAGCTCTCCACGGCGGCCCGGACCGGCGGGGTGTGCGCGACGGCGTCCTGCACCACCGCGTAGATGGTCCGCGAGGGCGTGGGTCGCACGGCCGGGACGCCGACCGTGCCGGGCGGCAGGTGCACGGCGCCGAGCGCAGGGAGCACGGTGATGCCGATCCCGGCGGCGACGAACGCGAGGGCGGTCGGGTAGTCGTGCGCCTCGACGCGGAACGCCGGGCTGAACCCGGCCGCACGGCACGCCTCGAGGAGGTTGCGGCGGCACCAGCCGCGGGCGAAGTCGTTGTCGATCCACGCCTCGTCGGCCAGCTCGGCGAGCTCGACCTCGTCGCGGTCGGCGAACGGGTGGCCGGCGGGCACGACGGCGACGTAGGGGTCGTCGAGCAGGTGGTGGGCCGCGGCGCCCACCCCGGGGTCGTAGCTGCGCGGCGCGACGACCACCTGCAGGTCGGCCCGTCGTGCCGGGTCGGCGGGGACGTCCTCGCGCAGCTCGAGCTCGAGCCGCAGCCCGGGGAACCGCTCGGTGAGCGTGCTGACCACGTGCGGCAGCCAGGCGGCCCCCACCGAGGCGAAGTACGCGACGGACATCCGGCCGGTACGGCCGGAGCGGAGGTCCGCGACGAACGACTCGGCCTCGCCGAGCCGTGCGAGCACCCCGTCGGCCTGCGCGGCGAGCGCCTCGCCAGCCGCGGTGGGCCTCACCCCGCGGCCGTGCCGGGCGAGGAGCTGCAGGCCGGTCTCGCGCTGGAGCGCGGTGACGTGCTGGCTCACGGCCGACGGCGTGTAGCCCAGGTTGGCGGCGGCCGCGGCGACGGAGCCGCTCGCCACGACGGAGCGGAAGATGCGCAGGCGGTGGACGTCCAGCATCTCCCCACCGTACAGCGGCACTGAACGGTGCGGTAGAGATCAGGACTGGTGCTGAACAATCGCTCGGGGGGAAGATCACCGCATGACGACCATCAGCACGGCAGCAGCCCCACCGGGGCACGCCACCTCCCGCGCCGGACGCCTCACGGCTGCTGCCATGACGGCGACCGTGCTGCTGTGGGCCTCCGCCTTCGTGGCGATCCGCGCCGTCGGGCACGACGTCGACCCCGGTCCGCTGACCCTGGGCCGCGTCGTCGTGGGGAGCGCCACGCTGACGGTGATGCTCCTCGTCGTACGGACCCGACGGCGCGTCCGCGCGGCACGCCCGACCGGCACCCCGACCGGCACCCCGGTCGGCGCCCCGTCCGCAGCGGCGAGCCCTGCCGGGCCGCGGCGCTCGGCCGTCCCGCGCGGCCGCGTCCTGGCTCTCGTGCTGGTCTGGGGCGTGGCCTGGTTCGGCGCCTACAACCTCACGCTCAACGCCGCCGAGCAGCACCTGGACGCTGGCACCACCGCACTGCTGGTGAACATCGCGCCGATGCTCGTCGCCGTCCTCGCCGGGCTGCTCCTCGGCGAGGGGTTCCCCCGTCGGCTGCTCGTCGGGATCGCGGTCGCGTTCGCCGGCGTCGTCGTCATCGCCGCCGCCACCTCCTCGGGCCGGTTCGACGCCGTCGGCGTCGTGCTGGGCCTGGTCTCCGCCGTCCTGTACGCCGGCGCCGCCACCCTCCAGAAGCGCCTGCTCCCCCACGTGGACGCCCTCACCATGACGTGGCTGGGCTGCCTGGCCGGCACCGTGGCCTCGCTGCCGTTCCTGCCCGGCCTGGTGGACCAGCTGTCCGTGGCGTCGTCGGCAACCGTGCTCGGCATCGTCTACCTCGGGGTCTTCCCCACCGCGATCGCCTTCAGCACGTGGGGGTACGTGCTGACCCGGGCGAGCGCCGGGCGCACCGCGGCCACGACCTACGCGGTGCCCGCCGTCGTCGTCCTGCTGTCCTGGACGCTCCTGGCCGAGGTGCCCGCCCCGGCGGCGCTGCTCGGTGGGGTCCTGGCCCTCGCCGGGGTCGCGGTGGCCACGCTGCCCCCGCGCCGCCGTCGGCCTCCCGCCGGCGCGGTGCCCTCAGCCTGACGGCTCGGCGAGCGCGGCGGCCTTGGCCTCCAGCACGCCGCGCTCGCGCTCGTTGCCGCACCGCTGCGCCGCCAGCTCCAGCTCGGCGCGGGCCTCGGCGCGACGTCCCAGGCGGGACAGCAGCTCGCCCCGCACGCTCGGCAGCAGGTAGGAGCCCGCCAGCGCGCCGGACCCGGCCAGGGAGTCCACGACCTCGAGCGCCGCCTGCGGCCCCGACGCCATCGACACCGCCACGGCCCGGTTGAGGTCCACCACGGGCGACGGTGCCACGCGGCCGAGCGCCTCGTACAGCCGGACGATCCGCGCCCAGTCCGTGGCCTCCACCGACGCCGCGACGTCGTGCTGCTCGGCGATGGCGGCCTGCAGCGCGTACGGGCCCAGGCCGCGCCCGGCCGCCTCGGCGCGTGCCAGCGCCGCCCGGCCGCGCCGGATCGCCGAGGCGTCCCACCGCCGCCGGTCCTGGTCCGCCAGGAGGATCGGCTCGCCGTCCGGACCGGTGCGCGCCGGGAACCGGGCGGCCGTCAGCTCGAGCAGGGCGAGCAGCCCGGCCGCCTCCGGCTCCTCGGGCATCAGGCGCGACAGGACGCGGGCCAGCCGGATCGCCTCGCGCGCGAGGTCCGTCCGGATCCAGTCGCCGCCACCCGACGCCGACGAGCCCTCGGAGAAGATCACGTACAGCACGTTCAGCACCGAGCCGAGACGCGCGGGCCGCTGAGGGGCCGACGGCACCTCGAACGGGACACGGGCCGCGCCGAGCTGCTTCTTCGCCCGGGTGATGCGCGCCTGCACCGTCGGGGTCGGCACGAGGAAGGCCCGCGCGATCTCCTCGCTCGTCAGCCCGCCGACCACGCGCAACGTCAGGGCGACCCGCGCCTCCTTGGACAGCACCGGGTGGCACGAGGTGAAGATCAGCGCGAGGCGGTCGTCGTCGATCCGGTCCGGGTCCCACAGCAGGTCGGGCTCGTCGACGTCGGACGGCGTGGCCCCCGCGTGCGCCCCGCCCTCGCCCAGGTCCCGGGCGAACGCCGCGTACCGCACGTCGCGGCCGGCCCGACGACGGAACGCGTCGATGGCCCGCCGCCGCCCGGTGGCCAGCAGCCAGGCCGTCGGGTCGCGGGGCACCCCGTCACGCGGCCAGCTCACGAGGGCCTCGGCGACGGCCTCGGACGCCACGTCCTCGGCGAGCGCGAGCTCGCCGGTGTAGCGGGCCAGGGCACCGACGATCCGCGCCGACTCGATCCGCCAGGTCGCCTCGACGGCCCGGCGCCCGACGTCGGGATCCCCCGGGGACCCGCCGTCGGGCGCAGGTGCTGGCGCCGGTGCTGGTGCCGGGCTGCCGCCGTCGGGCACGCCGTGCCGGGCGCTCACTCGGTCCCGAGCTCCTGGCGCCACTCCTTCTCCTTCTGGATCCACTCGTTGTCGGCCGGGAAGTCCTCGACCCCGTTGATGCGCCGCACCTCGAGCTTGGTGCCCGGTCCGCTGAGCGGCGCGCGCTTGGCCCACTCGACCGCTTCCTCCCGCGACGCGACGTCGAGGATCCAGAACCCGTTGAACAGCTCCTTGGTCTCACCGTAGGGTCCGTCCGTCACCACCGGGGTGTCGGTGGAGAAGTCGACGACGGCGCCCTCGGACGCGTCGGAGAGCCCCTCGCCGGCGGTGAGCACCCCGGCGTCCATCAGGGACTCGTTGTAGCGACCCATCGCGGCGATGACCTCGGTGAAGTCCATCTCCTCGTAGTCGGCCTGGCCCTCGTCGGTCCCGCGCATGATCAGCATGTACTTCGGCATGGTCTCGTCCTCGTCGTCCGGGTTGGTGTGTGGGGGTGTCGTGGTGTCGTGATGTCGTGGTGTGCCGGCGCTCAGAGCTGCCCGGTGCGCTCGCGCCAGGCGCGCTCGCGGCGGATCCACTCGTTGTCCGCCGGGAACTCGTCGATGGTCGGGATGCGGCGGATCTCGGACTTCATGCCGGGACCGGCCAGCGGTGCCTTCTTCGCCCACGCGACGGCGTCGTCGATGGTGGGGACGTCGAGGATCCAGTAGCCGTTGAACAGCTCCTTGGTCTCGCCGTACGGCCCGTCGGTGACCGTCGGCTCCTCCGTGGAGTAGTCGACGACGACGCCCTTGTCGGCCTCCTCGAGCCCTTCGGCGGCGACCAGCACGCCGGCCTCGATCATCTCCTCGTTGAAGCGGCCCATCGTGGCGAGCATCTCGTCGAAGTCGATGCCCGAGTCGGCGAACGCCGCCGCCGACTCGTCGGTGCTGCGCATGATCAGCATGTACTTGGCCATTCGTCTCATCTCCCGTGATGCGGTGGCCCCCGTCTGGGACCTTCTCACCCCCAGGTCGAACGGGAAACCCCAGGATCGACACGTCACGTCACAAGTGTGTGAAACTTCCGGGCCCACCGGCGCACGAACTGGCGCCAGGACCCCGACCCAGCGCAGTCTGGTCCCATGACGCTCGATGCCCAGCCGACCCCGCGGACCGACGGCCGCAGCACCTTCCCCTCCATCGCGGAGTACGCGTTCCTGTCCGACTGCGAGACCAACGCCCTGGTCGCGCCCAGCGGCGCGATCGAGTGGCTGTGCCTGCCCCGCCCCGACTCCCCCAGCGTCTTCTCCGCGATCCTCGACCGCGGAGCCGGGATGTTCCGCGTGGGCCCGCACGGCGCCCGCGTCCCGGTGGCGCGGCGCTACCTGCCCGGCACCCTCATCCTCGAGACCACGTGGCAGACGTCGACCGGCTGGCTGGTGGTCCGCGACGCGATGGTGATGGGACCGTGGCACAACCTCGACGAGCGCTCGCAGACCCACCGCCGGACGCCGACCGACCACGACGCCGAGCACGTGCTGCTGCGCACCGTGAAGTGCGTCTCCGGCACCGTCGACCTGGAGGTGGTCTGCTCGCCGAAGCCGGACTACGCCCGGGGGGAGCCGGACTGGGACTACCTGGACGACGGCTACTCGTCGGTCATCGCCCAGATGGGTGGCAAGAACCCGGACCTGCGGCTCAGCTCCAGCCTCCGCTTCGGGCTCGAGGGCCAGCGCGCGCAGGCCCGCACCCGGATGAGCGAGGGCGAGACGCACTTCGTGGCCCTGGCCTGGTCCCCGCTGCCGGCGCCCACGTCCTGGGACGAGGCCATCGACAAGATGTGGCGCACCGAACAGTTCTGGCGTGACTGGATCACGCAGGGCTCGTTCCCCGACCACCCGTGGCGCATCTTCCTGCAGCGCTCCGCGCTGACGCTCAAGGGACTGACCTATGCGCCGTCGGGCGCCCTGCTGGCGGCCGCGACCACGTCGCTGCCCGAGACCCCGGGCGGCGAGCGCAACTGGGACTACCGGTACGCCTGGATCCGGGACTCGACCTTTGCGCTGTGGGGCCTGTACACCCTCGGTCTGGACCGGGAGGCCAACGACTTCTTCGCGTTCATCCAGGACGCCTGCCACGACAACAAGCAGCTGCAGATCATGTACGGCGTGGGCGGCGAGGAACGGCTCACCGAGCAGGAGCTGACCCACCTCAGCGGCTACGAGGGTGCTCGGCCGGTGCGGATCGGCAACGCGGCCTACAACCAGCGCCAGCACGACGTCTGGGGGGCCGTCCTCGACTCGGTGTACCTGCACACGCGCAACCGTGAGCAGCTGCCGGAGGCGCTGTGGCCCGTGCTCAAGCGCCAGGTGGAGGAGGCTGCCAAGCACTGGCACCTGCCGGACCGCGGCATCTGGGAGGTGCGTGGCGAGCCGCAGCACTTCACCTCCTCCAAGCTCATGTGCTGGGTGGCGCTCGACCGTGGCGCGCGCCTCGCCCGTCTCTACGACGAGCCCGACTTCGCCGAGCAGTGGCAGAAGCTGGCCGACGAGATCCACGCCGACATCTGCACGAAGGGCGTCGACGACCGCGGGGTGTTCACCCAGCGGTACGGCGACGACGCCCTGGACGCCTCGCTGCTGCTGGTGCCGTTGCTGCGGTTCCTCCCGCCGGACGACGAGCGCGTGCGCGCCACGGTGCTGGCCATCGCGGACGAGCTCACCGAGGAGGGCCTCGTCCTGCGCTACCGGACCGAGGAGACCGACGACGGCCTGCAGGGCGAGGAGGGCACGTTCACCATCTGCTCGTTCTGGCTCGTCAGCGCCCTGTGCGAGATCGGCGAGATCGACCGGGCGCGGACGCTGTGCGAGCGGCTCCTGTCGTTCGCGTCCTCGCTGAACCTGTACGCCGAGGAGATCGACCCGCGCACGGGGCGGCACCTGGGCAACTTCCCGCAGGCGTTCACCCACCTGGCGCTGATCAACGCGGTCATGCACGTGATCCGGGCCGAGGAGGAGCCCACGGACCACCGGTCGTTCCGCACGCCGCGGGGCTCCTGAGCAGGCTCCGGCCACCGCTCCGGCCGCATCCCCGACCTGTCGGTGGGTGGTGCGGCCGGAGACGTTGACTTTTTGGCTAATAGGCGTAGCTTATTGGCTATGAGCACAAGCCGGCACGTCTCGCACCGCTCCCTCCAGCGCCCCGAGGGCCGCCTCGCCTACACCGACACCTCCCCCGGCGACGCCGATCGCCCGGTCCTCGTCGCCGTCCCCGGCATGGGCGACCTGAGATCCACCTACGCCGACGTCACCCCGGCGCTGGTCCAGGCCGGGTGGCGGGTCGTCGTGACGGACCTGCGCGGCCACGGCGACTCGGACACCACCTTCACCCGGCACGGCGACGACGCCACCGGCTCCGACCTCCTGGCGCTCGTCGAGCACCTCGACGCGGGCCCCGCCGTCCTCATGGGCAACTCGATGGGCGCGTCCGCCGCGGCCTGGGCAGCCGCCGAACGGCCCGACCTCGTCCGGGGGCTCGTGCTGCTCAGCCCGTTCCTGCGCGAGACCGCCTCGCCCGGCAAGCAGCGGCTCCTGCACGCGGCCTATCGTGTGCTGTTCGCCCGCCCGTGGGGCGCCGCCGTCTGGGCCGGCTACTACTCGATGATCAGCAAGGGACGGCGGTCACCCCGGCACGCCGAGCACGTCGCGCAGGTCCGCGCCGCGATGTCCGACGGCGCCCACCTGCGCTCGTTCCGGCACCTGGCCCTGGCGCTCGACCACAGCGTGGTCGAACGCCGTCTGGCCGAGATCCAGGCGCCCGCGCTCGCCGTCGTCGGAGCCCTCGACCCCGACTTCGGCGACCCGGCGGCGGAGCTCGCCTGGGTGCAGGGCGCGCTCGGCACACCGGCACGGCACGCCGTCCTCGTCCCCGAGGCCGGTCACTACCCGCAGCACCAGACTCCCGACGTCGTCGTCCCGGCGGTGCTCGACTTCCTCGCCGAGCTCCCCACGGCGACCGGTGGCCCCCGTGCCTAGGGCCGGGCTGTCGCGCGAGGCCGTCGTCGGCCTCGCGCTGGGGGTGGTCGACGACGGCGGTACGGGCGGGTTCGCCGACCTCACCCTCGCCCGGGTCGCCGCCCAGGCGGGGGTGGCGACCCCCAGCCTCTACAAGCACGTCGGCTCGCTGGCCGAGCTGCGCCGCGAGGTGTCCGTCCGCGCGGTCGGCGAGCTCGCGGGCGCCACCTCGCGCGCGACGGTCGGGCTGTCGGGGCCCGACGCCGTGCGCGCCATGGCGCACGCGTGGCGCGGCTACGCCCGCGTCCACCCCGGCCGGTACGCCGCCGCCCAGACGGGGCCCGACCCGGACGACCCGGCGCACGCCGCCCACCGCGACGCCGCCGCCGAGAGTGTCGCCGTCGCGGTCGCGACGCTGCGCGGCTTCGACCTGCCCGAGGAGTGCGTGGTCGACGCCGTGCGGGCCGTCCGGTCCGCCGTGCACGGCTTCGTGACCCTCGAGCTGGGCGGAGGGTTCCGCGCGCCGCAGGACGTGGACCGCAGCTTCGACGCCCTGGTGGACATGCTCGTCGCCGGTATCGCCGCGCTCGCTCGCCGCGAGCCCGGCTGAGCGCGCAACTACCTCGCGGCGCCCGGCGCTACCTCGGCTGTTCCACTACTACCTCGCCGGGCCTGGCACTACCTCGGCGGGGCCGGCACTACCTCGGCGGACGACGACGGCCGGCCACCCGTGATCGGGTGGCCGGCCGTCGTCTCGGTCGAGCGGGCGCGTGCTACCGCGCCGGGAGGTGCGTCACTCGCGGAAGATCGCGAGGAGGCGCAGGATCTCCAGGTAGAGCCAGATGAGAGTGACCAGCAGGCCGAAGGCCGCCGACCAGGCGAACTTGGCCGGGACGCCCTGCTCGACGCCGCGCTTGATGGAGTCGAAGTCGACGATGAGCGACATGGACGCCAGCACCACGGCGAAGAGGCCGACGATGATGCCCAGCGTGCCACCGCGCATGCCCCAGCCCTCGAGCACGCCGGTCCAGACCAGGACGACGTTGACGAGGGAGAAGACCAGGTAGCCGATCATGCCGATCAGCAGGAAGCGCGTGAACTTGGGCGTCACCCGCACCTTGCCGGAGCTGAACAGCGCCAGCGCGACGGCGAAGACGGACAGCGTCGCGAGGACCGCCTGCAGGACCACGCCGTCGTACCAGGACTCGTAGTACCTCGAGATCCCGCCGAGGAACAGGCCCTGCGCCACCGTGTACAGCGTGATGAGCAGCGGGCTCGGGTTCTTCTTGAAGGCGTTGACCAGTCCGAGCACCAGGCCCACGACCATGCCGATGATCCACAGCGACGGGATGGTCTCGGTGAGCGACCAGCTCACCGCCGCGACCACCACGAGCAGCGAGAGCAGCCCGGCCGTCTTCATGATGACGTCGGTGTAGGTCAGGCGCTTCGTGTCGACCGGCGTGGCCGACGGCGCGTTGTACATGTTCTGCAGCGACGCGGCGTCGGCGGCCTGCGCGCCGAAGCGACCGGCCTGGCCGGCCGATGCCGTCGCGGTGCCTCCGGCGCCCCGGCGGGGCTCGCCGAAGACGGCGCTGTTCGAGAAGACGGGGTTGCTCATGAGCTCCTCCTGGTCGCGGCTGCCGGGTGCCCGACGACGGGTCGTCGCGCGGACAGGGCCGGGTCGCTGGCCGTGGCCATCATCCTAGGCAACGCGCGACCCGGCCGACAGGTTCCCGGCCGATCTGTGACGTGTCCGGGACCGTCTCCGGTCCTGGCTGGTCAGCCCCGGGCGGCCTGCGCGGCGGCCTCCCGGTCCTTCTTCTCGACCCGCTTCGTCTCCCGCTTCGCGGCCCGCCGCTCGCGCCGGGCCTCCTTGCGGTCCTTGCGCCCCTCGACCAGCACGTACAGCACCGGGACGATGAGCAGCGTCAGCAGGGTGGACGAGACGAGCCCGCCGATCACCACGAGAGCGAGCGGCTGGGAGATGAAGGCCCCGCCGCCGGTGAGACCGACGGCCATCGGGGTCAGCGCACCGATGGTCGCCAGCGCCGTCATGACGATCGGACGCAGTCGCTTGCGTGCCCCCTCGCGCACCGCCTCGTCCAGCGACCGGCCGCGCAGCCGGTACTGGTTGATGAGGTCGATCAGCACGATGGCGTTCGACACCACGATGCCCACGAGCATCAGCACACCGATGAGCGCCGGCACCCCGAGCGGGGTGTCGGTGGCGAGCAGCGCGACGAGCGCACCGGTCGCGGACAGCGGCACGGAGACGAGCAGGATGAGCGGCTGCACGAGCGACTTGAACGTCGCGACCATGATCAGGTAGACGATCGCGATCGCGGCCAGCAGCGCCAGCCCGAGGTCGGCGAAGGCCTCCTCCTGGTCCGCCGCGACGCCGCCGACCTCGACGGTGGCGCCCGGCGGCAGGTCGAGCCCGTCGACGGCGGTGGCCACGTCGGTGCTCAGCGTGCCGAGGTCCTGGCTCTCCGGGGTGATCGACACGGTGGCCGAGCGCTCGCCGTCGACGCGGCTGATCGAGCTCGGCGTCTCCACCTCTTCGACCGCGGCCACGTCCGTCAGCGGCACCATGCCGGTGGCGGTCGGGATCTCGATCTCCTCGACCTCCTCGACCGACTGCGGCGCCTCGCCGGAGACGACGACGGCGTCCACGGGGCCCTCGCCGAGGTCCACCTCGCCGACGGTCTGCTCCGGGTTCATCGTGCCCGAGACGATGCCGGCCACCTGCGTCTCCGTGAGGCCCGCCTCGGCGGCGGCCTCCCGGTCCACGGTGACCTGCAGGACGGGCTGCGCGGCGGAGAGGTCGTTCGTGACCTCCGCGACGCCGTCGAGCCCGGACACCGCCTCCTGGGCCGCCTCGGCGGCCGTGGCGAGGTCGTCGGTCTCGTTGGCGCGCACCACCAGGTCGATCGTGGTGGAGCCGAAGCCGGAGTCGCCCCCGGCCACGCTGACCTCCGTCGTCGGGCCCTCCCCCGCCAGCGACTCGGCCGCCTCGCGGACGTCGTCCTGGACGGCGAGGGGGTCGGCCGCCTCGTCGAGCGTGATCGAGAAGGTGGCGGTCGGCGTCGAGCCGCCGCCGAAGAACGCGGCCTCGCCGGCGTCGCCGGCGCCCACCGAGGTCTGGACGGTCTCGATGCCGTCGACCTCGCCGAGCGCCTCCTCCATGTCACGTGCGGCGTCGTCCTGCGCCTCGAGCGACGCGGTGTCGGTGAACGTCTGGGTGACCGAGACGGTGTCCTGGCCCGAGTCCCCGATGAAGTTGGTCTCCAGGCGCGGGACGAGGGCGAGCGTGCCGGCGAGGATGCCGACGGCGATCACCACCGAGATCCACGGGTGCCGCAGCGACGCCGCGAGGCTCGGCACGTACGCGCGCTGCCAGAGCCCGCGGCGCTCCTTGGCCTCGGCGGCCTCCCGGATCGAGGCCCCGCCGTCCGTGGCACCCTCGGTCCCCCGCGGCGCCTTGACGAACCAGTACGCGAGCACCGGCACGATGGTCAGCGCCACGAGCAGCGAGGCGAGCATCGCGATGGCGACGGTGAACGCGAACGGCCGGAACAGCTCGCCCGTCATGCCGGCGACGAGCCCCAGGGGCAGGAACACCGCGACGGTGCAGATCGTGGAGGCGGAGATCGCCCCGGCGACCTCTCCGACGGCGGTGAGGATCGCCTGCTTCTTGTCCTCGCCGTAGGACAGGTGCCGCTTGATGTTCTCGATGACGACGATCGCGTCGTCGACCACGCGGCCGATGGAGATGGTCAGCGCGGCGAGCGTGAGGATGTTGAGCGTGTACCCGGTCAGGTCCATGACGAGGAACGCCGTGGCCAGGGACAGCGGGATCGAGACGGCCGAGACCAGCGTCGAGCGCACCGACAGCAGGAACACCAGGATGATGAGGATCGCGAAGATCAGGCCCAGACCGCCCTCGGTGGCCAGGCCCTCGATCGACTCCTCGATGAAGGGCGCCTGGTCGAACACGACGGCGGTGCTGATGCCGGCGTCCTCGAGCTCGGCGGCGTTGTCGTCGATGACGTCCTGCACCGCGTGCGAGACGTCGACGGTGTTGCCCTGCGGGGTCTTGGTGATCGCGATGCCGAGCGACGGCTCGCCGTCCAGACGGGAGAAGGAGGTCGCCTCGGTGGGGGCGACGGTGATCTCGGCGACGTCGCCGAGGAGCACGGGCTCCGGCACCTCGGGCGGCGCGTTGGCGTCCGGCAGCAGTTCGTCCTGGCCGGGGACGGTCGCCCCGCCGTCGGCACCCGGCTGGCCCCCTGTGCCCGACGGCGGCACGTCCGCCGCGTCGCCGGGCGCGGTGGCGCCGTCGTCGGCTGCTCCGGCACCTGCTGCGGCGTCGGGGCCGGCGGCACCGGCGCCGGCCCCGGTGGCCGACGGGACCAGCGGGATCTCCTCGAGGTCCTCGACGCTCTCCACGCGGGTGCCGGCCTGCAGCGAGTAGGTGGCGCCGTCCTCGGTGACGGTGCCCGCCGGCACCACCACGCCGTAGTCCGCGAGGACGTCGGTCACCTGGGTCAGCTCGAGCCCGTCCTCCGCGAGCTCGGCGGGGTCGACCTCGATGAGCACCTGGTCGGCCTGGCCGCCGGTGACCGCCACCGAGCGCACGTCGTCGATCCGCTCCAGCTCGGGCACCAGGACGGTGTCGATCTCGTCCGCGAGGGCGGCGACGTCGTCGGCCCCCGCCGCGGCGAGCTGGATGACGGGCAGGTCGTCGAGCGAGCCGGTGATGACCTGCGGCTCGACGTCCTCCGGGAGCTGCGACTGGGTCCGCGTGACGGCGGTGGTGAGGCGCTGCGTGGCGGCGTCCATGTCCGTGCCGTAGGCGAACTCGACCGTGGTCATCGACATGCCCGTGGACGCCGAGGAGCTGATCGACTCGATGCCCTCGACCGTCTGCGCGGCGGCCTCGAGCGGCTCCGTGACGTTCTGCTCCACGACCTCCGGCGACGCCCCCGGGTACACGGCGACGACCGCCCCGGCCGGGAACTCGAGCGACGGGATGAGCTCCTGCTTCAGCGAGGTCAGGCTCAGCGCACCGAAGGCGAAGATCGCGATCGTGGCGAGCGCCACGACGGCACGGTTGGCCAGGGACAAGCGGGCAAGGCGGAACACACACACTCCAGGGGAAGCGACGGGGAGGTGCACGACGGCGGCATCGTACGGCTGCTCAACGGAGCCTACGCCGGTGGAGTTCCCGCCGGGTCACGGGCGGATGAACCCTGGACGGCCTGTTCGAACATTTGTACGATTGAGGGGCCCGCCCCGCAGATTTCACCGCGTCCGCACACCCGTCTGAGACGAGTCCAAAGATCCCGTTGCAAAGTCTTCTTTGCAACGCTATGTTGGTACCACGTCGAAGAGCCGTCCGCCGTCACCGGGAGTCCGACATGCTGCTCGCCATCACCGCCCCTGCCGCCACCGGCCGCCACCACCACCGCCTGCTGGACGGTCTCGTCGACCGGCTGGGTCGCGGGCTGGTCGCGCTCGGGACCCGCATGGCCCGGACCTCGCCCACCCGGCGCCCCGAGCGCACCGGCGCCTGCCGCGCCGCCGAGGCCCACCGTCGCGCGGGCGAGCACATGCGCGACAACGCTGCGCAGGTCAACCCGCTGGGACTGCGCTGACCGCCTCGCTGTACCGTCATGGGCATGAGCGAGACCCCGGAGCGCCCGGCCGCACCGTCCCGGCGACCCGACCAGCTGAGCGCGACCCGGCTGCGGGGGCTGTCGCACCCGCTGCGCGTCCGGATCCTCGACCTGCTGCAGGTCCACGGCGCCCTCACCGCCAGCGGGCTGGCCGAGATGGTGGGCGAGTCGAGCGGGTCGACCAGCTACCACCTGCGTCAGCTCGCCAAGCACGACTTCGTCCGGGAGGTCGAGGGCCGGGGAACGGCCCGCGAACGCTGGTGGGAGGCCTCCCCCGGCGGCTTCTCGATCGGCCCGGAGGACCATGACGACGCCGGCCTGCGGACCACCAAGTCGCTGGTGAACGCCGAGTTCGAGCGCAACCGCCAGCAGAAGATCTGGCAGCTGCTCGACGCGATCGGTGACAGCGAGCTCGACGCGTCAGGTTTCTCCGACTGGAAGGACGCCGTCACGCTCAGCACGTCCAACTTCTTCGCCACTCCCGAGCAGCTCGCCCGCGTGATCGACGCCGTGAGTGCCGTCCTCGACGAGCAGCTGGCCCCGCTGCGGGACCAGGAGGACGTGCCCGGTGCCGTCCCGGTCCAGGTCCACTTCAACGCGTTCCCGATGGTGGACGCCGTGCGCCGCCGCGACCGGCCGTCAGCGTCGCGCGACGACCAGCCCTGAGGAGCCGCGCCCGCGGGCCGCACCGCCGGAGCCGGACGGCTCCTCGGCACGCGCCCGGCGCCGCGCCCCGCCCCACAGGACCCCGGCCACCACGAGAGCCGCGCCGCCCAGCTCCGGGACGCTGACCGCCTCCCCGAGGACGACCCACGCCGCCGTCATGCCCACGACCGGGACCAGCATCGAGTAGGGCGCCACCACCCCCGCGGGGTGGCGTGCCATGAGCCAGGTCCAGATGCCGGAGCCCAGCACCGTGCCCACCACCACCGTGTAGGCGAGCCCGACCAGCGCGCCGACGGCACCGGGGTCGTCGAACGACGTCAGGGACCCGACGATCTCGGCCGGCCCCTCGACCACCAGCGCGACCGCCAGCATCGGCACCGGCGGCACCACCGACATCCACAGCGTCAGGTGCAGCGGGTTCTGCGGCCGGGCCTGCCGGTTCGAGATGTTGCCGACCGCCCAGCCCAGCGCACCGGCGAGGGTCAGCAGGAACGGCAGGAGCGCCGCCGTCTGCGCCTGCTGCCAGCCGACCACGGTCAGTCCGGCGACGGCGACCAGGATGCCGGCCACCTGACGCGAGCCGACCCGTTCTCGCAGGAAGGTCGCCCCGAGCACCACCGTGAACGGTCCGGACGCCTGCAGCACCAGCGACGCCAGCCCGGCGGGCATCCCGACGGCCATCCCCCAGTAGAGGAACGTGAACTGCAGGATCCCGAACCCGACGCCGTAGCCGACCAGCCACCGGACGGGTACCTGCGGCCGCGGTACCAGGAAGATCGTCGGGACGGCGATCACCGCGAACCGCAGGGCCACGAGGAACATCGGCGGGAAGTGACCGAGCGACGCGTCGATGGCCAGGAAGTTCAACCCCCACATGACGGCCACGGAGGCGGCGAGGAGGCGGTGTCGGAACGGCATGCGGTCATCGTCCGGCCGGACCACCATGAAGGACAAGCGAAATGTTCTACCGCTACTCGGTAGGCTGCCTACATGGACGTCCGGCACCTCGAGCTCCTCCGCGAGCTGGCCGACCGCGGCAGCATCTCCGCCGTCGCCGCGGCGACGCACCGCACGCCGTCGGCCGTCTCGCAGCAGCTGCGCACCGCGCAGCGTGAGCTGGGTGTCGCGCTCGTCGAGCCCGCCGGCCGGGGCGTCCGGCTCACCGACGCCGGGCGGCTGCTGGCCGACGGCGCGGTCGACGTCGCCACGGCGCTCGCCGAGGTGCAGGCACGCTGGGACGCGTTCCGCGACGAACCGGTCGGCACGGTCACCCTGGCGGCCCTGCCGAGCGCCGCCACGTTCCTGCTCCCCGACGTCGAGCGGGCGATGGCCGGCACCGGCGTCGAGCTGCGCTACACCGACGCCGACGTGGCCGAGGCCGAGTTCGGTGCCCTGGCGGCCGACCACGACATCGTCGTCGCGCACAGCTTCACGAGCCCGCGACCGGCGCGGACGGACGGGCTCGTCGTCGTGCCCGTCGCCGTCGAACCCCTCGACGTCGCGATGTCCGCCGTCCACCCGCTCGCGGCGCGGGCGTCGGTCGACGTGTCCGACGTGACCGGGGCCGAGTGGATCGGGGTGCCGCCCGGCTACCCCTTCGACACCGTGCTGCAGAGCATCGAGCGGGCCACCGGTACGCGTCTCGACGTCCGGCAACGCCTCACGGACAACCGGCTCGTCGAGGCGCTGGTGGCCGCCGGCGACCGGCTGGCGATCCTCCCCCGCTTCACCACGCCGGTGGGCGACCGACTCACGCTGCGCCCGCTCACCGGCATCCCGGCCGACCGGCACGTCTCGGCCGTGCTGCGGCCGGACCGCGCGCGACGGCGCGCCGTGCGCCGGGTGCTCGACGCCGTCGTCCGCTCGGCCGCTGCCACCGCGCGGCGCCACCACGCCGACCCGGCGGACCCGGCCGACCGCGCCGGTGGCACGGCGATCTGCCAGGAGCGGATGCGCTGACGGCAGAGGATCGTTCCCCCACCGACCGCGACGGCGCACGGTGGGGCCATGACGATCACCACGCTCCGCTCGGAGACGCCCACGCCCCCCGCACCGTTCGACGACCAGCTGGCCACACGCCTGCTGCACCAACGCATCGTCGTCATCGGCACCGAGATCGACGACGCCGTCGCCACCCGCGTCTGCGCGCAGCTCCTGCTGCTGTCCGCCGAGGACGCCGCGGCCGACATCGCCCTGTTCATCAACTCCCCCGGCGGCTCCGTGTCCGCCGGCCTCGGCGTGTACGACACCATGCGGCTGCTGCCCAACGACGTCGTCACCGTCGGCGTCGGGTTCGCCGCCAGCATGGGCCAGTTCCTGCTCACCGCGGGCACGGCCGGCAAGCGCTACGCCCTGCCGCACACCCGGGTGCTCATGCACCAGCCGTCCGCCGGCATCGGCGGGACGGCCATCGACATCGCGATCCAGGCCGAGAACCTCGAGCACACCAAGCGGGTCATGGCCGAGCTCACCGCGCAGCACACCGGCCGTACCCTCGCGCAGATCACCGAGGACGCCGACCGCGACCGCTGGTTCACCGCGGCCGAGGCCGTCGAGTACGGGTTCGTCGACCGCGTCGTCGAGTCGGTGGACGACGTCCGCCCGACGGCGCCCGGCCGGAAGGTGGGTCTGTGATGTCGGGGAGCTACACGATTCCGAGCGTCGTGGAGCGCACCCCGCTCGGCGAGCGGGCCTCCGACGTGTTCAGCCGCCTGCTGCGCGACCGCATCATCTTCCTCGGCACCGAGGTCGACGACGGCGTCGCGAACGTCGTGATGGCGCAGCTGCTGCACCTCGAGTCCGAGTCCCCGGAGTCGCCGATCGACCTGTACATCAACTCACCGGGTGGCTCCGCGACGGCCATGACGGCGATCTACGACACGATGCAGTTCGTGCGCTGCGAGGTGGCCACCACCTGCATGGGGCAGGCGGCGTCGGCGGCGGCCGTGCTGCTCGCGGCGGGCACGCCGGGCAAGCGGGCCGTGCTCGAGCACTCCCGCGTGCTGCTGCACCAGCCGTCCGGTCAGAGCCAGGGCACCGTCTCCGACCTGGCAATCCAGGCGCGCGAGATCCAGCGCCTGCGGGACGAGACGGAGACGCTCCTGGCCCGGCACACCGGCCGGCCGGCGTCCCAGCTGCGCCGGGACACCGACCGCGACCTGATCCTCACCGCGGCCGAGGCCGTCGAGTACGGCGTCGCCGACGCCGTCGTCACCTCCCGCAAGCTCGCCGCCCGTGGGCTCGCGGCGTGAGGTCTCGCGGCGTGAGGGCTCGCTGCGTGAGGTCTCGCTGCGTGAGGCGGGCGGAGCCGATGGTCAATTGCGGACGTGCACGTCTGGCGTGATGCGGCACCGCAGCGCGCGCGCAGATCACGCCTGGCGTGAGATTCACCCCAGGCGTGATCGCCGGACGCTGAGCGTGACGGGGTCACGCCGACCGCGCACCCTCGATCCGCGCACCCCCGGTCCCGACCGCACAACGGGGCGCGCAGCTATGGTGGGGCGACGTCGCAGGCCACGGAAACGAACGAAGGGAGGGAACGATGGTGCGAGACCAGAGGTCCGCCACACCGTTCCTCGTCGCGCTCGCGATGACGACGCTGTCGGGATCCGCGCTCATCGTCCTGGTCCCGTTCCACTTCCGACCGCCCGAGCCGTGGCTGGACTGGGCGAGCTGGACGGCCGGCGTCGTCGCCCTGGTCAGCGCGGCGGCCCTACTGAGGCTCGGCCCCGGCGGGGCCAGGTAGCGGGCTCCGGGTCGGCTCCGGCGCGTGCCCGCTCAGGCGGCGAGGAGGACGGCGTCGGTCGTGACGACCGGTCCGGCACCGGCCGCCGGACCGACGGCGGCGCCCCGCTCGCCGATGTTCTTCAGCACGCGGGCCTCGCCGCGCTGGGTTTCCACGGTGGCCAGGGTGAGGTGCGCGTCGCCGACGAGGTCGACCAGACCGATCCCCAGCGCACCGCAGACCGACGCCAGCACCTCCGACGACGCCTCCTTGCGTCCACGCTCCACCTCCGACAGGTACGCGGTGGACATCCGGGCCGCCGCTGCGACCTCGGCCAGCGTGCGTCCCTGCCGCAGCCGGGCACGGCGCAGGATCGCGCCGACGAGGCTCCGCAGCAGAGGTTCGCGCGGTGGGTACGTCTCGTCGCTCATACGTCTGAAGTTACCCGTGGTCGGGGCGGCCGCACCGGACGGACCACCGCCTCGTGGCGCCGTTCTGCTACGGGCAGAAGGGCGCCCGCCCGGCCACGTACCGCCGTCAGGGGCCACGTCCCGCCGTCGGGGGCCACGTCCCGCCGTCGGGGGCCGCGACGCCCCGGCATCGCGAAGGGTGCCCCCGCCCGGGTTCGAACCGGGACTGGACCGGGTTTAAGCCGGCTGCCTCTGCCAGTTGGGCTACGGGGGCGACGCCGGAGACAGGAGCGGGCGGCCACGTTCGGCACAGGACGTGCCGAACGGAGCCGCCCGGCCGGGTCACGTCAGGGCGTCAGCCCTTCTCGGCCCGCGCCGCCGACGCCTCGGCCTTCTGCTCGACCTTCTCGTTCTGGGGCTTCGGCGGCACCGACGCCTTGCGGAACTCGTCACGCGGGTCGTGCAGCGAACCGAGCGAGACGATCTCGCGACCCATGAGGAACTGGCCGATCCACCCGATGAGGATGCGGAGCTTGCGGTTGCCGGTCGGCATCGCCATCACGTGGTAGCCACGGTGCGCGAGCCACGCCAGCGGGCCCTTGAGCTTGACGAAGCCGAAGAGCTCCGCGACGCCCTTGTACAGGCCGAGCGAGGCGACCACGCCGACGCTCTTGTGCTTGTACTCCACGGGCTCGGTCCCCTGGAGCTGCGCGACGATGTTGTCGGCGAGCTGGGTGGCCTCGCGGATGGCGTGCTGGGCGTTCGGGGGGCAGAAGCTGCCGGGGTTCAGCAGGTCCGGCACCGCGGCGCAGTCGCCGGCGGCCCAGGCCCCGGGCACGACCTCGCCGTTCTCGTCCTCGACCTGCAGCGTCGCCTTGACGGTGACGCGGCCCATCTTGTCCACCGGGAGGTCCGAGCTCTCCTTGATGACCGGGTTCGCCTTGACGCCCGCCGTCCACACGATCGTCTCGGTGTCGAACTCGACGCCGGTGGAGGTCACCACGTGGCCGTCCTCGCACGAGCTGAGGAACGTGTTGAGGTGGAACTCGATGCCGCGCTTCTTCATCTCCTCGAGCGCCCACTCGCCCATCGGCTCGGAGACCTCGGGCAGGATGCGGCCGGCGCCCTCGATCATCACGAAGCGCAGGTCCTCGGCCTCGATCGTCGGGTAGTTCCGCGTCGCGTACCGCGCCATGTCCTCGATCTCGGCCAGGGCCTCGATCCCGGCGAAGCCACCGCCGACGAACGTGAAGGTCAGCATCTTGCGACGCAGGTCGGCGTCCCAGGTCGAGGACGCGACGTCCATGCGGTTCAGCACGTGGTTGCGGACCGCGATGGCCTCCTCCACGTTCTTGAACCCGATGGCGTTCTCGGCCAGGCCCGGGATGGGCAGCGTGCGCGAGACCGAGCCGAGCCCGAGGACGAGCTGGTCGTAGGAGACCTCGTAGTCCGGGCCCGACTCCGGGTGGATCGTGATCTTGCGGTCGCCGTGGGAGATCTGGGAGACCTTGCCCTGCAGCACGTCGACGCCCTTGAGCGCGATGCGGTGGGGGGCGACGACGTCACGGGCGTCGATCGAGCCGGCCCCCGCCTCGGGCAGGAACGGCGCGTACGTCATGTACGGCCGCGGGTCGACGACGACGATCGCCGCCTCTCGCTTCCCGAGCTTCTTGCGCAGGCGGCGCGCCACGTAGAGCCCGACGGATCCACCGCCGAGCACGACGATGCGCGGGACCTTGCGCGGACGCGGGGCGGGCGCGGGCGCGTCCTGGGCATGGGTGTCCGTCGACAGAACGTTCTGAGGCATGGATCCAGTCTACGACCGCCCGCGGACCACTCGCGCGCGGGCTCCGCCACAGCGCACGTCAGGGCTGCCGGCTCGCGTCGATCACCGCCGTCGGTCCAGGAGAGGATCAGGCCAGGGAGAGGGCGATCCCGTCCAGGATGTCGCTCTCGGAGGTCACCACGTGCGTCAGCGCGCCGCCCGACGCCACGACCTCGTCACGGACCCGCGTCACCACCTGCGACCACACCAGTGCACCGGCACCGATGACGTCCGCGCGGCCCGGGTGCATGAACCCGAGGGCCAGCCGCTCTTCGCGCGTGCGGCCGAGCAGGTCCTCGCAGGCGGCGAGGACGTCGTCCACGCTCAGCACGGCGCCGTTGATGGTCTCGCGCCGGTAGCTGGTGAGCCCGAGCGCGTGCGCCGTCACCGACGTCACCGAGCCGGCCAGACCGACCAGCGTGGCCGTCCGCCCGAGCGGGACGACGGCGGAGGCCGCGTCGAGCGCGGTCGTCACGTCCGCGCGGGCCCGGGAGGTCTCCGCTTCCGTGGGCGGGTCGGAATGCAGGTGGCGCTCGGTGAGCCGCACGGAGCCGACGTCCATCGAGACGGCCGCGTCCGGCGTCGTCGACCCCAGCACGAGCTCCGTCGAGCCGCCGCCGAGGTCCACCACGAGGTAGGGGCCGGGGTGCTCGCTCGCCGAGCCGCTCGTGGCGCCCCGGAAGGAGAGCAGGGCCTCCTCCTCGCCCGAGACCACCTCGGGGTCCACGCCCAGCGCGGCTCGCACGCCGGCGGCGAAGTCGGCACGGTTGCGCGCGTCCCGGGTGGCCGAGGTGGCCACGAACCGCACGCGGGTGGCGCCCATCTCGGCAGCGACCTTGGCGTACTCCCGAGAGGCCGCCAGCGTGCGCTCGAGCGCCTCGGGCGCGAGCTCTCCGGTGCGGTCCACGCCCTGGCCGAGCCGCACGATCTCCATGCGTCGGTCGAGCTCGGTGAGGGTGCCGTCGTCGGAGACGTCGGCGACCAGGAGGCGGATCGAGTTGGTGCCGCAGTCCACGGCGGCGACACGGGTGCTGCTGCTCATCACGACCGCACCCTCTCATCCCGGACCGACACGTGCCCGCGCGGAGCCGTCAGCACGAGCACCGGTCCGGACGCCACTGGTCGCGCACCCGCTCCAGGGCCTCGTCACCCAGCGGGTTCACGCCCGGGCCCGCCGCCAGCGCGTGCCCCATCAGCACGTGGAGGCACTTGACGCGCGTGGGCATGCCGCCGGCCGAGATCCCCGCGACCTCCTCGACGTGGCCCAGCTCCTCTCGCCGGGCGAGGTAGTGCTCGTGCGCCCGCCGGTACGCCGCCGCGAGCTCCTCGTCCTCGGTCAGCCGCTGCGACATCTCCCGCATGACACCGTCGGCCTCGAGCCGGGAGGCCGCGGCGACGGCGCCAGGGTGTGTCAGGTAGTACGTCGTCGGGAACGGCGTGCCGTCGGGCAGCCGCGGCGCGGTCCGCACCACCAGGGGACGGCCGCACACGCAGCGCGCGGCGATACCCACCACCCCGCGCGGCGCACGGCCGAGCTGCTCGGCGAGCACCTCGAGGTCGCGGTCGGTCACGGCGGTCGGGTCGTCGGCGGGCACCGGAGGCTGCGAGGTCACCCGGTCATTCTCCCCCGTCCGCGCCACCCGGCTCCACGTCAGCACCGTCGTCCTCGTCACCATCGACCGTCGTGGCGCGGGCGTCGGTCACCTGGACCGACTCCCACATCGCCTGGTACCACGGCGCACCGGCCGGCCCGGCGGGCCGGGCCGGTTCGGTCGGGGCGTCGCTCTCCGCCGGTGTGCCGCCGTCGGCCACCTCGTCCGCGTCGACGACGCGCCACACGGTGTCACCCGGCATCACGTAGTTCAGTCGGGTGCGCGCCTGCTCCACCACGTAGGAGCGGTCCTCCCAGCGGCCGAGCTCGTCCTCCAGCTCCGCACGCTCCGACTCGTGGGCGGCGAGCTCCGCCTGCAGCCGGTCGATCTCGGCGCGCTGCTGGACGGCGCCGCGCACCGTCGGCAGCAGCAGCACGAAGGCCAGCAGCACCACCACCGACAGCACCAGCAACCGGACGGTGAGGACCTCGGGCAGCACCAGCCCGAGCCGGCTGCGCCGCCGGTCGTCCCGCGCCGGTCCGGCCGGGCGGCGCCCGCTCTTCCCCTGCTGCGGAGCGGCCTTGCTCGCGCCCGTCGCCCGGGAGCGCGCCGTGGAGGCGGCCGGGCGCGCCGTCGTCCGGGTCCCCGGCCGGGAGGCGGGTCGGCGGGATCGTGGGGCGGCGGGACGTCGGGAGGGCACCCCTCGATTGTGCCCAACCCGGCGACGGCGGCGCACGACCGCCGTCGGCGCGCCACCGCGCCGGGGACGACGACGGCCGGTCACCTCCTGCGGGAGGTGACCGGCCGTCGTCGGGCCGTCAGGCCGAGCGTCTCAGCCCTGGAAGCGCGGGAACGCCGAGCGACCGGCGTACCGGCCGGCGTCGTCGAGGGCGTCCTCGATGCGCAGGAGCTGGTTGTACTTGTTGATGCGCTCGCCACGAGCCGGCGCGCCGGTCTTGATCTGACCGGCGTTGGTGGCCACGGACAGGTCCGCGATGGTGGTGTCCTCGGTCTCGCCGGAGCGGTGCGAGGTCATCGTCGTGAAGCCGTTGCGCTGCGCGAGCGTGACGGCGTCGAGCGTCTCGGTGAGCGTGCCGATCTGGTTCAGCTTCACCAGCAGCGAGTTCGCGGCCTTGGTCTCGATGCCCTTGGCCAGGCGCTCCGGGTTGGTGACGAACAGGTCGTCGCCCACGATCTGCACCTTGTCGCCGACCTTCGCGACGAGCCCGGACCAGGAGTCCCACTCGTCCTCGGACAGCGGGTCCTCGATGGAGACCAGCGGGTAGTCGGCGACGAGGCCCTCGTAGAACGAGATCATCTCGTCGGGCGTCTTGGCGCCGCCCTCCCACTGGTACGAGCCGTCCGAGAAGAACTCGGTCGCGGCGACGTCCAGCGCCAGCGCGACGTCGGAGCCCGGGGTGAAGCCGGCCTTCTCGATCGCCGTGATGATGAGGTCGAGCGCCGCGCGGTTGCTCGACAGGTTCGGGGCGAACCCGCCCTCGTCACCGAGACCGGTGGCCAGCCCCTCGCTCTTGAGCACCGACTTCAGCGCGTGGTAGACCTCCGCGCCGGTGCGCAGGGCCTCCTTGAAGGAGTCGGCACCGATCGGCGCGATCATGAACTCCTGGATGTCCACGTTCGAGTCCGCGTGGGACCCGCCGTTGAGGATGTTCATCATCGGCACGGGCAGGACGTGCGCGTTCGGGCCGCCCACGTAGCGGAACAGGTCCAGGCCGGCGCTCTTCGCGGCGGCCTTGGCCACCGCGAGGGAGACGCCCAGGATCGCGTTCGCGCCCAGCTTGGCCTTGTTCGGCGTGCCGTCGAGCTCGATCAGCGTCTGGTCGATGAGGCGCTGCTCCTCGGCGTCGTAGCCGATCAGCTCGGGGGCGATGTCGTCGATGACGGCGTTGACCGCGCCCTCGACGCCCTTGCCCAGGTAACGGCCGGAGTCGCCGTCCCGGCGCTCGACGGCCTCGAAGGCGCCCGTGGAGGCGCCCGACGGAACGCCGGCACGCGCGAACGTCCCGTCGTCGAGGGCGATCTCGACCTCCACGGTGGGGTTGCCGCGAGAGTCCAGGATCTCGCGCGCGCCAACGGCTTCGATGCTTGCCACGGATGCTCCTTTGAGAGGGCACGCGGGCCGCCGCGGCCCGGCTCAGGCACATGGGTACCCGGGGCCGCCGACGCCCGCGACGATGGTGGGTTGACGCCCCCAGCGTAGCCCCGTCCAGGAACCGGTGCGCCCGCGCCCACGTGGTGGGCGACGGCCACGGGCAGCGACGCACTATCGTGATGGCGGTGGACGGCTTCTGGGACTTCCTCGGCTCCTACTGGTGGCTGGTCTTTCCACTGAGCGGCATCGTCGGTGGATGGGTCAAGGGCGCCCAGAAGTGGGACGAGCGCCGCCGCCGCGACAAGATCGAGCTCTACCGGCTCAAGCACGCCGACCAGCTCGCGACCGCCGAGGCCGAGGAAGCCCTCACGAGCGAGATCGAGCGCACCACGGCCGAGCACGACCGGACGAACGCGCGCTGGCTCGAGTACGAGCTGGACGCCGTCAAGAGCCTCGAGTTCCCCGTGATGACGGACATGCGGGAGCAGGTGACCGTCGACTTCCACCGCGCGCGGCGCGACGCCGACAGCCTGCGCCCCGACGATCCGGAAGAGCTGCGTGACCGCCGCCGTCTCGAGCGCTACCGTGCGGCGGTCCGTGAGTACCAGCTCACCTTCGACATCGCGGAGCGCGAGGCGAAGCGCCGACTCGCCTCCGACTTCACCGCCGACGAGCGCCGGGCGCTCGACCGGGCGAAGAAGCTCCTGGCACTGGCCGACGACCCCGGGGCGAGCCACGCGGAGCGCCAGTCGGCGTACCGGCGGGCCACCAAGGAGCTCGAGGGCATCCTCGTGCTCCCGGACGCCGCCACCGACGCGATCGAGCAGCGGATCGCGGGCATGCTGGGGCCGGCGTCCGGGCGCGACGCGGCCTCCTGACGCCGAGGTAGGGCCGCCGTACGCGAGGTAGTGCCGCGTTGCGCGACGTAGTGCCGCGTTGCGCGACGTAGTAGCGCTCGTGCCGAGGTAGTACCTCGCGTGTCGAGGTAGTGCGGGGTCAGGGCGGTTCGGGTTCCGCCGGGTGTCGGGTCCCGTGCACGGTCGCGTTCACGGGCGCAGGGCGCCCTCCACTTCGGGACTGACGACCGTGCACCGGACCCGACACCCGACTTCGACGTTCCCGCCCGGCGCTACCTCACGCCGTCGGGCACTACCTCGGCGCAAACGCCACTACCTCGGCAGGCAGGGCACTACCTCGGCGCAAACGCCACTACCTCGGCAGGCAGGGCACTACCTCGGCGCAAACGCCACTACCTCGGCCGGGGCGGCACTACCTCGCGAGGAGGGTCCAGGGGCCGTGCTGGGAGCCCGGGGCCTGGTTGCGGGTCCACCACCGCGCCTCGTAGCGGTCGCCGTCGTGGACGACGACGTCACCCTCGACGAAGATGCGCGACGCGGTCCAGACCGCCGTGCCGTCGTCGGCCGTGGCGATCTCCTGCCACGAACCCCAGGGCGAGGTTCCCGGCTCCTCGGTGGTCCACCACGTCGCCCGGTACAGCGCACCACCGTGGGTCACCTCGTCGCCGGCCGTGTAGACCTGGCCCTCCTCCCAGTCCGGCGCGGGCGGCGCGGGAGCGGCCACCAGCTCGGCCACGCCCCAGCGGTTCGTGTACTGGTAGCCGGTGCCGGTCGGGTCCGCCCAGGTGGTCACCGAGGTCCGCGCGCCGTCGGTGGCGTCGTTGACCTGCAGGTCCAGGCCGTGGAACGTCCCCACGCCGCCCTGGTCGAGCAGGTCGACCGCCAGCTCGACCAGGTAGCCGTCCTCGGTGAGCGAGGTCGCCGAGGTCACGCGAGCCGCCTGCTCGGCCGCGTCCCCCGTGCCGAACGAGACCTCGTTCTCCGCGCTGACGCGGATCTGCGTGTCCTCGGCCCGGTAGCCGCCGTTCTTCGCGTTGCCCGCGTCGACGAAGACCTCCACCGAGTCCTGGATCCACGGGTCGGAGCCGCTGACGTCCACCGCCGGGTCCTCGACCTCGGCCAGCACGTAGAGCGCGCCGTCGGCCCACAGGGTGCAGAAGCTCCCCACCGCACCATCGGTACCCTCGACGCGCTGCGCGGTGGTGACGGCGTTCGCCGCGGTCCACACGTCGTCGACCTCGCCGTCCACGGTGGGCGCGGCGGCCGCCTCGACCACCTCGACGTGGCTCAGCTCCTCCAGGAGGGTGAGCGTGCCGTACGCGCCCGGGGTGTTCCACCCGGCGGAGGTGCCGCCGTCGTCCACCCGGACGTCGAGGGCGAGCGTGTCGCCCTCCGCAGCGGCGTCGAGCGGCAGGTGCGCCACGACGTCGTACCCGGCGTCGGTCTCGACGACCTCGGCGGTCGCGTCGCCCGTCACCGTCCCGTCCCGGCCGACGACGGCGGTCGTGCCGCCGAGGTCGAACGTGACGCCGTCGCTCGCCTCGGCCGCACCGTCGGTGACGGACACGTACGCGGTGAGGTGGTCGGCGGCCCAGCGCAGCTGGAACCCGGCGACGGACTCGCCGGCCGCGATGACCTGGTGCAGCGGCAGACGCTCCCACTGGGGCGAGGCCGTGGCGGATCCGTCCAGCGGGACGTCGCCGGCGAACACGTTCGCCGAGCGTTGCTGCGCCGGCAGGTCGCCGTCGACGACCCCGAGGTACGCCGGCTTGGCCTGGTAGGCGTCGTCGAAGAGGAGCGGCGCACCGTTGTCCGCACGCCACGAACGGCCGTCCGTCAGGCCCCAGACCGTCGCCGCGTGCAGCGAGCCGGCGTGGTCGCGGAACATCCGGAACGCGTCCCGGAACCAGTAGCCCTGCTCGACGAGGTTCGCCTGTGTCTCGGGCGTGCCGATGGTGACGTCGAGCTCGGTGACCGCCTGGGTGACGGGCATGTCCTCGAACCGCTCGAGCGCGACCTCCAGGGCGGAGACCGGCATGGCGAGCGAGACGTGGAACTGGTGACCCACGCCGTCGAGCGGGACGCCGCGCTCGAGCATCCGCTCGACCAGGGCCACGTAACGGTCCTGCTTGCCGCCCTGCTCGGTGTTGTAGTCGTTGATGAAGAGCCGCACCGGGCGGTCGGCGCCCTCGGCCGCGTAGGTGTGGTTGAAGGCCTCGTCCGCGTACTCGAAGGACAGGTCGATGAACTCCTCGCCGAGGATCCGGTACCACTCGCTGCGGCGCAGGCCGTCGTCCGTGGCGCCGTCCGCGACGACCTCGTTGACCACGTCGAACGCGTTGACGGGGTTGTCCGCGCCGAACTCGCCGTACGTGGCGAGCCACTCGGCGACCGCGAAGATGTGGTCCCTCAGGCGGTCGCGGAGCACCTGCTGGTCGGCGGCGGAGTCGGTGAGCGGCTCGCCGGCGTCGTCGGTGAAGAACCAGTCCGGCGTCTGGGAGTGCCACGTCAGCACGTGGCCGTACATCGCGAGATCGTTCGCGGCCGCGAAGTCCATCAGCGCGACCGCCTCGGGGTGCGGGCGGAACGTGCCCTCGTCGTCGTACCAGGCCTCCGGCTTCATGTGGTTCTCGGCGGTGACCTGGTTGAAGTGCCGCAGCAGCAGGTCGGCGGCGGAGCCGCTGGTCTCGCGCGAGTCGATCGCCACCCCGGCCGCGAACGGCACGGTCTCCTGGATCGGCGTGAGGTCCTGGACCACGGCCGGCTCCGGCACCGAGACCACGACGTCGTCGACGAGGAGGTCGCTCGTGTTGGTGCCGTTGTAGTCGGTCTCCAGGTAGAGGAACTGCTCCTCGCCGGCCGGCGCCTGGAAGGTCGCGGTGACCTCGGTCCAGCCGTCCGCCGTCACGCCGGACCACTGCGCCAACGTGGCGTACGACGTCGAACCGTCGGCCGTGCTGGCGAGCGAGAGCCAGACGGCGTCCGGCTGCTGGCCCGCGGCGAACCGCACCTGGGCGGAGACCTCGTAGCGCACGCCGGGCGTGAGCGCGACCGAGACGTCCCGGCCGACGCCGTCACCCTGGCTGTCGCGGCCGGTGACCAGCGCGGCGGCCTCGCCCGAGGCGGCGTCCGCCGTCGTGATCTCGACGGTCGGGTCCGTGTCGTCGCCCGCGCGCGGGCCCCACCCGTCGAGGCCGTCCTCGAAGTCGGTGCTCAGCACGGGGCCGGACGCCGGTGGCGTGCCCTGCACCGGAGTGAACTCCCAGCCGTCGGCGAGCCGCTCGGTGACCACGGTCTCGACCGCGGCGAGCGAACCCGAACGGTCACCACCGCCGTCGTGCACCAGCACGAGCTCGCCGTCGGTCAGGGCGGCGCGGAGGTTCTCGGTGAGCGTGGCCTCGCCCTGCGTCTCCCAGTCGGCGATCGTGTTCGTCACGGCGAGCGGCTGCATGCCGAGGTTCACCGCGACGCCGGGGGTGGCACCCCAGGACCCGTTGGGGGCGCGCCAGAACGGGACCTCGGCCTGCGGGTCGCCGAGGGCGCCGCGGATGATGTCGAGGTTCGCGATCATGTCGGCCTGCGCCTGCTCGGGCGTCATCGAGCCCATGTCGGCGTAGCCGGTGGAGTGGTTGCACAGGGTGTGCCCCTCGGCCACGATCCGGCGCAGAAGCTCCGCGCCGCCGTCGGCCTCGATGTTCTGCCCGATGACGCAGAACGTGGCCGGCAGGTCGTGGGCGGCGAGGAGGTCGAGGAGCGCGGGCGTGGTGCCCGGGTTCGGCCCGTCGTCGAAGGTGAGCGCCGCGACGGGGGTCTCGGGTGTGCTGCCGGACTGGGCGGCGGACACCGGGGTGCTGGTGGGGCTCACCGCCCCGCCGGGGACGAACCCGTCGGGCAGGCCGGCGTCGACCTGCTGGCCGGTGATCACGACGTCGTCCACGAGGAAGTCGGGGTGGGCGTCGCCGACGGGCGCGGCCTCGAGGTAGAGCCGGGCGGCGGTGAGGCCGGCGGGCATCGTGTACGTGCCGCCCACCTCGACCCACTCGTCGGCGGTGGCGGTGACCGCCCCGCCGACCCAGGTGTAGGCGTCACCGTCGGCGGACGTCTCCTGGACGGTGACGTGGACGTCGGTGGCGTCCGCGGCCCCGGCGGGCAGCTTGACCCAGGCCTCGACCTGGTACACGCCGCCCTCGGCGAAGAGGCCGGTGACGTCGGTCGCGGGGCCGTTCCACTCCCCCGTCCGTCCGGTCACGGCGAGGGCTCCGGCGCCGGTGCGGGCGTCGTCGGTGATCGTCAGCTCGACGGGGCCGCGGGGGCCCCACGGGTCCACCGTGGAATCAAAATCGTTTTCTAGCATGACGGCGTCGTCCGCTGCCGCCGTCGACGCTCCCACGACGACGGCACCCACCGCGCCGCTCGCCGCCAGCGCGGCCGCGGTGAGCCCCGCGACCGTCCTGGTGATGCTCTGCCTCATCGTCGCTCCCTTGCGATGTGCGGCCGGGGCGCCGGCCTCGATGCTCGGGGCCCCGGGCAGGGCGCGCCGCGCCCCGTCATCGGGAACGCTACGGGGGCGCCCATTTAAGGTCAATGGCTGAACGAACCGGTGCGAAATCGTTATCTCACTGCGACGGCGCGGTCCTGCGCTACCGGGAGCGCGTCGGCCGAAGGGCGACGTGCGTGCCGGTCCGTGACGGTGTCCGGCGGGAGCGTCACGGACCGGCACGCACGTCGGTCGGTGGGGACGCCTCAGTCGTGCAGGAGGCCGCGGTGCCGCAGGTCGGCGAGAAAGGCCGTGGTGTCGGTCCGTGCGACCGACTCGTCGATCCCGTACTCCCGCACCAGCGCACCCACGAGCTGGTCCTCGGTGGCGCCGTCGGCGTCGGCGAGCGTCCGGGCGAGCAGAGTGCCGGCCGCGTTGGTGGTGAGGTACGTCGACGAGTTCAGGTCCAGCAGCACCAGCTCGCCGTCGATCTCCTGCCAGGTCACCCCGTCTGCGCGAAGCCGCATCGTCTTCCCCCATCGTCGCGGTCGTCCGCAGGCATCAAACCACCGGACGGCGAGCCACACCGGCCGGTTCGTGGATTTCATCCGCGCGGCCACGGCATTCACCCGCTCTCCGGGCCTTTTCACCCCTGCCTCACCTGCCGCGGTCACACCGTGCTCGGAATACTGAAACGGTCCGGCACAACACACAGGAGGCACTTCTATGTACGAGGCACCCAGCATCCGCGAGGTCGGCACGGTCGCCGACCTCACGCTCGAGGCGCAGTTCGACATCGACTACGACGGCGACCTGTTCCGTGGCGACAGGCACGGCGGCGGCGGCGTCTCCTGACGCTCCCCAGCACTCGGTCGGCGGCGCCCGCGGCACGGTCGCGGGTGCCGCCGATCCGTGCGGAGGTCGACATGGCCCTCGATGTACACCGCCCGACCCCTCGCGAGACCGCGTGGGCGTGGCTCCCCGGACTGGTCGACACGTCGCCCGGCCATCGGACCACGGCCGCGCCCCTCGACGTCCTGACGTCACGCATCGCGGACCGTGCCGGCGACCGGCAGGTCTACGTCACCTTCTCCGGAGGACGAGACTCCTCGGCCGTCCTCGCGGCAGCGTGCCGCGCCACCGCGCTGGCCGGCACCCCGCCCCCGATCCCGGTGACGTTCGTCTATCCCGGGGTCGCCGAGGCCGACGAGTCCGAGTGGCAGCGGACCGTCGTCGACCACCTCGGCCTGCACGACTGGTGGCGGCTCGCCATCACCACGGAGAACGACCTGCTCGGCCCGGTCGCCCAGGACAGCCTGCGGCGGCACGGCCTGCTCTGGCCGGCCACCATGCACGCACGCGGCCCTCTGCTCGAGCGGTGTGCCGGCGGGGTCGTCCTCACCGGCGAGGGTGGCGACGAGGTCTTCGGCGATCGTCGGATCCGAGCCCTCCGGCGCACCGCTCGCCGACCGTTCGCGCCGGGAAGCCCTCGCCGCTCCGCGCTCACGGCAGTCTCACCGGCCGTTCTCCGCCGTCGCCGGCTGCGGGCGCCGATGTCGCTCCCCTGGCTCCGACCTGCCGCCCACGACGAGCTGGTCGAGCGGATCGGTGCCGACGACCTGGCCGAACCGCTGTCGTTCGGCGGCTCGCTGCGCTGGGTCGCGCGCCGTCGGTCGGTCACCGAGTTCTTCCGCACCTACTCCGCCCTCGCGGCCGAGCACCACGCCGAGGTCGCCCACCCGCTGCTCGACCCGACGTTCCTCGCCGCCGTGGCCCGCCGGCACCCGACCGGCTTCTCCTCGCGGACGGAGGGCATGCGCGCGGTGTTCGCCGACGTGCTCCCGGACGCCGTCCTCGCGCGCACCTCGAAGGCGACCTTCACCCTCGCCTACCTCGGCGCGGCGACGCGTGAGTTCGCACGGAGCTGGGACGGCAGCGGCGTACCGCACGACCTGGTCGACGCCGAGGAGCTGCAGAAGGCGTGGCTGGGCGAACGCCCGCCCGGCCCCACCGGCCTCCTGCTGCAGTCCGCCTGGCTGGCGAGCCAGGACCGCACGCGCGCCCGGGACGCGGCATGAGCCCCCGGCGGCAGGTAGGCGGGCTGCTGCGGGCAGCCCGGTCCGGGCTCGTGTACCTGGTGGCCGAGACGGGCCTGCGCACGGTCGGGCTGCGCCGGACCGCCGCCATGCTGGGTCTGCGGCTCGGCGGAGCACCGGGCACGACACCCCGCGCCGCTTTCGACACGGCGCGGCTCACCGCCGGCGAGCTGCGCCGGCTGCGCATCGACCGCCGCGTGCTGCGTCTGCGGTGGGTGAACGGGACATGCTTGCGCACCGCCCTCGTGCTCGGCCACAGCCTGCGCTCTCGCGACCCCCAGATCGTGCTCGGCGTCCGCCGCGACGACGGCGGCCACATCAGGGCCCACGCCTGGCTGCGGATCGACGGCACGGACCTCGACCCCGAGGGCGCCGCCTGGCTGTACCGCGAGTTCGAGCAGGCCCAGACCACCGGGGGATCCGCATGACGTCGACCACGCTGTACGGGCTGTCCGTCGACTCCGACGTGCCGATGCCCTCGCGGCCGGAGTCCGTGACGGTCGACGGCACGGTTCGCCTCCGCCGCGGCGCAGACCGCAGCCACACCGACGAAGACCCGGCCGGTGAGATCATCCTGCGGTACGCGAGCCCAGAACGCCCCTGGTACACGGCGACCCGCTCGGACGACGGCTACCGGCTCCGGTTCCACGGGACCTGCGACTTCGTGCTCACACCCGACCTCGAGCACGTCACGCTGCACGCGGTGGAGGGCGCGGACTCCGGTGTGGCGCGCGTGCTCGCGTCCGGGGCGCAGATGGCGTTCCAGCTCTACCTGCGCGGGCACGCGGTCCTGCATGCGAGCGCGGTGCAGCTCGAGGACGACGTCGTCGGGTTCGTCGGGCGGTCCGGCATGGGCAAGTCGACGATGGCGGCGCTGCTCTGCGCCGAGGGCGGCGCCCTCGTCACCGATGACGTGCTCCGCGTCGACCCGGCGGGCGACGACCACCTCGCTCGGCTCGGGGCGACGGAGCTGCGGCTGCGCAAGGGCGCGGACACCCTCACCGAGCGGTTCGGTGCGGACTCACCGCGCCGGGGGCGCAGCGCTGACGGCCGCGACCTGCTGGCACCGGGGCGTGAGCCGACGGACGCTCGTCCGGTCGGTGCGCTGGTCGTCCCGCTCCCCGACCGCACGTGCAAGGAGCTGCGTGTCGACCGGGTCCGCGGCGGGGCGGCGGCGTTCGCCCTCATGCAGTTCCCCCGGCTGCTCGGGTGGCGGGACCCGCGGGTGACCGCCCAGCAGTTCGCCCGAGTCTCTGCTCTCGCCGCGAGCGTCCCCGTCTTCACGGCGCGGGTGCCCTGGGGACCGCCCTTCCGCGAGCGCCTCGGGACTGAGCTCGTCGCGGCGCTGCGGGCTCAGGGTGCCGAGCTGGACCAGCCGTCGGGGAAGTACGCCCCGGCCTGAAGCTCGAACAGCTCGGCATACAGGCCACGACGGGCCATCAGCTCGGTGTGCGTCCCCGACTCGACCACCCGGCCCGAGTCCATGACGTAGATGCGGTCGGCGCCCCGCACCGTGGCGAAGCGGTGGGAGATGAACAGGGCGGACCGGCCGCGCAGCGTCGTGCGCAACGAGCTGAACAGGTCGTGCTCGGCCCGTGGGTCGAGCGCCGCCGACGGTTCGTCGAGGATGACGAGGTCCGCGTCCCGGTAGAACGCTCGCGCGATCGCGAGCCGCTGCCACTGACCCCCCGAGAGGTCCGCACTGTCGTCGAACATCCTCGACAGCCGCGTCGCATACCCGTGGGGCAGGCGCGAGAGGGCGCCGTCGATGTCCGCGGCCCGCGCCGCCGCTCGGACGTCCTCCCGGCCGGCCGGGTCCTGGCGCGCGTCGATACCGGCCCGGTCCAGGGCGATGTTCTCCGTGGCCGAGAAGGCGTACCGGACGAAGTCCTGGAAGATGACCGCCACCCGGCTGCGCAGATCGTCCTGCGAGAGCTTGGCGTAGGGCGTCTCGCCCCAGAGGACGTCGCCGGCGTCCGGCTCGTACAGCCCTGCCAGCACCTTCGCCGCGGTGGTCTTGCCGGACCCGTTCTCACCGACGACGGCCACGACCTCCCCGCGACCGACCTCGATGGTCACGTCCTGCAACGCCTCGGTGCCGGACCCCGGGTACCGGAAGGACACCTTCTCGATCCGCGCGCCGTCGAACGGGGGAAGGTCGTCGGCGCCTGCGGGACCGGTCGCCTCGTCCGCGTGGTGCCGGAAGAACGCCTCGAGGTCGTCGAGGTAGAGCCCCGACTCGTGGATCTGCTGCACCCCGCCGACGAGGCCCTGGATCTGTCCCTGCAGCGCCCGGATCCCGACGATCGCGGCACCGGCGTCCGCGACACCCACCTCCCCGTTCGCGATGAGCATCACGAGCAGGAGCAGCGTCCCCACGAGGACGACGCCGGAGAACAACTGCCCGAGGGTCGCCAGCCGCAACCGGCGTCCCAGGTGCTTGCGCAGTGCCTCGAGGTAGCTGTCGTACAACGCCCGGTACCGGTCCCGCAGCCACGGCGAGACCTGGAAGGCGCGGATCTCCTTGGCCTCGTCACGGTTGGTCTGCACGTAGTTGACGTAGGTGCGTTCGCGCTGGTTGGTCGTCTGCGCGACCGTGAACCGGAACTCCAACGCACTCTCGCGGCGGCTGGTCAGCAGCACCGGGACGGCACCGACGGCCAGCAACGGCAGCAGCCACGGGTAGAGCGCGACGAGCGCGGCCCCGACCGCGACGCTCGACGCCACGGTCCCGATGACGGAGAACAACCCCTGGGTGACCTGGAACGGCCGGGTCATCGCGCTCTGGCGGACGCGCTGGAGGTTCTCGAAGAACTCGGGGTCCTCGAAGTTGCGCAGCGGCACCGTGGTGGCGACGTCCTGCACCTTCTCGTTCATCGAACGGGCGACGAGCTCGCCGAGGAGCCGCCGCACGCTGCCCTGCGCCACGGCGATCAGTGCGCCCAGCGCCATCAGGCCGGCCAGGGCCGCGACCGACCAGACGAGCCCCGGAGTCACCCCGGCTTCCGTCAGGTCGAGGATGCGCTCGAGGACCTGGGCGACCACGAGCACCTGCGCGCCGAGCGAGGCCGCCGCCACGATCTGGAGCGCCACCAGGGCCACGAAGAGCCGCGGGCTGCACGACCACACGAGCCGGGTCGAACGGCGGACCAGCTCGACGACCCGGCGGCCCCTGGACGTCGACGACCGCCCGCCGTGACCGTCACGACCGGAGGTAGCGGACCGGACGCCGCTCATCACCCTCCGCTCATGGCCGTGGCGAAGTAGGCCTCGCGAGCCTGTGGGTCAGGGACGTCCTGCTGCCACGGGCGGACCGTGTTCCGGCCGTGGCGGTGGCGCCAGCCCTGGTAGCGGGCCGCGACATGGTCCTTCCCGAGCCTCCACATGCTCGCCGGCACCGTGGGCCGGGCGGCCCCGTAGATGTTCCCCCCGAGCCTCCGGTCCCCCGGCAGACCAGGGAACGGGAGCAGATCGTCACGGGATCGCGCGAGCCGGCCCCAGACGCCGTCGGCGGCCTGCGCCAGATCCCGGGACGGGACGCTGCCCCGACCAGCGACGCGGTAGGCCCGGTCGACGACGAGCGCCACGGGCACCGTGGCGTCCGCCCGTCGGCATCGTCGTGCCAGCTCCTCCCAGTCGACGCCCCGCGTCGCGTAGTAGACGTCGGCGAGCCACACCAACCGGTTGGCGCCCGCCTGGGCCGCGTGCACGGCCACATGGAGCGCCTGGTCTTCGGGGTCGAGCACCGGCATCGGCGCCACCGACAAATGGTGGTGGCGGCGCCGTGCGAGCATCGCGTCGACGTCGAGAGGAAAGGCACGCCGCACCGACGGAGCCACGGCCAGGTGCCAGTGCAGGTCGAGGGGTGTGCCGTGCCGCCCGACCATGGCCAGCTCGCCGCGACCCGACGCGCTCAACGCGGGCCAGTTGCGGTCGAGCAGACGGCCGCCCGTGGACTCGACGATCGCCACCGCGTCCCGGAACGACGCCGGTTCGACGAGCAGGTCGAGGTCGTAGTACTCCCGCATGTCCGCGTGCGGCCAGACGACGGAGGCGAGCGTCGCGCCCTTGACCACGACCCAGGCGATGCCGGCTCGGTCGAGGGCAGCACCGACGACCTTGAGATCCTCGAGCGCTCGCAGGTGCCTGAGCATCTGCCGGTGCTGGACCGCCCGCAACGGCGCGCGCCACCCGTCCGAGACCTCGGTCCACCCTCGTGTCGCTCGGGCGATCGCCGGCGAGATCCGGTGGAGGAAGCCCGCATCCACCACGTCGTCGCCGGCGACCGCCGCGAGGCCGTCGTCCCAGGTGGCGCACTGGTCGAAGGCAGCATCGAGGAGCAGCTGGGCCAGCGGCCGCAGCGGGCGACCGGCACCGGCCGACGCCCGTCGTCTCACAAGTACCACCAGGTGAGCATGACGCGCGCTCGGCACGCTCAACACCGCGAGAGCGGATTTCACCCGAGTGAAAGCGTGCCGGCGACCGACGGCGTCGTTCGGCTGAGCCGCGGCTACCGCGCCGCGGCCCCGGCCGACGCCGCGGCCGCCACCTCCCCGAGGATCACGGCGTCGATGAGCTGGCGTGCCCAGGTGAGCAGAGCGGCGCCGCGCAGCGGCTTGCCGCCGATCCTCGCCGTCGTCGGGAAGGGCACGAGGACCGCGCGGATCCCGGGCTTGAGGATCGTGCCCGGGTAGAGGCGCTTGAGCCGCATCTGCGCGGACTCGGGCAGGTCGACCGGCGCGAACCGGATGTGCTTGCCCTGGGCGGTCACGTCGGTGAGCCCGGCCCGGCGGGCGTGGTTGCGGAACTCCGCGACCTCGAACAGGGCCTCCGTGGGCTCGGGAAGGGCGCCGTACCGGTCCACGAGCTCCGCCCGTACCTCCGCGAGCGCTGCCGCGTCCTGGGCCGCGGCGATCTTCTTGTACGCCTCGAGCCGCAGCCGCTCGGTCGCGATGTACGACTCGGGCAGGTGGGCGTCCACCGGCAGCTCGATCGTCACCTCGGGCTGCTCCTCCTCCCGGTCGCCGCGGAACGCCGCCACGGCCTCCCCCACCATGCGCACGTACAGGTCGAACCCGACGCCGGCGATGTGCCCGGACTGCTCCCCGCCGAGCAGGTTGCCGGCACCGCGGATCTCCAGGTCCTTCATGGCGATCTGCATGCCCGCACCGAGATCGGTGTGGGCCGCCATCGTGGCCAGCCGGTCGTGCGCCGTCTCGGTGAGCGGCCGCTCGGGCGGGTACAGGAAGTAGGCGTACGCCCGCTCGCGGCCGCGTCCCACCCGCCCGCGCAGCTGGTGCAGCTGGGACAGCCCGAGGGTGTCGGAGCGCTCCAGGATGAGCGTGTTCGCGTTGGAGATGTCCATGCCGGTCTCGATGATCGTCGTGCACACCAGGACGTCGAGCTCCTTCTCCCAGAAGGCGCGGATGACCTGGTCGAGCTGCTGCTCGCTCATCTTGCCGTGCGCGACGCCGATCCGGGCCTCGGGCACGAGCTCGGCCAGCCGGGTCGCGGCCCGCTGGATCGACTCGACCTTGTTGTGAACGTAGAAGACCTGGCCCTCGCGCAGGAGCTCGCGCCGGATCGCCGCGGAGATCTGCTTCTCCTCGTACCCGCCCACATAGGTCAGGACGGGGTGGCGCTCCTCGGGCGGCGTGGCCAGCGTGGACATCTCGCGGATGCCGGTCACGGCCATCTCCAGCGTGCGCGGGATCGGCGTCGCGGACATCGCCAGGACGTCCACGTTGGTGCGCAGCTGCTTGAGCGTCTCCTTGTGCTCGACGCCGAACCGCTGCTCCTCGTCGATGATGACCAGGCCCAGGTCCTTGAAGTGCACCGACCCCGTGATGATCCGGTGGGTGCCGATCACCACGTCGACGGACCCGTCCTTGAGGCCCTCGAGCGTCTCGGCGGACTCCTTGGCGCTCTCGAACCGCGACAGCGCCCGCACGTTCACCGGGAACCCGGCGTACCGCTCGGAGAACGTGTCGAAGTGCTGCTGGACCAGGAGCGTGGTCGGCACCAGGATGGCGACCTGCTTGCCGTCCTGCACGGCCTTGAACGCCGCCCGCAGCGCGATCTCGGTCTTGCCGTAGCCGACGTCACCGCACACCAGCCGGTCCATCGGCACGGACTTCTCCATGTCCGCCTTGACCTCGTCGATGGTGACGAGCTGGTCCGGGGTCTCGACGTAGGCGAAGGCGTCCTCCAGCTCGCGCTGCCACGGGGTGTCCGGGCCGAACGCGTGCCCCTGCGTCGCCATCCGCGCGGAGTAGAGCCGGATCAGCTCGCTCGCGATCTCCTTGACGTGCTTGCGGGCGCGCGCCTTGGTGTTCTTCCAGTCGGCGCCGCCCATCTTGGACAGGCTCGGCGACTCGCCACCCGTGTACTTGGTCACCTGGTCGAGCTGGTCCGTGGGCACGAACAGGCGGTCACCCGGCTGGCCGCGCTTCGACGACGCGTACTCGATGACCAGGTACTCGCGCGTGGCGGCGTTCGCCCCGGCGCCGAGCGTGCGCTGCACCATCTCGATGAACCGGCCCACGCCGTGCTGCTCGTGCACCACGAAGTCGCCCGCCGTGAGCTGCAGGGGGTCGACGACGTTGCGCCGGCGCGAGGGCATCCGGCGCATGTCCCGGGTCGTCGATCCCTGGCGGCCGGTGAGGTCGGACTCGCTGAACACGGCGAGCTGCAGCTCCGGCACCACGAAGCCCTTGCCCACCAGGGCGGGCGCGACGTGGACGACACCGCCCTCGGGTACGTCCGAGAGCTCGGTGACGAGGCGTGCAGCGGTGTCCGCAGCGCGGAGCTGCTCGGTCATCCGCTGCGCCGGGCCGTGGCCCTCCGTCGTCAGCACCAGCCGCCAGCCGGCCTTCTGCAGCCCCTGCACGTCGTCGAGCGCACGGGCGACGTCGCCGCGGTAGGACTCGACGTCCCGCGCCGCGATCGTGAAGGAGGTGCCGTCGTCCGTCACCACCGGCCCCGCGGCCGCAGCGCCGTCGTCGGACGCGTCGGCGCCGGCCGGGTCGGCCCCGGACGCCAGAGAGAAGGCCGAGAGCGTCCACCAGCCGAGCCCGCGGCGCGCGGCGACCTCGCGGGTGTCGGCGAACGTCGCGAACGACGCGGCCGACAGGTCCAGCGGCGCGTCCCCGCCCGCGACGGCGCCCGTCCAGGCCGCCGCCAGGAACTCCTCGGTGGTCGCCACCAGGTCGTGGGCGCGACGGCGCACCCGCTCCGGCTCGTCGAGGACGAGGAGGGAATCGGGGCGCACCAGGTCCAGGACGGGCACCATCCGCTGCACCAGCGCGGGTGCGAGGGACTCCATGCCCTCCACCGCGATGCCGGCGGCGAGCTTGTCGAGCATGTCGATCGCGCCGGGGAGCTGCTCGGTGAGCTCGGCCGCCCGCGCCCGCACGTCCTCGGTGAGCAGGATCTCGCGGCACGGCGGCGCCCAGAGACCGCGGTCGGCGATCTCCAGCGACCGCTGGTCGGCCACGGAGAACCACCGGATCTCCGAGACCTCGTCGCCCCAGAACTCGAGGCGCAGCGGGTGGTCTTCCGTGGGCGGGAAGACGTCGAGGATGCCGCCGCGCACCGCGAACTCCCCGCGTCGCTCCACCATGTCGACGCGGGTGTAGGCCGCCGCGACGAGACGGTCGCCGATGTCGGTGAGGTCCGCCGTCTGCCCCGTGTGCAGCTCGACCGGTTCCAGCTCGCCGAGCCCGTCGACCACCGGCTGGAGCAGCGCGCGCACGGGCATGACGAGCACCTGCACCGGGCCGGCCTGCGCGTTGCCCGGGTCGGCGTCGGGGTGGGCGAGCCGCCGGAACACCGCCAGGCGCTTGGCCACCGTGTCGGCGCGCGGGCTGAGCCGCTCGTGCGGCAGCGTCTCCCACGCGGGCAGGACGGCGACGTCGTCCGCGCGGTCGTCGGGCAGGTACGCGCGCACGGCGGCCGCGAGCTCGTCGGCGTCGCGGCCGGTGGCCGTGACCACGACGAGCGGCCGGTGCCGGGCGGCCGCGGCCACGAACGGTGCACGCACGCCCTTCGGGCCGACGACGTCGACCTCGCCGCCGAGCGGCACCGCCTCCAGGGCGGCAGCCGCACCGGGTTCGGCGAGCAGGGCGGGGACGATGCCGGTGAGGTTCATTCAGGTCCTTGGGTCCAGGCCTTGCGGCACGGCGCACGACGACGGGCCCACCTCGCCCCCGGACGGGGCGTGCGGGCTACCGGTCCCAGGCTACGCCGGGCCGGCGACATCGGTCCCCGGAGCCCACGCGTCCCGTTGCCGGGGCATCGCGCCGCATTTCATCCACTGGTCGGATCGACCCCGTGCGGCACGCGGTGAATCATCGACAGGGTGAGGGGACATGCACGTGGGCGCCGCGCCCACTCCGTCCGCGCGGGGATCCTTGCCGGAGCCTTCGCCGCTCTCTTCGGCGTCGCGGTGCTCAGCCCGTGGGGCCAGTGGGCGGACGACGCCCTGTTCGGGGTCGTCGTCCGCAACGGGGAGCTCGTCCGGCCGGTCGCGGGGGTCCTGCGTGAGGCGCTCCCGCTGCTGATGGGAGCGGTCGTGCTCGTCCTGAGCCTCATGGCCCTCCGTCGGCGGACCTGGCCTCAACCGGTGACGCTCGGGGTGCTGACGGCCGGCTCGATCGTCCTCAGCGTCGCACTGCGGGACACGATCCTGGAACGTCCCGACTACGACCACCTCAGCGGCTACGCCTACAACACGTTCCCCAGCACCCACGCCACCGTGGCGGCCGCCCTCGGTCTGGCGACCATCGTGCTGTGGCCCGCGCGGACCCGTCCCGGGTGGACCAGGATGCGTGCCGTCACCCTGGCGACGGTCGCCCTGGCATGCCTCGTCAACGTCGCGACGTTCGCCCACCGCCCGGCCGACGTCGTGGGGTCACTGCTGCTGGTCGCGTGTCTCGCGTCGCTGGTCGGCGCGGCCGCGCCGTCCCTCGTGCAGCCGAGAACCGCAGGATTTCACCCCGCGGAGGACGGCACTTCACCCCGGTAGCGGCCGCCACGGCGTGCAGCGCGCACATACGGTCGCCCTATGGCGAAATGGCGTTCTCGGCTCGTGCATGCGCTGATCGTGGCAGTCGGCGTGGCAGCGCTCAGCTCACCTGCCGCCGCAGAAGAGACGGCGGGCACGTCGTCGCCGGTGACGTGGTCCTGCACCGGTGACCCGTGCCCCTGGGGCGCCCAGCTGACCGGCAACGCCGCCGTCTGGCCCGAC
>NZ_JALKAT010000024.1:0-58667 GCF_023015685.1 Isoptericola sp. S6320L
GCGGCGCGTCGTGCACCCACAGCGCTCGGGGAGGGGGCTGGACCGGCTGGCGGATGATCGTCCGCATCCTCTCCGGCGCGACCCGGCGCGGGTCCGACAGGTAGATCTCGTGGTGGGTGCCGGCCAGCACGAGGCCCTCGGCCGCGACGAACTCGTGCAGCCCGGCGACGGTCGGGGCCTCCGCGGCATACGGCCCCACGTGCAGCACCTGCGCCGTGTCCCCGTCGCCGAAGTGCTCGTAGCGGACGCGGTCGCCGGCGGGCAGCGTCTTCCTCGCCGTCGTGCGGGCCAGGACGTCGGGGACGTCGACGGAGGCGACGGCGTCGGGCAGGCAGATCATCAGCGTCCACCGCCAGTCGTCCTTGGCCTCGACGCTGAACCGGCTCATGTCGTCCGCCCACCACAGGCCCTCGAGCGGCATCACGGTGTACGCGTCACCCGTGGCCTCCTTCACCGCGGCCCGCACCGCGTAGGCCAGCGGGTACAGCGACTCGACGCACGCACGGTAGAGGCCCGCGGTGTTCGGGTCGCCCTCCCCGTCGGCGAGCAGGTAGGGACGCGGCGGCACGGTCACCCGGGACGGCGTCGTCGTCGCGCGGTAGTCGGGGTACGACTTCTTCAGGTCGATGGACGCCACGGGGCCCAGCCTGGCACCTACCCGGCGGGCAGGCCCGCGATGCCGGTGCCCACCGGGTCACCCGCATCGCCGCCCGGGCCGCGACCGCCGCGACGGGACCGGCGCTCGCGCACGCCGCCGGCCATCTCGTCCCGCACCAGCCGGACCCAGAGGGCCACGGCGAACAGGCCGAAGACCCACCACTGCAGGGCGTAGAAGAAGTTCTGCAGGTTGACGTCCGCGCCGCCCTCGAGCACCGGTCGGGGCAGGGGTGCCGGACCACCGGCGGCAGCGGGCGTCTGCTCCGGGGAGGAGTCGGTGAGCACCACGTAGGCGGTGTAGATCGGGCCGTCCCAGGTGTTCGCCAGCGCGCTCGAGGCGATGTCCTGCGTCAGGGGCGGGCCGCCCGGGTTCTCCGGCACGACGCCGGTGCGAGCGGTGGACTCCGAGGCCTGCAGCCAGCCGTCCAGCGTCACCTGGCCCGCCGGAACTTCGAGGGCCTCGTCCCCCGGCGTCGCCGAGTCGACCCAGCCCCGCACCACCGGCAGCACGGGCGGACCGGACAGCGACGCCCACGACGCGCCGTCGGTGCCGTCGTCGGACACGCGCAGCGGGGTGAGGACCAGGTAGCCGTCGACCCCGTCCAGCGAGCGTCCGGCGACGAGCATCTGCCCGTCGGGCTCGTACGAGCCCGTCACCGCCACCTCACGCCCGACCAGCTCTCCCGGGAACGACGACTGCGGCGCGAGCACCTCGCCGAGGTCGACGGGCGCCGCCGCGGCCGCCTCCGCCGCCTCCTGCTGCGCGGCGAGGTTGGCCCGCTCGTAGGCCCGGTCGATCTGCCACACACCCAGCCGCCCGCACACGGCCGCCGCGGCGAGGAAGACCAGCAGGATCGCGATCATCCGCGGCTGGCGGGCGACCGCCCCGAAGGATCGGCGCACAGGCGGGTTCGGCACGGGCACCACGGTATCCGCGCGCGGAGGCCGACCAGGAATCCGGTGGCGAACCTCACGCACGTCCGTCGCCGCCGCCGGACCCGCGCGTCATGCTGCGCCGGGACGCGGCGTGCGATGGAATGAGCAGCGAGCACGATCGTCCCTCTCCCCGTAGGAGCGTCAGATGAGCACCTCGACCGCCGACTCCCCGACCTGGCCCGCGACGGGCGTCGCGGAGCTCTCGGACACGGACGTCGAACGCCTCGACCAGTGGTGGCGTGCCGCCAACTACCTGTCGATCGGCCAGATCTACCTGCTCGACAACCCGATGCTGCGGCGCACGCTGGAGCGCGAGGACGTCAAGCCGCGCCTGCTCGGGCACTGGGGTACCACCCCTGGCCTGAACTTCCTCTACACGCACCTGAACCGCATCATCCGCGAGCGCCGGCAGTCGACGGTCTACGTCGCCGGCCCGGGCCACGGCGGTCCCGGCCTGGTGGCCAGCACGTATCTCGAGGGCACGTACTCCGAGATCTACACCGACGTGACCCAGGACGACGAGGGGATGCAGCGGCTGTTCAAGCAGTTCTCCTTCCCCGGCGGCATCCCGTCGCACGTGGCGCCGGAGACCCCCGGCTCGATCCACGAGGGCGGCGAGCTCGGCTACGCGCTGTCGCACGCCTACGGCGCCGCGTTCGACAACCCCGACCTGCTGGTGGCGGCCGTCGTCGGCGACGGCGAGGCCGAGACCGGCCCGCTGGCCACGAGCTGGCACTCGAACAAGTTCGTCAACCCCCGCACGGACGGCGTCGTGCTGCCGATCCTGCACCTGAACGGCTACAAGATCGCCAACCCGACGGTGCTCGCCCGCATCAGCGACGACGAGCTGCGCGACCTGATGGTCGGCTACGGGCACACGCCCTACTTCTTCACCGGCGGGTTCGACGGCGAGGACCACGCTGCGGTCCACCGCCGGTTCGCGCAGCTGCTCGACGAGGTGATGGACCACATCGCCCGCATCAAGGCGGCGGCCCAGGACTCGCCGGCGGACGAGCAGGAGCGGCCCGCCTGGCCGATGATCGTCTTCCGCACCCCCAAGGGCTGGACCTGCCCGCCGGAGATCGACGGGCACCGGACGGAGGGCTCCTGGCGGGCCCACCAGGTCCCGCTCGCCAGCGCGCGCGACACCCCCGAGCACCTGGACGTGCTGCGCGGCTGGCTGCAGTCGTACCGGCCGCACGAGCTGTTCGACGACGCCGGCCGGCTGCGCGACGAGATCGCCGCGCAGGCCCCGGAGGGCGAGCTGCGCATGGGGGCCAACCCGCACGCCAACGGCGGGCTGCTGCTCCAGGACCTGCGGCTGCCGGACTTCCGCGACTTCGCCGTCGACGTCCCCCAGCCGGCCGGCGCCATGGCGGAGTCCACCCGGGTGCTGGGCACCTGGCTGACGGAGGTCATCCGCCGCAACCCGGACACCTTCCGGATCTTCGGGCCGGACGAGGTCGCCTCGAACCGCCTCCAGGCCGTCTACGACGTCACGGACAAGCAGTGGAACGCGGACTTCCACGGGCCCGACGTCGACGAGCACCTCGCCCGCGCCGGTCGCGTCATGGAGATGCTCAGCGAGCACCAGTGCCAGGGCTGGCTGGAGGGTTACCTCCTGACGGGACGCCACGGCCTGTTCACCAGCTACGAGGCGTTCATCCACATCGTCGACTCGATGTTCAACCAGCACGCCAAGTGGCTCAAGGTCACGAACCACATCCCGTGGCGCCGGCCGATCGCGTCCCTCAACTACCTGCTGTCCAGCCACGTGTGGCGGCAGGACCACAACGGGTTCTCCCACCAGGACCCGGGGTTCATCGACCACGTGGTCAACAAGAAGGCGGAGATCGTCCGGGTCTACCTGCCGCCGGACGCCAACACCCTCCTCAGCACCTACGACCACTGTCTGCGCAGCCGGCAGTACGTGAACGTGGTCGTGGCCGGCAAGCAGCCCGCACCGCAGTTCCTGCCGATGGACGACGCGATCGCGCACTGCACGCGGGGGCTCGGCATCTGGGAGTGGGCCGGCACGGAGGTTCCCGGGCAGGACCCCGACGTCGTGCTCGGCTGCGCGGGCGACGTCCCCACCCTCGAGACGCTGGCCGCCGCGCACATCCTGCGCGAGGAGCTGCCGGACCTGAAGGTCCGGGTCATCAACGTGGTGGACCTCATGCGCCTGCAGGACGAGCGGGAGCACCCGCACGGCCTGTCGGACAAGGACTTCGACGGGTTGTTCACCCCCGACCGGCCGGTCATCTTCAACTACCACGGCTACCCGTGGCTCATCCACCGGCTCACCTACCGCCGCCGCAACCACCCGAACATCCACGTGCGCGGCTACAAGGAGGAGGGCACCACCACCACGCCGTTCGACATGGCGATGCTGAACGACATCGACCGGTACCACCTGGTCCTCGACGTCATCGACCGGGTGCCGGGGCTGGGCTCGAAGGTCGCCGGCCTGCGCCAGCGGATGGTGGACGCGCGCCTCGCGGCACGGCAGTACACCCGCGAGCACGGCGAGGACATCCCCGAGGTGCGCGACTGGGTGTGGCCCGACGCCGGACAGACGGCCACGGACGACGCCGGCCCGATGTACGACGCCGCCACGGCGACCGGCGGTGACAACGAGTGACCCGCCGGGAGTGACCAAGCCGACGCCGCGGTACCGGTGCGCCGCCGTCGTGCATGCGGTGGAATGGACGTGACCACCGCCCGACGCGAGCGAACAGGCAGGCAGTGAGCACACGCAGCATCTACATCGCGTCCCCCGAGGGGGACACCGGCAAGTCGACGGTCGCGCTCGGCGTGCTCGACCTCCTGGTCCGCCAGGTCCAGCGGGTGGGCGTCTTCCGGGCGGTCTCCCGGGTCCCGGAACGCCCCGCGGCCGACGGCGGGACGGGCGTCCGGGACCACGTCCTGGAGATGATGCTCGCGCACGACGGCGTCGACCTGGACTACGCGGACGCCGTCGGGGTCACGTACGACGACGTCCACGCCGACCCGGACGAGGCGCTCGCGCGGATCGTGGCGCGGTACCACGCGGTCGCCGCCCGGTCCGACGCCGTCGTGGTGCTCGGCACGGACTACACGGACGTGTCGGGCGCGACGGAGCTCGCGTTCAACGCGCGGGTGGCGGCCAACCTCGACGCCCCCGTGCTGCTCGTGGTCTCCGGGCGCGGCCGGGGGCTCGAGGACGTCTCGACCCTGACCCGGCTGAGCGTGGCGGAGCTGCGCGCGAGCCACGCCCAGCCGATCGCCGTCGTCGTGAACCGGGCCGAGGAGGCCGTGACGGACGCGCCCGCGGCCGTGCGGGCCGGCATCTCCGGTGAGGACCTGCCCACCTGGGTCATCCCGGAGGAGCCGTTCCTCGGCGCACCGACGGTGGCCCAGCTCGCCGACGCGGTCGACGGCACGCTGCTGCTCGGTGACCGCGACCTCCTCGCGCGCGAGGCGCTCGACGTCATCGTCGGCGCCATGACGTTCGAGCACATGCTCGGCCACCTCGCGGACGGCACCGTGGTCATCACGCCCGGCGACCGCACGGACGTGCTGCTCGGGCTGCTGTCGGTGCAGGCCGCGCAGCGCTTCCCGTCGCTCGCCGGCCTGATCCTCACCGGTGGGTATCGGCCGTCGGGCCGGTCGGGCCAGCTCGCGGCGGCGCTCGAACCGCACGTGCCGATCATCGCCACCACGATGGACACCTACGAGGTCGCGGGGGTCGCGGCACGGACCCGCGGCGCCATGACGGCGACGGCGCAGCGCAAGCACGACGTCGCCCGGGCGATGTTCGAGCAGCGGGTGGACGGTGCCGAGCTGCTGGCCCGGCTCGCCGTCGAGCGCACCCCCGTGGTCACGCCGCTCATGTTCGAGCACGAGCTGATCGAGCGCGCCCGCGGTGACCGCCGTCGTGTGGTGCTGCCCGAGGGCGACGACGACCGCATCCTGCGCGCCGCCTCCACGGTGCTGGCCCGCGGCATCGCCGACCTGGTGATCCTCGGCGACGAGACGGCGATCCGGGGACGGGCCACCGAGCTCGGCCTCGACATCGACGCCGCCCAGGTGATCGCGCCCACCGACGCGGAGCACGTCGAGCGGTTCGCCGCCGAGTACACCCGGTTGCGCGCGCACAAGGGCATGACCGTGGAGCGGGCGCGGGAGATCGTCACGGACGTGTCCTACTTCGGCACGATGATGGTCCACCTCGGCCTGGCCGACGGCATGGTCTCCGGCGCCGCGCACACGACCGCGCACACGATCCGGCCGTCCTTCGAGATCATCAGGACGAAGCCGGGCGTGTCCGTGGTGTCGTCGGTGTTCCTCATGTGCCTGCCCGACCGGGTGCTCGTCTACGGCGACTGCGCGGTCAACCCGGACCCGACGGCGGAGCAGCTCGCCGACATCGCCGCGTCCTCGGCGGCCACGGCCGACCAGTTCGGTGTGCAGCCGCAGGTCGCCATGCTGTCCTACTCGACCGGCACCTCCGGCACGGGCGCCGACGTCGACAAGGTGCGCGCCGCGACCGACCTGGTGCGCGAGCGGCACCCGGAGCTGAGCGTCGAGGGCCCGATCCAGTACGACGCCGCCGTGGACGTCTCGGTCGCGGCCTCGAAGCTGCCCGAGTCGTCGGTGGCCGGACGGGCCAGCGTGTTCATCTTCCCGGACCTCAACACGGGTAACAACACCTACAAGGCGGTGCAGCGGTCGGCCGGCGCCGTGGCGATCGGGCCGGTGCTGCAGGGCCTCAACAAGCCGGTCAACGACCTGTCCCGCGGCGCGCTGGTGCCGGACATCGTCAACACCGTGGCGATCACCGCGATCCAGGCGCAGTCCGCCCCCTCGAACGGAGCCCGAGCATGAGCATCGTCCCCGAGTCCGACCGGCCCAACCCGTACAGCGCGTACGGGGCGCACGGCTCGGTGCTGGCGCTCAACTCGGGCTCGTCGTCGCTGAAGTACCAGCTCGTGAACCCCGTCGGGGGCGAGGCGATCGCCGCGGGCACGGTGGAACGGATCGGCGAGTCGGGCAGCTCGACGGGCATCGTGACGCACACCTTCGCCGGCAACCGCACCCGGCGCGAGCTCGAGGTGCCCGACCACGGCGAGGCGCTGCGGCTGGCCCTCGGCATGTTCGACGAGATCGGGCCCCGCCTCGCCGACGCGGGCATCTACGCCGTCGGGCACCGCGTGGTGCACGGCGGCGCGGAGTTCTCCGGGCCGGTGGTGGTGGACGACGACGTCGTGGACCGCATCGAGGCGCTGGTGCCGCTCGCTCCGCTGCACAACCCGGCGAACGTCCAGGGCATCCGCGTGGCCCGCGAGCTGCTCGGTGACGTGCCGCACGTCGCCGTGTTCGACACGGCGTTCTTCCAGGCGCTGCCCGCCGAGGCCTACACCTACGCCATCGACCGGGAGGTCGCCCGCGAGCACGACGTCCGCCGCTACGGGTTCCACGGCACCAGCCACCAGTACGTGGCGGGCAAGGTGGCCCGGGTGCTGGGCCGGCGCGTGCAGGACCTCAACACGATCGTGCTGCACCTCGGCAACGGGGCCTCGGCGTCGGCGGTGCGCGGCGGCGTCCCCGTCGACACGTCCATGGGCCTGACGCCGCTCGAGGGCCTGGTCATGGGCACGCGGTCCGGCGACATCGACCCGGCCGTCGTGTTCCACCTCGCGCGCAACGCCGGGATGAGCATCGACGAGCTCGACACGCTGCTCAACAAGCGCTCGGGCATGCTGGGGCTGTCCGGGGTGAACGACTTCCGCGAGCTGCGCCAGCTCATCGACGACGGCGACGAGGACGCGGCGCTCGCGTTCGACGTCTACGTCCACCGGCTCACGAAGTACGTCGGCGCCTACGCGGCGCTGCTCGGGCGGGTGGACGTCATCGCCTTCACCGCGGGCGTCGGGGAGAACGACGCGGCGGTGCGCGCCGCCGTCTGCGCGGGCCTGGAGAACTTCGGGATCGCCGTCGACGCCGACCGCAACGCGGCGCGCGGTGGCGAGCGCATCATCTCCCCGGACTGGGCGAAGACCCTCGTCATGGTGGTCCCGACCATGGAGGAGCTGGCGATCGCCCGCCAGTGCGTGGAGGCCGTCGACGGCCGGGAGCCGACGGCGGCGGTCACCACCGGGTGACGCTCGCGCGCAGCAGCACACCGGGTTCCGTGGGGGCCCGACGCACCGCCGGGCCCCCACGCCTCGCGTCAGGCCACCGCGAAGACCAGGCCCGCGATCGCGAAGCCCATCACACCGATGCCCGTCTCCATGACGGTCCACGTGCGCAGCGTCGTCCGCACGTCCATGTCGAAGAACCGGCCCACGAGCCAGAAGCCGGAGTCGTTGACGTGGCTGAGCACGACGGACCCGGCGGCGACGGCGACGACGATCGCCGCCAGCTCGACCGCTCCGTAGCCGCCGGCGGCCACGGCCGGGGCGATGAGCCCTGCCGCGGTGGTCAGCGCGACCGTCGCGGAGCCCTGGGCGACGCGTAGCACCGCGGCGATGAGGAAGCCTGCCACGATGACGGGCAGGCCGAGGTCGCCGAGGACCTCCGCCAGGGCGTCGCCGATGCCGGTGGCCCGCAGCACCCCGCCGAACATGCCGCCGGCGCCGGTGATGAGGATGACCGACGCGACCGGGCCGAGCGCGGAGTCCAGCGTCTTCTCCAGCGCGGTGCCCTCGATCCCCCGGCGACGCCCGAGCACCCACGCGGCCACCAGCACCGTGACGAGCAGGGCGACCGGGGTCGCGCCGACCAGGCCGGCGACCGCCACGACCGTCGAGTCCCCGTCGACCCAGCCGGCCGATGCCGCCGTCTCCAGCCCCGTGTTGGCGAAGATCAGCACCAGCGGCAGCAGCAGGATGCCGACGACGGTCCCGAAGCGTGGCGGGTTCGCGGTCTGCGCGTCGTCGGCGCGGCCGAGGATCTCCGGCACGGGCAGCTCGAAGCGACGGCCGGCCCAGCGACCGAAGAGGTAGGCGGTGACGTACCAGGTCGGCAGCGCGGCCACGAGGCCGACGAGCAGCACGGTCGCGACGTCCGCCCCGAGGAACTCCGAGGCGGCCACCGGCCCCGGGTGCGGGGGCACGTAGATGTGCATCACGGAGAACGCGCCGGCGACGGGCAGGCCGTACAGCAGCACGGACCCGCCGAGCCGCCGCGCGACGGCGAACACGATGGGCAGCATGACCACGAGGCCGGCGTCGAAGAAGATCGGGAACCCGAACAGCAGCGAGGCGACGCCCAGCGCGAGCGGGGCCCGACGCTCGCCGAACCGGTCGACGAGCACGTCGGTGAGCACCTTCGCCCCGCCGCTGGTCTCGACGAGCCGGCCGAGCATCGCGCCGAGCCCGACGAGCAGCGCGACCGCCGCCAGCGTGGACCCGAAGCCGTCGAGCAGGACGTCGACGACGCTCCCGCTCGGCAGGCCGGCCGCCACGGCGGTCAGCAGGCTGACGAGGATCAGGGCGACGAACGCGTGCAGGTGGACCTTGATGATGAGGACGAGCAGCAGGGCGACGGCGGCCGCCGCGATGGCGAGCAGCGGCCCCGCGGTGAGGGTCTGGGTCCAGTCGTCAGGCGTCATGGGTGGTCCTCCCGGAGGTCGGGGCGGAGCATCGGGCGACGACGTCGTCCACGATCTCCTCGGGCGGTGCGGCGACGTCGGCGGTGAGCCCGTCCTCGTCGTCGTCGAGGGGTTCGAGGGTGGCGAGCTGCGACGGGAGCAGCGAGGTGGGCATGAAGTGGCCGGACCGCCCCGTCATCCGTTCGGCCAGCAGCTCGGGCGACCCGTGCAGGTGCAGGAACCACACGCGGCCCCGCGCTGCACGCAGCACGTCGCGGTACGAACGCTTGAGGGCGGAGCAGGTCACGACGGCGGTGCGTCCGGCGTCGGCCTCGGTGCTGAGCCAGTCGCGGATCGCGGCCAGCCACGGCGCCCTGTCCTCGTCGGTCAGCGGGGTGCCCGCGCTCATCTTGGCGATGTTCGCCTCGGAGTGGAACTGGTCGGCCTCGGCGTACTCGACGCCGATCCGGTCGGCCAGCATCCGGGCGACGGTGGTCTTGCCCGAGCCGGCGACCCCCATGACGACGACGTGCGTGACGGCGTCGGCCGCCTCGTCGCGGAGGTCCTGCGCGGGGCCGGGTTCGGCAGGTGTGACGTCGGTGTCCATCGGTTCGACTTCCGTGTCGGCGGGTCAGTTCCACGAGGATGCATGATTGGTAGCACCTTTGGCAAGCCATTGGTGTGACCAATTGCGGCCCGTGCCGGTCTCGGTAGGCTCCCCCCATGCCACCCCCCGCCCTGCACAACGCCGTCCTCGACGCCGTGGGGCGAGCCATCACCAGCGGCGACGTGGCACCCGGCACCCCGCTGACCCTCGAGTCGATCGGAACACAGCACCACGTTTCTCGCACCGTCGCCCGGGAGGTCATGCGGATGCTCGAAGGCCTCGGGCTGGTCCGCTCACGCCGACGGGTCGGGCTCGTCGTGCTGCCCCGGGAGGAGTGGAACGTGCTCGACCCGCGGGTGATCCGGTGGCGCCTCGCCGGCCCGGGCCGCGACGAGCAGCTCCGCACCCTCACCGAGCTCCGTCACGCCGTCGAGCCGCTGGCCGCCGCGGGCGCCGCCCGGCACGCCTCCGCCGCCGAGCGCGCCGAGCTCGTCGACCTCGCCGCCCGCATGCGCGTGCTGGGTTCCCGCGGCGACCTCACCGACTTCCTCGCGCTCGACGTCCGGATGCACGAGCTCCTGCTGCGCGCGAGCGGCAACGAGATGTTCGGCGCGCTCGCCGTCGTGGTCGCCGAGGTGCTGGCCGGCCGCACGCATCTCGGCCTGATGCCGGCCTCCCCCGTGCCGGAGGCGCTCGACCAGCACGAGGCCGTCGCGCACGCGGTGGCCGACGGCGACGCGCCGGCCGCCGAGGCCGCCATGGCCGCACTGGTCGGCGAGGTCCGCCGCGCCCTCGACACCGCGACGCCCGCCGAGGAGACGCCGTGACCGTCCTCGTCGACCCGCCGGCCTGGCCGGCGCACGACCGCCTCTGGTCGCACCTCGTCTCGGACGCGTCGCTGCACGAGCTGCGGACGTTCGCGCGCGCGGCCGGCATCCCCGACCGAGCCTTCGACCTCGACCACTACGACGTCCCGGACGAGCGGTACGACGACCTCGTCGCCGCCGGGGCGACACCGGTGGACGGCCGTGAGCTGGCCCGGCGGCTCGCCGCCACTCCCCTGCGGGTCCCGGGCCACGAACGACGACGGGCGAAGCGCCCGGCCCTCCTGGCACGATGGGCCGCGCTCTGGGCCGCGGGCACGGACCCGGCGGCACACGACGCCGGCGGGATCACCGCGGTCGGCGAGGACGTCGTCGACCGGTGGCGCGAGCCGCACCGGGTCTACCACGGCCGCCTCCACCTGGCCGACGTCCTCGACGCGATCGGCCCCCTCGCGCGCGAGACCGGCGCACCCGCCCGGGAGGCGTGGCGCGCCGAGGTGGCGCTGTGGTTCCACGACGCGGTGCACGACGGCGCCACCCCGGACGACGAGGAACGCTCCGCCGCGCTCGTCGGCGGCCTCCTGGCACCGCTCGAGCGACGCCGGGTGCTCTCGGCCGGGGACGTGGCGGAGATCGGACGTCTCGTGCTCGTGACGGCCGGGCACGACCCGGCTCCCGAGGATCTGGCGGGATGCCTGGTCAGCGACGCCGACCTCGCCGTCCTCGGCGGGGACGCCGGGCGCTACGCGCGCTACGTGGCCCAGGTGCGCGCCGAGTACGGCCACGTGCCCGACGCCGACTTCCGGGCCGGGCGCGGCGCGGTGCTCGACCAGCTGCTCACCCTGCACACCGGTCCCGGTCTGTTCCGCACGCCGGCCGCCCGGCACCGCTGGGCCGACCAGGCCGAGCGGAACCTGCGCGCCGAGCTCGCCGCGCTGCGGTGATCAGGGCAGGCGCAGCCGCCGCATCCCCCGCAACGCCTGGGTGAGCGCCCGGCTGGGCACGTCCCCGCCGAGCGCGTAGAGCGTGTCCAGGGACAGTCCCGCGCTGAGCCCGCGCTGCGCGACGACGCTCTGCACCTCCGTGACCGCCTCGATCGCCTCGCGGCCGTGCCGCCGTCCGAGGCCGGAGGCCTTCATGCCCCCCATCGGCGCGCCCGCGGAACCCCAGGCCTGGAGGTAGCCGTCGTTGATGACCACGGTTCCGGCCTCGACCCGCGCCGCGACCTGGCGGGCGCGCACGACGTCGCGCGACCAGATGGACGCGTTGAGCCCGAACTCGGTGTCGTTCATGACCCGGACCGCCTCGTCGTCGCTCGCGACGCGCGAGACCGCCACGACGGGCCCGAACGTCTCCTCGCGCAGGCAGACCGCGTCCTCGGGGAGGTCGTCGAGCACCGTGGGTGCGTAGAAGTACGGGCCGACGTCGGCACGGTGCACGCCGCCGGTCAGGGCCCGCGCGCCCTTGGCCAGGGCGTCGTCGACGTGCGCGGCCACCCTCTCGAGCTGGTCGGCCGAGACCAGCGACCCGATGTCCGCGGTGTAGTCGAGCCCGGCGCCGAGCGCGAGCTCGCGCACCGCGGGCACGAACCGCTCGAGGAACGCGTCGGCGATGCGCTCGTGCAGCACGAGACGCTCGATCGACATGCAGAGCTGCCCGGCGTTGGAGAAGCAGGCGCGGACCACGCCCGGCACGGCGGCGTCGAGGTCGGCGTCGGCCGCGACGTACAACGGGTTCTTGCCGCCCAGCTCGAGCGTCGCGCCGATGAGCCGCTCGCCCGCGCGCGCCGCCACCGTGCGGCCCACGGCCGTGGACCCGGTGAACGCGATGTGGTCGACGTGGTCCACCAGCGCCGCCCCGATCTCACCGCCCCCGGCGACGACCGAGAACAGGTCGTCGGGCAGCCCGGCCTCCGCGAGCAGCTCGGCGGCCCACAGCGCGGACAGCGTGGTCTGCGGGTCGGGCTTGAGCACGACGGCGTTGCCCGCCAGCAGCGCGGGGATCGCCTCGCAGAGCGCGAGCGTGAGGGGGTAGTTCCAGGGGGAGATCACGCCCACCACCCCGACCGGGCGCCGGTGGACGCGGGCGCCGGTCAGGACCGACAGGGCACCCGGCACGCGACGGTCCGCCAGGTAGCGCGGCCCGCGCACCACGTAGTGGCGGCAGGCCTGGGCGATGTCGGCGACCTCCTCGAACGCGCTGCGCCGCGACTTGCCGGACTCCATCTGGATGAGGTCGAGGATCTCCGACTGACGGTCGAGCACCAGCGTGCCCAGCCGGTCGAGGACCCGGGCGCGCTCGGCGAGAGGTGTCGCGGCCCAGTCGTGCTGGGCGACCCGGGCGCGCTCCACGGCGTCGGCGACGTCGTCGGTGCTCGAGAGCGGCACCGCGGCGAGCGGTGCGCCGGTGAACGGCGACGTGCTGCGGTGGGTGCCGGCGTCGTGCGAGGTCACGACCCTCTTGACCAGCGGGGACACGACCTCGGGTTCGAGGACGTAGGTGGACGAGGGAAGCTCGGGATCGATGAGATCGCCCAGAGCGCCGTCGCTCTCGTGCGCGGTTGCCATGGGCGACACTCTATGCGGCGCCGGTGACGGCCCGGTGAACGAGGCGTCAGATCTCCGTGTCGTTCGCTCTCAGCGGGACTCGTCCATCCATCGACCGAGGACGGCGACATCTTGGGCGGTGTAACCCAGACTCCCGTAGAAGTCATGCACGTGCTCGTTCGCCGTGCGCACCATGAGCATGACCTTGCTGGTCCCGGCGCCCCGCAACCAGTCCTCCGCGGCCTCGACGAGCCGCCGCCCGAGCCCTGACCTCTGGAGCGAGGGGGCCACGGCCACGTAGTAGAGCCACCCGCGGTGCCCCTCGTACCCGGCCATCACCGAGCCGACGACGCCGGAGGTCGCGTCGAGCGCGACGAGCACCGTGGACGTGGGGTTGCGCCGCGCGTCGGCGATGTCGCGGTGGGGGTCGTTCCACGGACGCGTGAGGTCGCACTCGCGCCACAGGGCGACGACCTGCTCGACGTCGCCGTCCGTGATCTCCCGCAGGAGCGTGCCGGCCAGGACCTGCGGTGCGGGCTCCGGGGTCACCGCGGCTGGTAGGGCGACATGACGACCTCGACCCGCTGGAACTCCTTGAGGTCGGAGTAGCCGGTCGTGGCCATCGCCCGGCGCAGCGCACCGACCAGGTTCGTGGTGCCGTCCGCCTGGCGGCCCGGCCCGAAGAGGATCTCCTCGAGGGTGCCGCCGGTGCCCACCGAGACCCGCTCGCCGCGCGGGAGCTGCGAGTGGTGCGCCTCGGGCCCCCAGTGCCAGCCCTGCCCGGGCGCCTCGGAGGCGCGGGCCAGCGCGGCGCCGAGCATGACGGCGTCGGCGCCGCAGGCCACGGCCTTGACGATGTCGCCCGAGTGGCCCACGCCGCCGTCGGCGATGACGTGCACGTAGCGGCCCCCGGACTCGTCGAGGTAGTCACGGCGCGCGGCCGCGACGTCGGAGACGGCGGTCGCCATGGGGGCGTGGATGCCGAGGCTGACGCGAGTGGTGTGGGCGGCCCCGCCGCCGAAGCCGACGAGCACGCCCGCGGCACCGGTGCGCATGAGGTGCAGGGCCGCGGTGTAGGTCGAGGCCCCGCCGACGACGACGGGGACGTCGAGCTCGTAGATGAACCGCTTGAGGTTCAGCGGCTCGGCGTTCCCGGAGACGTGCTCCGCCGAGACGGTGGTGCCGCGGATGACGAACAGGTCCACCCCGGCGTCCACGACCGTCTGGTAGTGCTCCTGGGTCCGCTGCGGGGTGAGCGCGCCGGCGACCGTGACGCCGGCCGCGCGGACCTCCTTGATGCGCTGCGTGATGAGCTCGGGCTTGATCGGCTCGGCGTAGATCTCCTGCATGCGGCGCGTCGCCTGGTCGGCCGGCAGCTCGCGGATCTCGGCGAGCAGCGGCTCCGGGGACTCGTAGCGGGTCCACAGGCCCTCGAGGTCCAGCACGCCGAGACCGCCGTGGTTGCCCAGCGCGACCGCCGTGTCCGGGCTCATGACCGAGTCCATCGGCGCCGCCATGATCGGCAGGTCGAAGTGGTAGGCGTCGATCTGCCACTCGGTGGAGACGTCCTTCGGGTCGCGGGTGCGGCGCGACGGCACCACCGCGACGTCGTCGAAGGAGTACGCACGGCGACCGCGCTTGCCACGTCCGATCTCGATCTCGTTGCTCACCCCGCAAGCGTACCGGGCAGGCCGGACCCGGGACCGCAGGGGCGCTGTCGGTGGCTGGTGGCATCGTCACCGGCGAGGACACGAGGAAGGAGTCCGGCATGGACGACACCGCCTGGACGGGTGGCCCGCTGCTCGGTTTCGACACCGAGACCACCGGGGTGGACGTGCACACCGACCGCATCGTCACCGCGGCCGTCGTGCTGCGCACGGCGACCACGACGGACGTGCGCACCTGGCTGGTCGACCCGGGCGTGGAGATCCCCGCCGAGGCCGCGGCCATCCACGGCGTGACGACGGAGCACGCCCGCGCCCACGGCATCCCTCCGCGGCAGGCGCTGGCCGAGATCGCGGCGGTCCTCGCCGAGCACACGCGCGCCGGGGTACCGGTCGTGGCATACAACGCGGCGTTCGACCTCACTCTCCTCGACGCCGAGCTGGTCCGCCACGGGCTCGCCACGCTGCCGGAGCGCCTCGGGCGGCCCGTGTCGCCGGTGCTCGACCCGCTGGTGATCGACCGGTGGCAGGACCGCTACCGCCGGGGCAAGCGGCGGCTGGGTGACCTGGTCGAGCTGTACGGGATCACCGGGGAGGGCGAGCTGCACAGCGCCGACGTGGACGTCCTGGCGACGCTCGACGTGCTCGACGCGCAGCTCCACCGCTACCCGGACCTGCGGGCCGTCGCGCTGGACGCCCTGCACTCCGCCCAGCAGGAGGCCCACCACCGCTGGGCGACGAGCTTCAACGAGTGGCGCCGCACGAAGGGCCTCGACGGGCCGGGGGCCTCGACGGCGTGGCCGGTCGAGCCGCCCGTGGCGGGCTGAGCCCGGTCAGGACACCGTGTCGTCAGGAGACGGTGTAGTTGGGTGCCTCGACGGTCATCATGATGTCGTGCGGGTGGGACTCCTTGAGGGAGGCCGAGGTGATCCGCACGAACCGCCCGTTGGCCTGCAGCTCGGGGACGGTGCGCGCGCCGACGTAGAACATGGTCTGGTGCAGCCCGCCCACGAGCTGGTGCGCCACCGTGGCGAGCGTCCCCTTGTAGGGCACCTGCCCCTCGACGCCCTCGGGCACGATCATGTCGTCGCTGGCGACCTCGGCCTGGAAGTAGCGGTCCTTGGAGTAGGACTTCTTGCCGCGCGAGGACATCGCGCCCATCGAGCCCATGCCGCGGTAGGCCTTGAACTGCTTGCCGTTGACGAGGATCTGGTCGCCCGGCGCCTCCTCGGTCCCGGCGAGCATGGAGCCGAGCATGACGGCCTCGGCCCCGGCGACGATGGCCTTGCCGATCTCGCCCGAGTGCCGCATGCCGCCGTCGGCGATGACCGGCACGCCCGCCGCGCGCGCCGCGAGCGAGGCCTCGTAGACGGCGGTGATCTGCGGGACGCCGACGCCGGTCACGACGCGGGTGGTGCAGATGGAGCCCGGGCCCACGCCGACCTTGATGCCGTCCGCGCCCGCGTCGACGAACGACTGCGCCCCCTCCTTGGTCGCGACGTTGCCGCCGATGACCTGGACGTCCTTGGTGGCCGGGTCCGACTTGAGCCGGCGGACCATGTCGATGAGCATCCGCACGTTGCCGTGCGCGGTGTCCGCGACCAGCACGTCGACGCCGGCGTCGATGAGCGTGGTCGCCCGCTCCCAGGCGTCGCCGAAGTAGCCGATGGCGGCGCCGACCATGAGGCGGCCCTGACCGTCCTTCGACGCGTCCGGGAACTGCTCAGACTTGACGAAGTCCTTGACGGTGATGAGCCCGGCGAGGCGGCCCTCGTCGTCGACGAGCGGGAGCCGCTCGAGCTTGTGCTTGCGCAGCAGCGCGGTGGCGTCCTCCCGCGAGATCCCGGCGCGGCCGGTGATCAACGGCTGGGGCGTCATGACCTCCGAGACGGTGGTGGTGGCCCACTCGGCCACCGGGGTGAAGCGCAGGTCCCGGTTGGTCACGATGCCGACGAGCAGACCGGCGGCGTCGAGGACGGGGAAGCCGGAGACGCGGTACTGGCCCGCGCGCTCGTCGAGCTGCTCGAGCGTGGCGTCGGGGCCGATCGTCACGGGGTTGGAGATGATGCCCGTCTGCGTCCGCTTGACGAGGTCCACCTGGTACGCCTGGTCGGCGATCGACAGGTTCCGGTGCAGGACGCCGAGGCCGCCCTGACGGGCCATGGCGATCGCCATCCGGGACTCGGTGACGGTGTCCATCGCGGCTGACACGAGCGGGACCTTCAGCGAGATCTCCCGCGTCAGGCGAGAGGTCGTGTCGATGTCCGTGGGGGCGAGGTCCGAGTACCCCGGCAGCAGCAGGACGTCGTCATACGTGAGGCCGAGGAACCCGAACGGGTCGTGCGCAGGCGAGGTCGTCTCCGTCATGTCCCGAGTCTACGGCGCGCGCCGAGGCCTCCGGGGTGCCGTCCGTCACGCCGGACGCTCCCCCGCGTGGGACGGCGGGCGCCCCGTCCGCCGCTCAGGAGGAGACGACGGCGAGCACCTCGTGCAGCAGCCCCGTGAAGGAGCGCACGCGCTGCACCTGGGCGGCCAGGGGGATCTCGCTCGCGGCGTCGTCACGCCGCAGGCCGACGAAGATCGGCAGGTCGGGGAAGCCCTCGTGCACCGCGTGCACCACGTCGAGATCGGGCCGCCGCTGCGTCGTCGCCAGCACGAGGGCTGCGGGGCGCACCATCGTCACGAGCTCGAGGGAGCGGCGTGTGCTCGCCGGGCCGGTGACGATCCGCGCCGTCTTGCCCTTCGCCGTCAGGGCGGCGGCGAGCGCGTGCGCGGAGAGCGGCACGACCTCGTCGGGCGCCGCGAAGATCAGCACGATGTTGCGCATGCGGCTCGGGTGGTTGGCCGGCGGCCCGCCGTTCTGCACCACCGCCTGCTCGAAGGCCTCCGTGAACGAGCGCAGCGCGTGCAGCGCAGCGGTGGCGAGCACGACCTCGGGGACGGCCCCGGGCCCGGCGAGCACGGTGCGCTCGGCGACGCGGTTCCAGGCCGGCTCCAGGAGGTGCGCCCACCAGACGGCAGGGTCCCCCTGGGCGGGGATCCGCAGGAGGTCGTCGCAGCGGGCCTGGTCGTAGGCGAGGGCGGCGTCGACGACCGCCGACACCTTGCCCGAGGCGTTCTGCCCGGGCCCGCCGTGGCCGGGTGCGGTCTGCGCACCCTGCCCGCCGCCGGGGATCGCGCGCAGGTGCGCCCGGCCCGGGCGCGCCCCGCCGTCGTCGCCGGCCGGAGCCGGCTCGGTCTCGGGCTCGGCCGCCTCCGGGGGCGCGGGCGGGCCGGACCGCTGCGCCTCCTCCAGCTCGTCGACGTCGGCGTCCAGCGCCGCCTGCGCGGCGTCGACGGGCGCGACGCCCTCGAGCGTGAGACGGCGCATGACGAGCAGCCGGGCCACGTCGTCGGGGGTGTACCGCCGGTGCGAGCCGGCCGTGCGGTCGGAGGGTCCGAGCCCGTACCGCCGGTCCCAGGTCCGCAGGGTCGCCGGGGCCACCCCGAGGCGGCGTGCGACCGCCGCGACTGCCAGGCCGGGGCCCGACGGGCGTGACCCGCCCGAGTCCTGGGCCGGTCGCGAGGAGGTCATGCCTCGATTCTGCCAGGGCTGCGCCCGACCGCCACTGCGGCCCCCGGCGCGTCACGATCCGAGACGGGATCCCGTCTCAAAGCAGGTCATCGGTCCGACGAAACCGGTTCATGACCTGGTCAACCCTGTCGCCGCTCCTCAGGGTGGCCAACTTGCGCTACCCCCTTGAACAACCTCTGCACAACTTGTAGGTTGTTCGCCATGACGGAGATCTCAAGACTGCCCGGACCGGTCATGGAGCTGTGGGAGTGGCAGTACCAGGGCGCGTGCCGCGACGCGGACGACACCCTGTTCTTCCACCCCGAGGGCGAGCGCGGGTCCACGCGACGACGACGGGCCGAGGCCGCGAAGGCCATCTGCCACTCGTGCCCGGTGATGATGCAGTGCCGCGAGCAGTCGCTGCGGGTCCGCGAGCCGTACGGCGTCTGGGGCGGGCTCAGCGAGGACGAGCGCAGCGCCGCGCTCGCCGGTCGCGACCGCAAGGTCGGCTGAGCCGGGAGTCCCCCGGAGACATGACGAGGCCCCGCATCACGGATGATGCGGGGCCTCGTGCGTCAGCGTCGAGAGCTGGGGATCAGCTCACGACGACGGCGAGGATGTCGCGCGCGGAGAGCACCAGGTACTCCTCGCCCGCGTACTTGACCTCGGTGCCGCCGTACTTGCTGTAGATGACCTTGTCGCCGACCTTGACGTCGACCGGGACACGGTTGCCCTGGTCGTCGAAACGGCCGTCGCCGACCGCCAGGACCTCGCCCTCCTGGGGCTTCTCCTTGGCGGTGTCCGGGATGACCAGGCCGGAAGCGGTCGTGGTCTCGGCCTCGACGGCCTTGACGACGATCCGGTCCTCGAGCGGCTTGATGGGGACCGACACGTCGGACCTCCTTGTTCGCGATGACTAGCTGGACTGGGACGCACCCTGTCGCTGGCCGTCGTCGCGGGTGCCGGCTCAGCGTGAGCGCTGGGACCAAATCTAGGCAGCCGTTAGCACTCTGACAAGTCGAGTGCCAGGATTCCTCTGCGGGCGTCATCGGCGCACCCCTGCCGCCACGCCTGAGACGATGTCGCCATGGACGCGGCCTCCCTCAGCAAGCTGCTCAGCCCCGAGGGCTGGGCGCTGCTCAACGCCCTGCCACCGTACGACGACCAGCAGGCGATGGTGCTGGCCACGCGGCTCCGTGCCGAGGGGGTCGATCCTGACCTCGCCGCCGCCGCCCTGACCCAGTCACGGTTGCGCGCCAAGGCCCGTGGCAAGCTCGGAGCGTTCGCCGAGGGGATGCTCCTCACCCCCGACGGCCTGGAGCAGGCCACCCGCCTCGTCGTCGCCGCGCAGCACGCCCGCCGCTACCTCGCCGCGGGCGTCACCAAGGTCGCCGACCTCACCTGCGGCATCGGCGCCGACTCCCTCGCCTTCGCCGGCGTCGGCCTCGACGTGCTGGCCACCGACCTCGACGAGGTCACCGCCGCGCTGGCCACGGTCAACCTGCGCGCCTTCCCCGAGGCGTCGGTCCGGCACGCCGACGGACTCGGCATCGACCTCGTCGCGGAGGGCGTCGACGGCGTCTACGCCGACCCGGCCCGCCGGACCCGGGGCGGGCGGCGCATCTTCGACCCGGCGGCCTACGCGCCGCCGCTCGACGCCGTGTGGGCGCTGCGCGATCAGGTGCCGGCCCTCGGCATCAAGGTCGGCCCCGGCATCCCGCACCACGGCCTGCCCGCGGACGCCGAGACCCAGTGGGTCTCCGTCGACGGCGACGTCGTCGAGGCCGGGCTCTGGTTCGGTCCCCTCGCTCCCGACGGCCCCGGCCGCTCCGCGCACGTCCTGCGCGCCGTCGCGGTACCGGCCGACGGCGGTGCACCCGACGGCGCCGAGAGCTCCGGCACGATCACCCGCACCCTGCGTACCGGACCGCAGGACATCGACCTGGTGCCCGACGTCGGGCAGGTCGGCACCTACCTGTACGAGCCGGACGGCGCCGTCGTGCGGGCGGGGCTGGTGGCGCACGCGGCCGACGAGCTCGGGGGCCGGCTCGTGGACCGCACCATCGCCTACGTCACCACCGACGCGCCTGCCCCCGCGCCGCCGTCGGGCACCGCGGCGATCGCGACCGGGTACCGGGTGCTGGACGTCATGCCGTTCAACCTGAAGAAGCTGAAGGCCTATCTGCGCGAGCGCGGCGTCGGGCGGCTCACGGTCAAGAAGCGCGGCACGGCCGTGACCCCGGAGCAGCTCCGCGCCCAGCTCGCCCTCAAGGGCGACGCGGCGGCCACCCTCGTCCTCACCCGGGTGGCCGGCCGCCAGCACGTGCTCGTCGTCGAGCCGCTCGCCAGCGGCCGCTAGGAGGCAGCGGCCACCCCCGCGGCGTGGAACCATGGCCCCATGCCGCTGGACTTCGCGCCGTCCCCTCGCTCGAGCGTCGGCCTCGAGTGGGAGCTCGCGCTCGTCGACGCCGACTCCGGCAACCTCCGGCAGGTGGCGCCCGCCGTGATGGACGCGCTCGCCGCGGACGAGCGGGCCCGGTACGTGAAGCCGGAGTTCCTGCGCAACACCCTCGAGGTCGTCTCGGACGTGTGCGACACGGTCGGGTCCGCGGTCCGCGACCTGGAGGCCGGCATCGCGGCGATCCGGGACGTCATCGAGCCGATGCGGGCGGAGATCATGGGCGCCGGCACCCATCCGTTCGCGCACTGGTCGCAACAGCAGGTCACCGACAAGCAGCGGTACGCCACGGTCGTGGACCGCACCCAGGTGTGGGGACGCCAGCAGGTCGTCTACGGCGTGCACGTGCACGTCGGGATCGAGGACCGCGCCAAGGTGCTGCCGATCGTGCGGTCCCTGCTGGTCTACGTCGCCCACCTGCAGGCGTTGTCGGCGTCGTCGCCCTACTGGGGCGCCGACGACACCGGCTACGCCTCCATGCGCGCGCTGATCTTCCAGCAGCTGCCCACGGCCGGGCTCCCGTACCAGTTCGCCGAGTGGGGCCAGCTCGAGCAGTACGTGGACGACATGCTCAAGACCGGCGTCATCGACGACTTCACCGAGGTCCGCTGGGACGTGCGGCCGGCGCCCCACTTCGGCACGGTGGAGGTGCGGGTCTGCGACGGCACCTCGAACGTGCTGGAGCTGGCTGCTCTCGGGGCGCTCGTGCACTGCCTCGTCGAGCACTTCTCCACCCTGCTCGACGAGGGACGGGAGCTGCCCGCCATGCCGCGCTGGTTCGTCCACGAGAACAAGTGGCGCGCCGCCCGCTACGGCATGGACGCCATCATCATCCTCGACGCCGACGGCAACGAGGAGCTGATCACCGACGCGCTGCCGCGCCTGCTGGACGAGCTGGCGCCGGTCGCCGCGCGTCTGGGGTGCACCGCCGAGCTGGAGGGGGTCCACGAGATCGTGCGGGCCGGCGCCTCCTACCAGCGCCAGCGCGCCGTCGCCGCCGCGCACGGCGGCGGGCAGCCTGGCCTCGAGGCCGTCGTGCGGTCCCTGGTGGCCGAGCTCCGGGCCGGACGCCCCCTGCCCGTGGGCTGACGACCGCCACGCAGCCGGTCCCGGGCGCGCACCTCACGCTCGCCGATGTCGTTGCGCGCCTCGCGCCAGGACCGCCCCGCCGACGACGACACCGACCGTGAGCAGCCGGCGCTGTGCCGTCCGTCGCCGCCCGCCCCAGCCACCGTGGACCGCCCCGGCGGACTCGGGACCGGGCTCGAAGAGGTTGCCGGAGGTGGCCTCGGCGGCCTGCCGGCGGGACAGCTGCAGCAGGTCCGTCTGCGCGGCCATCGTCGCCTCGACCGCTCGCGGCGAGAGCCGGTGCTGCCACGCCATCAGCCGCCCGGCGGTGCTCACGACCACCTCCCGCCGGGGCGACCGGACGGCACCGACGACGGCCCGGGCCACCCGCTCCGGGGAGTACACCGGCGGCATCGCTCTGACCGCACGGCCGCTGAAGTTGGCCACCTGGTCGAACAGCGGCGTGTCGATCGTAGGCGGCAGCACGGTGGTGACCTCGATGCCGGTGAGCCCGTCCAGCGCCAGCTCGGAGCGCACGGAGACCGACAGCGAGCGGACCGCGGCCTTCGACAGGCAGTAGGCCGCGGTGTACGGCTGCGGGACCTCGCCCAGGATCGAGGCGATGTTGACGATCACGCCCCGCCCCTGGGGCCGCATGTGGGCCAGCGCGGCACGGACCCCGTGCACGGTCCCCATGACGTTGACGTCGACCAGCCGGCGGAAGTCCTCCAGCGGGACGTCGGTGACGCGTCCGAAGAGGCTGACGGCGGCGTCGTTCACCCAGACGTCGATACGGCCGAACCGCGCCGCGGCATGCCGGGCCAGGCGCTCGACCGCGTCGGCGTCCGAGACGTCGGTGGGGACGGCCAGCGCGCGGACACCGTGGCGCCGGCACTCCGCGGCCGCCGACTCGAGCGCGCCCGGGCGGCGGGCGGCGAGGACGACGTCGGCGCCGGACCTCGCGAGCCGCAGCGCGGTGGCGCGGCCGATGCCCGACGACGCACCGGTGACGACGGCGACGGAACCCTTGACCTTCATGGCACTCCCCGGGCTGGCGGCACGTTCGCGTCCAGGACACGCCAGCCGGCCGATGCCCGCACATCGGGGCCCACCGGGCCTGGCCGGGGCCGCGCAGCGTCGCGCGGAGCCGCGTCAGAGCCGGCGCTCGTGCCGGACGGGCCGGAGCCGCTGGGGCGCCGTCGTCGCCTCCGGGTACTCGCAGGTGAAGGTGCCGTCGTAGCCGAAGAGGAAGCCGAACAGCCGGTGGTGGACCTCCAGGTCGATGCGGAAGACGCCGGCCTCGTCGTCGAAGCGCTCGCGCAGCGTCGCCCGCCCCGAGAAGAGCATCGGGAAGCGGAACCCGAGCACACCCTCGTAGAAGCGCTGGGCGCCCGAGCGCAGGAGCAGCGACCCATCGGGCTCCACCCGCAGGTCCAGGTCGACCGCCAGGTGCTGGTGCGTGCCGAGGTAGTCGACGATCCTGCCGCGGCCCGCGTCGAGGACCATCGTGGCGTCGAAGCGGCTCGGCCGCCGCCGCCCTGGCACCCGGTACTCGCGGACGAACGTGACGGTCTCGCGCCCGTACGGGTCCTGGTACGGGTAGTTCTCCACGGTGAAGGGCACGTCCTCGCCGACGTCCGCGACGAGGATGTTGCGCAGCCGGCCGATCTGCAGGAACGGCACCGTCCACCAGGGGCCGCGGCGGATGCGGCGCATGACGCCACGCCCCACGCACGCGTACCCGCCGTCGGTCGACACCCCGAAGCGTCGCCGGAGCTCGGGGTGCAGCCGGTCGAAGTCCGCGCCCAGGGCCCGGCGGAAGATGCTCGCACCGGCCTCGGCCGGGGTCGCGGCCGGCGTCTCGTGCGGTGTCCCGGTCACGGTGCCTCCAGGGTGTCGAGGGAGCGCGGGGCGTCGCGCATCGGGTCCCGCCCCGGGCGCCGGGTGACGCAGCGGGACGCTCGCGGGCGGTCCCGGCGCCAGAGGGCCAGCACCGAGACGAGGGGCCACCGCTCGGGCGGGACGCCCGTCTCGGCCCAGATCCGCAGCCGGTCGAAGCTCCACGCCGTCATCCACAGCACGAGCGGACGCAGCACACGGTCGGCCGCGCGGCCGAACCCCGGGGTGTAGTCGTACCCGGTGACGAAGCGGACCCCGCCCTCGACCGGGGTGTACCTCCAGTACCCACGCCCGTCCCGCAACGGCGAGGTGCGGTCGTCGGTGCCGAAGCGCAGCGCGGAGGTACGGGTGCCGTCGGGGCCGTGGCGCTCCCCCAGAGAGGTGCCGGTGCCGCGGATCGTGTGCGGTCCGAGCGCTCGCTCGTAGCGGAACCGGGTGGCACCCGTGGCCGTGGTGCCGGTGGGCACGATCCGGCTGAACCGCAGGTCCCAGCGCGCGTGCTGCTCGGGGTCCTGGGTGAGCTCCCAGATCCGGTCCATCGTGGTGCGGACCGTCACCTCGACGTACAGCGCCCGCACGCGGTCAGACCGTGATCGCGGTCAGCGGCATCGAGGAGTCGACCCCGATGTCGAGGTCCGACGGCGCCACCCCGGCCCGCACGACGGCGGAGCCCAGCGCCGCGATCATCGCCCCGTTGTCGGTGCAGTAGCGGATCGGCGGGATGCGCAGGTCGATGCCCGCCTCGGCGCAGCGCTCGGCCGCCATGTCGCGCAGCTGGCTGTTCGCGGAGAACCCGCCGCCGATCACCAGGGTGTCCACGTCGTGCGCCCGGCACGCCGCGATCGTCTTGGCCGTCAGCACGTCGACGACCGCGGCGGCGAAGGAGGCCGCGACGTCGGCCACCGGCACCTCGCGGCCGGCGTCCTGGCACGACTCGACCCACCGGGCCACGGCCGTCTTGAGCCCGGAGAAGCTGAAGTCGTAGGCGTGCTTCTCCTGGTCCTTGCGCGCCGTGAGCCCGCGCGGGAACCGGATCGCCTCGGGGTCACCCTCGCGGGCGAGCCGGTCGATGTGCGGACCGCCCGGGTAGGGCAGGCCGAGCAGGCGGCCCACCTTGTCGAAGGCCTCGCCCGCCGCGTCGTCGAGCGTGGACCCGAGCTCGGTGACGTCGGTGGCGATGTCGTCGACCAGGAGCAGCGAGCTGTGGCCGCCGGAGACGACCAGCGCCATCGAGCGCCCGGTGAAGGGGCCGTCGACGAGCTGGTTGACCGCCGCGTGCCCGATGACGTGGTTGACGCCGTAGAGCGGCTTGCCGAGACCGATCGACAGCGCCTTGGCGGCGCTCGCACCGATGGTCAGCGGCCCGACCAGCCCCGGCCCGGCGGTCACGGCGATCGCGTCGACCTCGGACAGGTCGACGTCGGCCTCGCCCAGCGCGCGCCGGATCGTCGGGACCATCGCCTCGAGGTGGGCGCGGCTGGCCACCTCCGGGATGATGCCGCCGTAGCGGGCGTGCTCGTCCATGGAGCTCGCGACGGCGTCGAAGAGCAGCGTGTCGCCACGCACCAGCGCGACGCCGGTCTCGTCGCAGGAGGTCTCGATCCCGAGCACCAGGGGCTCGCCACCGGTCTGGTCAGTCATGGCACCCATGATCGCATCGCGCGCGGGGCGGCCCGACGTCGGGGCAGGTCAGGTCGGCCCGTGGGTGGAAACACGAAAGTTACGCGGGGCTGACAGACCGGACACCTCGGCGTACTTAGGTTCATCTGAACCTAAGTCCCGGTCCCGGAGCCACCCGGAACCCCGCCACGAACGGAGCACGTCATGCGTCTACGGACACACGCCGGCACGAGAAGTCTCGGCGTCCTCTCCATCGCAGCACTGGCCGTCACGGCCCTGACGGCCTGCGGGGCACAGGTCGACGCCGCTGGCGCCGACCCGTCGGCCGGCACCGCGGACAGCTGCGTCGACACCTCGGGCGACACCGTGCGGATCGGGTTCCTCAACTCGCTGTCCGGCACCATGGCCATCTCCGAGCAGACGGTGCACGACTCGCTCCAGCTCGCCGCGGCGGAGATCAACGCCGACGGCGGCGTCCTGGGCAAGCAGCTCGAGGTCGTCACCGAGGACGGGCAGTCCGAGCCCACGGTGTTCGCCGAGAAGGCGACCAAGCTCATCACCAGCGACTGCGTCGCCGCGGTCTTCGGCGGGTGGACGTCGGCCTCGCGCAAGGCGATGCTCCCCGTCTTCGAGTCGAACGACTCGCTGCTGTTCTACCCGGTGCAGTACGAGGGCCTGGAGGCCTCGCCCAACATCTTCTACACGGGCGCCACGACGAACCAGCAGATCGTCCCGGCCCTCGACTACCTGGCCGAGCAGGGCGTCGAGTCGCTGTTCCTCGTCGGCTCGGACTACGTCTTCCCCCGCACCGCGAACAAGATCATCAACGCCTACGCCGAGGCGCACGGCATCGAGGTCCTCGGCGAGGAGTACGCGCCGCTGGGCCACACCGACTTCTCCACGATCGTCAACAAGGTGCGGTCGGCGGACGCCGACGCCGTGTTCAACACGCTCAACGGCGACTCCAACGTCGCGTTCTTCAAGGAGTACTCCAACGCGGGACTCGCCGCCGACGAGATGCCCGTCCTGTCGGTGTCGATCGCCGAGGAGGAGATCGGCGGCATCGGCGTCGAGAACGTCGAGGGCCAGCTCACCGCCTGGAACTACTACCAGACGGTGGACACCCCGGAGAACGCCGCCTTCGTCGAGGCGTTCAAGGCCGAGTACGGCGAGGACCGCGTCACCTCGGACCCGATGGAGGCCGCCTACGACTCCCTCCACCTCTGGAAGGGCATGGTCGAGAAGGCCGAGTCGTTCGCCGTCGCGGACGTCCAGGAGGCGGCCGACGGCGTCAGCTTCGACGCCCCGGAGGGCACGGTCACCGTCGACGGCGACAACCACCACATCGCCAAGACCGCGCTCATCGGCCGGATCGGCGCCGACGGCCTGATCCACACCGAGTGGAGCTCGGACGGCCCCATCGAGCCCGACCCGTTCCTCGAGGGCTACGACTGGGCCGACGGCCTCTCCTGACCCGGTCCGGACGCCGACGACGACGGGACATCGACCATGGACATCCTGAACCAGCTCTTCGCGGGCCTGAGCCTCGGCTCGGTCCTCCTCCTCGCCGCGCTCGGCCTCGCGCTGACGTTCGGCCAGATGGGGGTGATCAACATGGCCCACGGAGAGTTCATGATGGCCGGCGCCTACACGGCCTTCGTGGTGCAGGGCTTCGTCGGGAGCGCCGGTGTGAGCCTGCTGGTCGCGCTGCCCCTCGGCTTCCTGGTCGGTGGCGTCCTGGGGCTGGTGCTCGAGGCGACCCTCATCCACCGGATGTACCACCGGCCGCTGGACACGTTGCTCGTCACGTGGGGCGTCGCGCTGGTCCTCCAGCAGGTGGCGCGCGACGTGTTCGGTGCGCCCAACGTCGACGTGACCGCGCCGGAGTGGCTCTCCGGCGCGGTCACCGTCGGCGGTGTCGCCCTGCCGAAGACCCGCCTGTTCATCCTGGCGGTCGCCGTCGTCTGCGTCGCCACGCTCGCCCTCGTCCTGCAGGCCACCCCGCTCGGCCGACGGATCCGCGCCGTGGTCCAGCACCGCGACCTGGCGGAGGCGTCCGGCATCTCGTCCCGGGGCACCGACCGGCTGACCTTCTTCATCGGGTCCGGGATGGCGGGGATCGCCGGCGTCGCCCTCACCCTGCTGGGCTCGATCGGCCCGACCCTCGGGACCAGCTACATCGTCGACGCCTTCCTCGTGGTGGTGGCCGGCGGTATCGGTCAGATCAAGGGCACCGTCATCGCGGCGACGGCCCTCGGCCTGATGCAGTCGTTCTTCGAGTACTCCACGACGGCCTCGGTGGCCAAGGTGCTCGTCTTCGTCGTGATCGTCGCGTTCCTGCAGGTGCGGCCCCAGGGGCTGGTCACCGTGCGGACGAGGAGCCTGGTATGACCACCACGCACCGCACCACCGACCGGCTCGCCGCCCTGCTGCGCCCCGGCCGCTCCCGGGCGCTGGCCGGCTTCGCGCTCGCCGCCGTCGTCCTCTTCGCCGTGGCACCGCTGCTGCTCAGCCCGTTCCGGCTCAGCCTGCTCGCCAAGTTCCTGTGCCTGGCGATGGTCGCGGTCGGCATCGGTCTCGCCTGGGGACGTGGCGGCCTGCTGACCCTCGGCCAGGGCGTGTACTTCGGCCTCGGCGCCTACCTCATGGCGATGCACCTCAAGCTGGCCGACGCCGGACCCGGCGGGGTGCCGGACTTCATGAGCCTGTACGGCACCGGAGAGGTCCCGTGGTGGTGGGAACCCCTGCGGTCGCCCGTGGCCACGATCCTGCTCGTCGCGCTGGTGCCCGCGCTGCTGGCCGGGCTGCTCGGCTGGGCCGTCTTCACCCGGCGGGTCCGCGGCGCCTACTTCGCGATCCTCTCCCAGGCGCTCGCCGCCGCGTTCGCGATCCTGCTGATCGGCCAGCAGCAGACCACCGGCGGGACCAACGGGCTCAACGGGTTCCGTGCCTTCTTCGGCTACGACCTCACCGACCCCGTCAACCAGCGGATGCTCTACCTCATCGCGGCCGGTGCGCTGCTGGCCATGGTCCTGGTCGCCCGCCAGCTCATGGTCTCGCGGTTCGGCGAGCTGCTCGTCGCCGTGCGCGACGGCGAGGACCGCGTCCGGTTCCTCGGGTACGACCCGGCCCTGGTCAAGACGGTGGCGTACGTCGTCGCCGCCGTGATGGCGGCCGTCGGCGGGGCGCTCTTCGTGCCGGTCGTCGGCATCATCTCCCCCGCCGACGTCGGGGTGGTGCCCTCGATCGGGTTCCTCGTCGGCGTCGCCATCGGCGGTCGGGCCACCCTGCTCGGCCCGGTGCTGGGCTCGATCGCCGTCAGCTGGGCGCAGACCTCCATCTCGGAGCAGTTCCCCTCCGGCTGGATCTACTTCCAGGGCGCCCTGTTCATCGGCGTCGTCGCGTTCCTGCCGGGCGGCCTCGCCTCCCTCGTGCGCCGCCGACGGCGCAGGAGCGCCGCCCGGAGCGCCCCGCCCGCACCTGTCACGCAGACCGAGGGGAGCACCCCATGACCCACGTCCCCACCGCCGAGACCGCGGCCGGCGCCGAGCCCACCGGCACCGCCGCGGAGGCCCTGCTCGGGACCGACTCCACACGGTTCCGGCACGACTACCTGGAGGTGCGCGGGCTGCGTGTCGCCTTCGGTGGCTTCGTCGCCGTCCGCGACGTCGACCTGACGGTGACCCAGGGCGACCTCCGGTTCCTCATCGGACCCAACGGCGCCGGCAAGACGACGCTGATCGACGCGGTGACCGGGCTGGCGAGCGCCACGGGCTCGGCCCGGTTCGGCGGCAAGGAGCTGCTCGGGCGGGGCACGCACCGGATCGCCCGGGACGGCGTCGGCCGCACGTTCCAGACGGCCAGCGTCTTCGAGGAGCTGACCGTGCTGCAGAACCTGGACATCGCGGCCGGCGCCCGCCGTGGACCGCTGACCATGCTGCGCCGCCGCGGCGCGGTACCTGAGGCCGTCGAGCAGGCGCTCGAGCTCGTAGGGCTGACGGCTCTGCGGGACACTGCCGCCGGCGTGCTCGCCCACGGCCAGAAGCAGTGGCTCGAGATCGGGATGCTGCTGGTCCAGGACGCCCACCTGCTGCTGCTCGACGAGCCCGTGGCGGGCATGACCCACGCGGAACGGGAGGCCACCGGCGAGCTGCTGCGGCGCATCGGGTCCCAGCGCGTGGTGGTCGTCGTCGAGCACGACATGGACTTCCTGCGGTCGTTCGCCGACTCGGTCACCGTCATGCACCAGGGCCAGGTCCTCGCCGAGGGCACGGTCGCGGAGGTGCAGAACGACCCCGCCGTCGTCGAGGTCTACCTCGGCAGCCCGGTCTCGACCGAGCCCCCGACCACCCAGGCCGCCGGACCCCTGACCACCCAGGAGGACGCATGACGCTCGAGCTCACCGGCCTGAGCACCGGCTACGGACGCACCACGGTGGTGCACGGCGTCGACCTCACCGTGCCGGACGGCGGCCTGACCGCCGTCCTCGGCCACAACGGGGCCGGCAAGACGACCCTGCTGCGCGCGGTCCTCGGGCTCCTGCCCGCCCGGGCCGGCACGGTCCGCCTCGCCGGCACGGACGTGACCGGCTGGCCGCCGCACCGCCGCGTGCGTCGCGGTATCGCCTACGTCCCGCAGGGCCAGCAGTCGTTCGGCCAGCTCACCGCCCGGGAGAACCTGCAGGTGGTGGCCGACGCGTACGGCGCCGCGGGCCGCCGTCGGACCGACGAGGCCCTGAACCTCTTCCCCGCCCTGGGGCCGCTGCTCGGCCGGCAGGCGGGACTCCTCTCGGGGGGGCAGCGCCAGCAGCTCGCCATCGCCCGCGCCCTGGTGACCGGGCCGCGGCTGCTCGTCCTGGACGAACCGACCGAGGGCATCCAGCCCAACGTGGTGCGCGAGATCTACGACGCGATCACCGACCTGTCGAGCGGTGGCGAGCTGTCCGTGCTGCTCGTCGAGCAGCACATCGGCTACGCGGTGGAGCACGCCGGGGAGTACCTCGTCATGACGTCCGGCCGGATCACGCACCGTGCGCCCGGCGGGGCCGCGGCGGTGCACGACGCCCGGGAGGCGATGGCGCTGTGACCGGCCACCCCGCCCGTCGGACGCCGGAGGCACCGTGCACCTGACCCCCGCCGACACCGAGAAGCTGCTGCTCGCCGTCGCCGGCATGGTCGCCCGCGACCGTCTGGGCCGCGGCGTCCGGCTCAACCACCCCGAGGCGGTCGCCCTGCTGTCCTGCTGGGTGCTGGAGCGTGCCCGCGAGGGCGCCGACGTCGCCACCCTCATGCGTGACGGCAGCAGCGTGCTCGCGCGCGACCAGGTCATGGACGGTGTGCCCGAGATGCTCACCGACGTCCAGGTCGAGGCCACGTTCCCCGACGGCCGCAAGCTCGTCACCCTCCACCACCCGATCCCGTAGGAGCACCGTGAGCGCCCACAGCACCACCGGCCCCGGCGCGATCCGCGTCGTTCCGGGCCGGATCGAGCTCAACGCCGACCGCACCCCCGCCGAGCGTCTGCGGCTCGTCGTGACCAACACCGGCGACCGTCCCGTGCAGGTCGGCTCGCACGTCCACCTGCCGGACGCCAACGCGGCCCTGCGCCTCGACCGCGCCGCCGCGCACGGCTTCCGCCTCGACGTCCCCGCCGGCACCTCGCAGCGGTTCGAGCCCGGGGTGAGCCGCGAGGTCGACGCCGTCGCCGTCCGCGGTGCCCGCCGGGTGCCCGGCCTGCAGCGGGACAAGGTCGACGGCGGCCGCCTGGGCGCCGTCGACCCCACTGCCGTGGCCTCCCACGGCAGCACCACGGCCGACGCCGGGACGGTGCGCTGATGGTCTGGGTGTACCGCGAGCGCTACGCCGCCCTCTACGGCCCCACCGTGGGCGACCAGGTCCGCCTCGGGGACACCGACCTGTGGATCGAGGTCACCGAGGACCGCACGGTCGGCGGCGAGGAGGCGGTGTTCGGCGGCGGCAAGACGATCCGGGAGTCGATGGCGCAGTCCACCCGGACCCGGGCCGAGGGTGCCCTGGACACGGTGATCACCAACGCCGTCGTGCTCGACTGGTGGGGCGTGGTCCGCGCCGACGTGGGCCTGCGCGACGGCCGGATCGTCGCGCTCGGGCGCTCCGGCAACCCCGACGTCGCCGACGGCGTGCATCCGGACCTCGTGATCGGGCCGTCCACGGACGTGATCTCCGGCGAGGGGCGGATCCTCACGGCCGGCGGGTTCGACCCGCACGTGCACCTGCTCTCGCCGTCCGCGCTGCACGAGGCGCTCGCCACCGGCCTCACGACCGTCGCCGGCGGCGGCACCGGACCCTCGGAGGGGTCCAAGGCCACCACGGTGACCCCGGGCGCCTGGCACCTGCGACAGGTGCTGCGTGCCCTCGACCCGATCCCTCTCAACGTCCTGCTGCTCGGCAAGGGCAACACCGTCAGCGCGGCGGCCCTGGCCGAGCAGGCGCTCGCGGGGGCGGGCAGCTACAAGGTCCACGAGGACTGGGGCTCCACCCCGGCCGCGATCGACGCCGCGCTGCGTGCCGCCGACGAGTGGGGCCTGCAGGTCGCGCTGCACTCGGACTCGCTGAACGAGACCGGGTACGTGCAGTCCACGATCGACGCCATCGCGGGCCGCGGCATCCACGCGTACCACGTGGAGGGCGCGGGCGGCGGGCACGCCCCGGACATCCTGGAGATCGCCGGGCTCGAGCACGTGATCCCCGGCTCGACCAACCCGACGCTGCCCCACACCGTCAACACGGTGGCCGAGCACCTCGACATGCTCATGGTCTGCCACCACCTCAACCCCGCCGTGCCCGAGGACCTCGCGTTCGCCGAGTCGCGCATCCGGGCGACCACCATCGCCGCCGAGGACGTGCTGCACGACATGGGCGCGATCTCGATCACCTCCTCCGACGCCCAGGCCATGGGCCGCATCGGCGAGGTGATCTGCCGGACCTGGCAGGTGGCGCACGTCATGAAGCATCGCCGCGGCCCGCTCGGCAGCAGCGAGCCGGCCGACAACGAGCGCGCCCGGCGCTACGTCGCCAAGTACACGATCAACCCGGCGATCGCCCACGGCGTCGACTCCGAGATCGGCTCGGTGGAGCCGGGCAAGCTCGCGGACCTGGTGCTGTGGGACCCGCGGTTCTTCGGGTTCCGGCCCGAGCTGGTGATCAAGGGCGGCGTCATCGCCTGGGCGGCGCTCGGCGACCCGAACGCCTCCATCCCCACCCCGCAGCCCGTGCTGCAGCGGCCCGCGTTCGGCGACGCGCTCGCGGCCGACACCTCGCTCGCCTTCGTGGCACCTGCCGCGATCGACGACGGGTTGGCCGACCGGCTCGGGCTGCGCCGCCGGCTCGCGCCGATCGCCTCGACCCGCGGCGTGGGCAAGTCCGCCATGCGCAACAACGACGCGCTGCCCCGCATCGACATCCGACCCGACACGTTCGAGATCCGCATCGACGGCGACCGCGTCGAGCCCGCACCGGCCGTCCAGCTGCCCCTGGCGCAGCTCTACTCGATGTTCTGACCCGTGCCGACACCTCCTCCCGCCACCACCCGATCCGCCGAGCGCACTGCCCCGGCCCCGGGCACGGTCGCCCTGCTGCTGGCCGACGCCCGCCTGCCGGGCGGCGGTCACGCGCACTCCGCGAGCCTCGAGCCGGCCCTGCTCGGCGGACTCCCCGTCGACGACGTCCCGGCCTGGATGGCCGGCCGCGCCACGACGGTCAGCCTCGTCGAGGCGGGCACGGCCGTCGTCACCGCCCATGTCCTCACGACCGGCGGCGCGCACGGGCTCGACGCCGTCGCCCGCGCGTGGGCGGCCCGGACGCCCTCGGGCGCGCTGCGCGACGCCGCCCGCCTGCTGGGACGGGGCTACCTGCGCGTGGCCCGGACCCTGTGGGCCGACCACCACGCCGTCGCTGCCGCCGCCGGGCTGGCCGTCCGGCACGGCAGCGTGCCTCGCGCCGTCGTGCTCGGGGCGGTCGCCGCCGCCTGCGGGCTCGGTCCCGCCGACCTCGTCCGGCTGACGGTGTACGACGACGCCCAGACGGCGGCGTCGGCCCTGCTCAAGCTCGAGCCCCTGGACCCGCTCGTCCCGGCCCGATGGGTCCTCGACGCCTGCGCCGCCGCCGAGCCCCACGTGGCCCGGGTCGCGGCGTGCACCACCCCGGACGACATCCCGTCGTCCGGCGCTCCCCTGACCGAAGGCTGGGCCGAGGCCCACGCCCTGACCCAGCAGAGGTTGTTCCGTGCCTGAGAACCCGCTCCCCGAGACCGCACCGACCACGACGGCCCGGCCGCTGCGCCTCGGCGTCGCCGGCCCCGTGGGCGTCGGCAAGTCGTCGCTCATCGCGACCGTGTGCCGCGCCCTGGCCACCGAGCTCGAGATCGGTGTCATCACCAACGACATCTACACCGACGAGGACGCCCGGTTCCTGCGGTCCGCCGGCGTGCTGGAACCGGAACGGATCCGCGCCGTGGAGACGGGCGCCTGCCCGCACACCGCGATCCGCGACGACGTCACCGCGAACCTCCTCGCGGCCGAGGACCTCGCGGCGGACTTCGCACCGCTGGACGTGGTCATCATCGAGTCCGGCGGCGACAACCTCACCGCCACCTTCTCCCCGGCGCTGGTCGACGCGCAGATCTTCGTCCTCGACGTCGCCGGTGGCGGCGACGTCGCCCGCAAGGGCGGCCCCGGCATCGGCCGGGCGGACCTGCTGGTCGTCAACAAGACCGACCTGGCCCCGCACGTCGGCGTCGACGTCGAACGGATGGTGGCCGACGCCTCCGCGGCACGGGAGGGTCGCGCGGTGATCGCCCTGTCCCGCACCGACGAGAGCTCCGTGGCGGCGCTGCGCGCGTGGGTGCTCGACGTGCTCGCCGCCTACCGTTCCGGGGCGCACGTGGCCCAGGACCCCGGCCCGATGGCCCCGCACTTCCACGCCGACGAGGACGGCGGCGTGCTGCACAGCCACGCCGACGGCGATCACGCGCACTCGCACGCCGATGACCACGACGTCGTCGCTCGCTGACACCCGGGCGACGACCGCCGTCCGCCTGAGCCGCGGCACCGTTCCCGGCTCGCCGGTGCGGGTGGACGCGACCGACGGGCTGCTCGCCGTGCGGACCGTCTCCCGCGGCGCGGTCCGGGCGGAGGTCGCGCTGGTCGCCACGGGCGCCGTGCTGCTCGGCGGCGACCACGTCGTCGTACGGGTCGACGTGGCCGACGGCTGCGCGCTGCGGATCACCGACGTCGGGGGGACGGTCGCCTACGACGGCGAGGGCGCGGCCTGCCGCTGGGACGTCGAGGTCCGCCTGGGGCGCGGCGCCCGGCTGGACTGGGCCGGGATGCCGCTCGTCGTCGCCGGCGGCGCCGACGTCGTCCGGGCGACCACCGTCCGCCTCGGCGCGGGCGCGCGCCTGGTCCTGCGCGAGACCGTCGTGCTGGGCCGCGACGGCGAGCACGGCGGCCGCGTCGTCGTCCGCAGCGACGTGGCCGACGACGTCGGGCCCGTGCTCGTCGAGGAGGTCGTCGCCTCCGGCACGGCCCCCGTCCCGGGCGTGCTCGGTCCGTACCGCGTGCTCGACACCCTCACCGACGTGCACGCGACCGACGAGCTCGAGGCCCTGGAGGAGTCGGACCTGCCGGGGCCGGTCCCCGGCGCGACCACCCTGCGGCTCGACCGCGGCGGGACCGTCACCCGCTGGTTGGGGTCGGCGACGCACCTCAGCCCGGTCGAGCGCGCGCTCGCCCACCACCGACCGAAACCCGGAGAAGACGGATGACCAGGATGCCCACCCGCCGGCCCACCCACGTGCCCACCCACCTGCCGGCCCGCACGGCACGCCGGCACCTGACGGTGCCGGTCGTCGCGGCGCTGCACGCCGTCGGCCTCGCCGGCATCGCCGCCGTCGTGGTCCTGCAGGACGGCGGCACCGCCGTGCTGCTCACCCTCGGTCTCACCGCGTACGGCCTCGGCCTGCGGCACGCGTTCGACCCGGACCACATCGCCACGATCGACAACACCACCCGGCGGCTCGTCCGCACCGAGCGTGACGCCCGCGGCGTCGGCCTGTGGTTCTCCCTCGGTCACTCGACCGTCGTGGTGGTGGCCGCCGCGCTCCTCACCCTCGGCGTGCAGGCGCTGGCGCCGATGCTGGACGACGACTCCTCGTTGCTGCGCCGCGTCACCGGGGTGTGGGGGCCGCTGGTCGCCAGCACGTTCCTGCTCGTGATCGGCGCCGTGAACGTCGTCCTGCTGCGCCGCGCGCTGCGCTCCCCCACCACGGCCCCGGACGGCGTGGGCGGCGGTCCCGTCTCCTGGCTCCTGCGCCGCTTCGAGTGGGCCACCGACCGACCTGCCCGGATGTACGGCGTGGGGCTGCTGTTCGGTCTCGGCTTCGACACCGCCACCTCGATCGGCCTGCTGGCGGTGGCCGGCGCCGCCACCCTCGACCAGAGCAGCTGGTACGCCGCCCTGCCGCTCGCGCTGCTCTTCGCCGCGGGGATGTCGCTGCTCGACTCGGCCCAGGGTGCCGTGGCCCGGCGGGTCTACGTCACGGCGGGCGCGCGGCCCACGGGGCGCCGACGGGTGCGCTACGACGTGCTGGTCACGGGGGTCTCCGCGGCCGCCGCGCTGGGGATCGCGGTCGTCACCCTGGTCCAGACCCTCGCCGAGCACGTGCCCGCCGCGGCGGCCGTCCCGGGAGCGTCCGTCGACCTCGCCCCCTACGGCGTCGCGCTGACCGTGGTGCTGGTCGTGGCGTGGGGCGCCGGGGCGCTAGTCCTGCGCCAGCAGCGTCGTGAGGCGTGACAGGACGTCACGGCCGCGGGCGGAGAGGAACACCCGGATCACCCGGCGGTCGAGCCCGTCGACCTCGCGGTAGACCAGGGCACGGGTGACCAGGGAGTCGACCCGGCGCCCGAGGGTCGCCTTGTCCGTGACGGTGGCCTCGCGCAGCTCGCTCATCGTCAGGCCGTCCGCGTCCTCCAGGGTGCCGAGCACGAGCCACTCGTCCAGGGTGAACCCCTCCGCGCGCAGGACGTCGCCCGCGCGGCGCGAGGACCGGCGGGCGCCCAGCACCGACTCGCGCAGGACGGCGGCGGCCATGGCCGACTCGACGTCGGTGCGGCGCCGGCTGACCGTCCCAGGTGGTGTCCGCATCCTGATCTCTCCTTCTCGGTGCTCGTAGAATACCCGCCAACACAGGCCGGGGCCCGCGGGTCCCCCGCGGGGACGGGGCGTCATGTCTGACTTCGTCGTCGGCGTCCTGCTGCACTTCCAGGGGCCCGGCGGGATCTACGGCCCGTCGTGCCAGGCGGTCACCGAGCTCGCGGTCGCGGAGATCAACGCGACCGGTGGTGTCCTCGGCAGACCGGTGCGGGCCGAGCTGTTCGACGCCGGTCAGCCGCCGCCGGTGCTGCGGCGCGAGCTGGGCGCCGCCCTCGACGCCGGTCGCCTCGACGCGCTGACCGGTTGGCACACGTCCGCCGTGCGCAACGCCGTCGTGCCGGTGGTGCAGCAGCGGGTGCCGTACGTCTACCCCGCCGCCTACGAGGGCGCGGAACGCAGGTCCGGGCTGTACGTGACCGGCGAGGTGCCCTCGGCGCAGCTCTTCCCGGCGATCCGGCGCCTGCGGGCCACCCGCGGCGTCCGGCGCTGGTACGTGGTGGGGGACGACTACGCCTGGCCGCGCGGGACGTTCCGGGTGCTCACGCGCCAGATCGCCGGGCTCGACGCGCAGTTCGCCGGCGCGCGGTTCCTGCCGGCCGCCGGCGCGAGCGCGCCCGTCCTGGCAGCCACCCTGGACGCGGTGGAGGCGGCCCGGGCAGACGGTGTGCTGCTGCTGATGGTCGGGCAGAACGGCGTGCGGTTCAACCGCGCCTTCGCCCGCCGTGGCCTGCACGAGCGGATGCTGCGGCTCAGCACGCTCATGGAGGAGAACATGCTGCTCGGCAGCGGTGCCGGCGCCACGACGGACCTCTACTCGGCGGGTGGCTGGTTCCGCAGCCTCGCCACGGGCGAGGCCCTCGACCTCATCGGGCGGTACACGGCCCACCACGGGCTTCACGCCCCGGCCGTGGGAGCGGCGGCGGAGGCGTGCTACGAGGGGATCTTCGCCCTGCGCTCGATCGTGCAGCGGGCCGGGAGCCCCGCCGTCGCCGCCACGGACCGGTCGGTGGACGGGCTCGTCTACGAGGGGCCTCGCGGACCGATGCAGTTCAGCGGCAACCACGCCGCCCAGCGCCTCTACCTGGCACGCGCCGACGGGGTCGACTTCGAGCTGCTCACCGAGCTCTGAGGCCCGGCCGAGCGTGTCGCACGTCACCGCTGCGGCAGGAATCATCCGCAAGCATGAACACGTTGCTCGGGGCATGACCGACACCCTTCTCGAGACCGCTCCCCTCGCCATCGACGAGACCGCGGCCGACCGCATCTTCCGCCAGGCCCGCACCACCTCGCAGTGGACCGACGCCGAGGTCACCGACGCCCAGCTCCAGGCTGCCTGGAACCTCGCCAAGCTCGGCCCGACGGCGATGAACACCCTGCCCCTGCGCCTGCTGGTGGTCCGTTCCGCCGAGGCCCGGCAGCAGCTGGTGCCGCACATGGCCGAGGGGAACAGGCCGAAGGTCGAGGCCGCTCCGGTCTCCCTGGTCCTCGCCGCGGACCCGGCGTTCCACGAGCACCTGGACGAGCTCTTCCCGGTCTACCCCGGCATCCGCGAGCAGCTCGCGCCCGCGACCGAGGTGCGGGAGAGCATGGCCCGCAAGAACGCGCTGCTGCAGGCCGGCTACCTCGTCGTCGCGCTGCGTGCGGTCGGTCTGGCTGCCGGGCCGATGGACGGGATGGACTTCGACGGGGTCGACGGCGAGTTCTTCGCCGGGACCGGCTGGAAGTCCTTCATGGTCGTCAACGTCGGCGTCGCCGAGGGCGAGGGGTCCCCGTACCCGCGCAACCCGCGCCTCGCGTTCGACCAGGTCGCCGAGGTCCTCTGACCCTCCCCCGCCTGGCCCCTCGGGGTCAGGCGGTGGCGACCGGGCGGGCCGGGTCGTTCGACCACTGGGACCACGACCCGGGGTACAGGGCCGCCGCGACGCCCACCGAGGCCAGCGCGGCCACCTCGTGCGCCGCCGTCACGCCGGAGCCGCAGTAGACGCCCACCGGTCGGTCGGCCGTCGCGCCGAGCGTGGCGAACCGTTCCGTGAGCTCCGCCGCCGGGCGGAACGTCCCGTCGTCGGCCAGGTTGCCGGCGGTGGGGGCCGAGACGGCACCCGGGACGTGGCCCGCCCGGGGGTCCACCGGCTCGACCTCGCCGCGGTACCGCTCGGCCGCCCGCGCGTCGAGCAGGACACCGTCCCTCGCGAGCTCCGCCGCCTCGCCGGCGTCCAGCACGGGCATCCCGCCGGGGCGCACGACGACGTCGCCGCGCTCGCGCTCGACGGAGCCCGCCTCGAGCGGGTGGCCGGCCCGCACCCAGGCAGCCAGCCCGCCGTCGAGGATCTGCACCTGCCGGTGCCCGAACCAGCGCAGGAGCCACCAGGCTCGCGCGGCGGACGTGCCGCCGACGGCGTCGTACACGACGACGCGCGAGCCCGTCCCGATCCCCCAGCTCCGTGCTGCCTCCTGGAAGGCGGTCGCCGACGGCAACGGGTGGCGTCCCTCGGCCGGCGACGGCGGCGCGGCCAGACCGGTCTCGAGGTCGACGAACACCGCACCCGGCAGATGCCCGGCCTCGTACTGCTCGCGGCCGTCGCTCCGGCCGAGCTCCCAGCGCACGTCGAGCAGCACCGGCGCACCACCGGCCGGGTCCTCCAGCCCTCCGAGCTGGAGGTCCGCCGCCAGCGTGGCGACGTCGACCAGGACCTGCTCGCGCGCCGCGGGCCCTCCGCTCACGCGGCGTCCCCGGGCGCCGTCGAACCCGTCTGCGACTGCGCCAGGTCCATCCGCATCGTGAAGGCGTCCTTGTCCTCGGGCTGGTAGTAGCGCTTGCGCACCCCGAGGCGCTCGAACCCGAACTGCTCGTACAGGGCGATCGCGTGGGCGTTGTCCACCGCGACCTCCAGGAACAGCGCCCGGGCGCGCAGCTCGCGGGACCGGTCGACCAGCGCCTGCAGCAGCAGCCGCCCCACCCCGCGGCTCTGGTACCTCCGCGCGGTGCCGAGGGTCATCACCTGCGCCACCTCGCCGTCGAACCACAGGCCCGCGTACCCGATCACGGGTCGCCGCCCGAGTCCGTAGCGCTCCGCGGCGTCGGCGGGCTCGGCCACGACGTACCACCGGCCGAGGCCCGCGAGCTCGTCGGCGAGCATCCCGTACGTCCACGCGCCCGCCCCGAAGAGCTCGCGCTCCAGCTCGAGAACGCGGTCGAAGTCGGCGCTCTCCAGGGGTCGCAGCCGGACCTCCAGCGCGTTCTGGGTCATGCCGCGCCTCCGGCGGTGGACTGCACCCGCTTGGCTCCGGCCGGCTCCTGCACGTCGGGGCGGCGCAGGTACAGCGGCTCCGTCGGCAGGTCAGCGCCGGCCGCGCGCCGGGCGAGCGCGACCCGCGCCAGCACCGTCGCGTCCGGGACCAGCGGGGCGTCGTCGGCGGGCGGCAGGTCCTCGGGGTAGAGCGCTGCGCCCTCGCCGACGACGCCGAGCCGCGCGCCTGCCTCGGTGGGGGCGTCGAGCTGTGCCGTGGCCACCTCGGCCGCCTTCTGCACCTCCGGTCCGTGGAGCGTCTCCAGGACGGGCACCCCGTGCGGTCCCTCGTGCGCGACGACGCGGTAGCGCGCCCAGTAGACCTCCTTGCGGCGGGCATCGGTCGCGGCGAGGACCTCGTCCCCCGGCCGCAGGCCGAGGTCCGCGACCGCCTGCACCGCCAGGGCGTCGATGCTGGGCACGCCGAGGACGTCGATGCCGAGGCTGAGCGCCAGCGTGCGGGCCGTCACCAGCCCGACGCGCAGCCCGGTGAAGGGAGCCGGTCCGGTACCGCCGACGACTGCGGTCAGGTCCGTGCGTTCGAGGCCGGCCTCGGCCAGGACCTCGGCGATCAGGGGTGCGAGCGACTCGGCGTGCCGGCGGCGCTCGGTGGACGTGCGCGCGGCGAGGCGTGCGCCGTCGTCGTCCACGAGTGCGACGGCCACGGCCGCGGAGGTGTCGAGAGCGAGAACTGCCACGCCCCCAGCCTACTGACGGCCGAGGTAGTACCGCTACGGCCGAGGTAGCAGCGCGGAGCGCACCACCGCGGCGAGGTCGACGCCCTCCCACCGCGCGCCGATCCCGCGCAGCACCGCGTGCCGTGTGCCGGCCTCCGCGTCCACCTCGAGGTCGTCGCCCACACCGCCCCGGGGGCGCTCGAGGTCGATCTCGAGCCGCTCGTCGGTGAGCGCCTCCGCCAGCCCGCGGCCCCACTCCACCACGGTCACCGACTCGTCGAGCGACGAGTCGAGATCGAGCGCGTCGAGCTCCGACAGGTCGCCGAGCCGGTAGGCGTCCACGTGCACCAGGGCGGGACCCGAGGCTCCGTCGGAGCCCGTCGACCCCGGCAGCGGCGGGTGCTCGCGCGCCACGATGAACGTCGGGGAGGCCACCTGCCCCCGCACCCCCAGCGCGGCACCGAGCCCCTGGGTCAGCGTGGTCTTGCCCGCACCGAGGTCACCGGTGAGGATCACCAGGTCCCCGGCCCGCAGCACCCCGGCCAGCGCCGCGCCGAGCGCCCGCGTGGTCGCGGCGTCCGGGAGGTCGGTCTCGGTCTGCACGACGACGTCGCTCACTGGTGCACATCTCCTTCTGACACGTAGACCCTCGGCACGCGCGCACCGAGGCGGGTGACGATCTCGTAGCTGATGGTGCCGGCGGCGTCGGCCCAGTCCTGGGCGTTGGGGACGTCGGCGCCGTGCGCGACGCCGTCGGACGAGCCGAACAGGGTGACCACGTCACCGGCACGTTCCGCGGCGTCCGGCCCGAGGTCCAGGACGAGCTGGTCCATGCACACGCGGCCCGCCACGCGCAGCACGCGAGCGCCCGGCCCCTGCCCGACGGCGACGGGCCCGCCCGGTCCGGCGGACCCGCCCGAGGCATGGCGCGGCACCCCGTCGCCGTAGCCGACCGGTACGAGCCCGACGGTGGTGTCCTGCGACGTGGTGTACAGGTGCCCGTAGGAGACGCCCTCCCCCGCAGCGACCTGCTTGACGTTCGCCAGCCGGGACCGGAACGTCATCGCCGGCCGGAGCCCGTGGTCGCCCGGCACGCCGAGCGCGGGGCTGGGTGCGAACCCGTACACCGCGATGCCGGGACGCACGAGGTCGTAGTGGAGCTCGGGGAGGGTGAGCGTCGCGGCGGAGTTCGCCAGGTGGCGCACCTCGGGTCGTAGACCCGCGTCGCCCGTCACGGCCAGCGCCGCGTCGAAGGCGGTCGCCTGCCGCGCGATCGAGGGATGTCCCGGCTCGTCGGCGCACGCCAGGTGGGAGAAGACCCCGACGACGCTCAGCTCGCCGGAGGCCTCCAGGGCCGCGGCGCGCCGCGCCACCTCCGGCAGGTCGCCGGCGGCCACACCGCCCCGGGACAGCCCCGTGTCCACCTTGAGGTGCACGCGTGCCGCCCGGCCCGCCGCCCGGGCGCCGGCGGCCACCTCGTCGAGCGCCCAGGGCGCCGCCACGGTGACGTCGACGTCCGCGCGGACCAGGTCGGCGAACGGCGCACCCGGGGTCAGCAGCCAGACCAGGACGCGCACGTCGGCACCCGAGAGGCCGGCACGCAGCGTCAACGCCTCGGCGGCCGTGGCGACGCCGAGCCAGGTGGCCCCGCCCGCGAGCGCCGCCCGCGCCGCGGGCAGCATCCCGTGCCCGTACCCGTCGGCCTTGACGACCGCCATGACGTCCGACGACGGCGCGTGGCTCCGCAGGGCGCGCAGGTTGTCGCTGATCGCGTCGAGGTCGACGACCGCCTGTGCCGGCGTGCCGTCGTCGAGGGGCGGGAGGTTCACGACGGCGATTCTCTCACCACTCGGACAGCGCCCGCCGGGACGTGAACAGCCGTGGCTCGCCGGTGAGCGGGTCGTCGAAGGCCAGGGACCGTGCCAGGAGCTGCAGCGGGCGCTCCGGGTCGTCCGGGGCGTCCGGTCGTAGCTCGGGCCAGAACGGGTCGTGCAGCAGCGGCAGGCCGAGCGAGGCCATGTGCAGCCGGAGCTGGTGGGTCTTGCCGGTGCGGGGCCGGAGCCGGTAGAGCCCCAGACCTCGCTCGTCGTCGCGGGCCACCAGGTCGATCCACGACTCGGCGTTCGGCTCGCCGGGCACCTCCTCGGCCCGGACCACACCGCGGCGCTTGACGATGCGTGACCGCACCGTGCGGGGGAAGCCCTGCTCGCCGTCGTGCGCGCCGCCGTCGTCCGGCGGGAGCGGCGCGACCGCCTCGTAGACCTTCTCCACCCGGCGTTCCTGGAAGACGAGCTGGTAGGGGCCGCGCACCGCGGGACGCACGGTGAGGACGAGCACGCCGGCCGTGGGGCGGTCGAGGCGGTGCGCCGGGACGAGGTCGGGCAGGTCGAGCGAGCGGCGCAGGTGGGTGAGCACCGTGCGGGTGACCCAGCGTCCGCGGGGCATCGTCGCCACCAGGTGCGGCTTGTCGACCACGAGCAGGTCCTCGTCGCGGTGCAGCACCTCGATCTCGGCCAGACCGGGCGCCTCCGGTTCGCCCGACGGCGGGTCGCGGTACAGGTAGAGGAAGCCGCGCGGTTCGTAGGGCGTGGTCGGGGTGACGACCGTGCCGCCGCCGGTGACGACCTCGCCGGCCGCCACCTTCTCGCGCAGCCGGTCGGCGTCGTCGGGGAACCTCGTGAGCAGGTAGTCGAACGCCGTACGGTGGCGCGCGGCCATGGCGGCGTCGTGCGGCAGCACGAGACGCGTCGGGTTGAGCCCGTCCCGCACCGGCAGCGGGGGGACGTGCTTGCGGGGTCCGCGACGCGGTGGCGGGTCGGAGGGTGGCGCGTCGGGGGGCGGCGAGTCCGGGGGTGGCGGCACGCGGGACATGCGGCCATTCTCGCGCGCCGTCACCATCCCGTAAGACGTCCGGGGGTCCCGCGGAGCACCTTGCCGGGCAAGACTGGGTGCATGACGCGCCGACCTCTTCCCGCCGCCCTGGCCCTGGCCACCGCGCTCGCCCTGTCCGGGTGCGCCGCCGACGACCCGGCGCCCGCAGCCGGCACCGCGACCGCGGACGAGATGGCGAGCGACACCGCCACCGACGACATGGCCGACGAGGACATGTCAGAAGAGGACATGTCAGAAGAGGAGATGGCCGAGGACGACATGGCCACCGAGGCGGTGCCCGCGGTCTACGACTTCGCCGCGACCACCCTCGACGGCGAGGAGTTCGACGGGGCGTCGCTCGCCGGTTCCCCGGCCGTGCTGTGGTTCTGGGCACCGTGGTGCCCCACCTGCATCATGCAGATCCCGGCCGTCACCGGCCTCGCCGAGGAGTACGGCGACGACGTCGCGGTCGTCGGCGTGGGCGGGCTCGACGACGCCTCGGCCATCAGCGAGATGGCCGAGGAGAACATCGCCGGGATCACCCACCTCGTCGACGACGCCGGGGAGGTCTGGCAGCACTTCGGCATGACCCAGCAGTCGACGTTCGTGGTGCTGGACGCCGACGGCGAGATCGTCGCCGAGGGCGTGCTCACCGAGCCCGAGCTCGAGTCCGCCGTCGCCGACCTCGCCGGCTGAGCCGGTGCTCGACGACGGAGCGTTCGCGCTCGCCCTGGGTGCCGGCCTGGTGGCGGCCGTGAACCCCTGCGGGTTCGCTCTGCTGCCCGCCTACCTGGCCACGCTGGTACGCCCCGACGACGGCCGCGCCTCCGCCGTCGGGCGCGCGCTGCGCTCGACGGCGGCCCTGACGCTCGGCTTCGTGGCGGTCTTCGGGGTGTTCGGCCTGGTGGTCGCCCCCGTGGCGAGCTCGGTGCAGCGCTGGCTGCCCGCCTTCACCCTGGTGCTGGGGGTCGTCCTCGCGGCCGCCGGCGTCTGGGTGATGGCCGGTCGCGAGCTGCCCGGGCTGCGGCTGCTGCGTACCGGCAGCGGCAAGCCGCTGACGGACCGCTGGTGGTCGGTCGTCGGGTTCGGCGCCTCGTACGCGCTGGCCTCCCTGACGTGCACGATCGCCCCGTTCCTCGCCGTGGTCGTCACGGCCTTCCGCGCCGGGTCCGTCGCGCAGGGCGTCGCCCTGTTCGCCACCTATGCCGCCGGGATGGCGCTGCTCGTCGGGACGGCCGCCGTCGTCGTCGCGACCGCCGGGGCCGGGGTCGTGGGGCGGGCGCGCGGCGCCGGACCGGTCCTTGCGCGGCTCGGCGGGGCGATCCTGCTGGTCGCCGGCCTCTACGTGGCCTGGTACGGGTTCTGGGAGCTGCGGGTGCTGGCCGGCGGCGCCGGCGCGGACCCCGTGGTCGAGGCTGCGGCGTCGGTCCAGCGCTGGCTCGCCGAGGCCGCTCAGGGCGTCGGGTGGGTCGGGCTGCTGGTGACCCTGGTCGTCGCCACGGGGCTCGGGGCGTGGTGGCACCGCCGTCGGCGGGCGAAGATGGACGCATGAGCCTCTACGACATCCCCTTCGACCGCATGGACGGCACGTCCGCCACCCTGGCCGAGCACCGCGACGAGGTGGTCATGGTGGTCAACGTCGCCTCGCGCTGCGGTCTGACGCCCCAGTACGACACCCTCGAGCAGCTGCAGCAGAAGTACGCGGACCGCGGCTTCACCGTCGTCGGGTTTCCGAGCAACCAGTTCCTGCAGGAGCTGTCGAGCGACGAGAAGATCGCGGAGTTCTGCTCCACCACCTACGGGGTCACCTTCCCGGTGGTGTCGAAGGTCAAGGTCAACGGCAGGAACGCGCACCCGCTGTACGCCGAGCTGACCAAGACCCCCGACGCGGGCGGGCACGACGGGCGCATCCGCTGGAACTTCGAGAAGTTCCTCGTGCTGCCCGGCGGCGAGGTGCGCCGCTACTCCCCCAAGACGGTCCCCGACGCCCCCGAGATCATCGAGGCGATCGAGGCCCACCTGCCGAGGTAGTGCGGTCCCCGCCGAGGTAGTGGTCACGTCAGCCGACGTCGTCGCGCCCCGGCAGCGAGTCCAGCAAGGCTCCGAGGAGGCGCCCGAGCGCGTCCCGCTCGTCGGCTCCGAGGACGCCGAGGAGCCGCTCCTCGTGCTCGAGCAGCTCGCGCACCGCGCGTTCGACGACGGCGTGCCCCTCCCCTGTCAGCGTCACCGCGACCGCCCGGCGTCCGGCGTCGGACGGCGCCCGCGCGACCAGCCCGTCGCGCTCTGCGCGCGCGACCCGCTGCGAGACCGCCCCGGCGGTGACCAGGGTCTGGGTCGTGAGCTCACGCGTGGTGAGGGTCCAGGGCTCACCGGAACGACGCAGCGTGCTGAGCAGGTCGAGCGTCGCGCCGTCGACGCCGAGCCGGGCCAGCGTCCGACGGCGTTCGTCGGCCAGGCGCTTGGCGGCTCGCCACAGCGGCGTGATCACGCCGATCGACGACGTCGGCACCCCGGGCAGCTCGCGGTCCCACGCCGCAGCGATCTCGCCCGCCGGCAGGGCCGCCGTCGCGTCGAGGGGGTAGTCAGACACCTCGTCCTCCTCTATGTTTAGATCTAAACATAGCCGATGAAGGAGGAGCACGTGGGCCGTCAGGTACTGATCACCGGGGGCTCGGGCGGCATCGGCCGCGCGATCGCCCGCCACTTCGTCGACGCCGGGGACGACGTCGTCATCACCGGGCGCCGGCCCGGGCCGCTCGACGCGGCCGCCGCGGAGACCGGTGCGCGGGCAGTCGTGTGCGACGCCGCCGACCCCTCCGCCGTCGACGCCCTCGTCAGCGGGCTCGACGCGCCCCTCGAGATCGTCGTCGCCATGGCGGGCGGCAACACGGACTTCGACCGGCCGTCCGAGGCCGCCTCCACCGACCCGACGCTCACCGACGTCGCCGCATCCTGGCGCGCCAACCTCGACGCCAACCTCGTGAGCACCGTCCTGACCGTCACGGCCGCCCTGCGCATCATGGGCCCGGGCGGCACGATCGTCACCGTGGGATCGATCGGCGCCGAGTACGCCGGTGGCTCGTACGGGGTGGCGAAGGCCGCGGTCCAGGCATGGACCGCCGGGCTCTCGGCGCAGGTGGGACCGCGCGGCATCACCGCCAACTGCGTCGCACCGGGATACATCGAGGGGACCGACTACTTCCGCGGTCGACTCACCGACCAGCGCCGCGAGCGCCTGGTCGCCGCCACGCACGACAAGCGCGCCGGAACCCCCGACGACGTCGCCGCCCTCGTCGCGTTCCTCGCATCCCCCGGGGCGCGACACCTCACAGGCCAGACCCTGCACGTGGACGGCGGCGCGTTCACGACGCGTTGAGGTCGGCCGCCAGGAGCAGCCCTGCCCCGCCGGCGAACGTGACGCCGTGGAACGACGCGGCTCGCGCGACCTCCCGGAACCCCCAGCGCTCGTGCAGCGCGATCGAGGCGGCGTTGCGGGCGTTGACCACGTAGAACGCCCGGGCCGCACGGCCTGCGATCCATCCCATCCGCGCGGCGGTCAGCGCCGTCGCGACCCCGCACCGCCGCCACGCCGGGTGCACCGTCACCCCACCGAGATAGTGCCCGGCCGGGGCGACGCCGTCGGACCGCGGGTGCAGGTGGGTCTTGGCCCAGCCGACGACGGCGGCACGCTCGTCGTCACCGTCCGCACCGGTCTCGGCGACCAGCACCTGCCGCCCGCTGTCGAGGATCGCCGCGCGGATGCCGTCGAGGAGCAACGTCTGCCCCGCCGCGTCCTGGACCCGCTCGACCGCCGGGAGGTCGTCCACGGTCGCGACCCGGACCGCCACCGCGGCCGGCGTGCCGTGCCGGTGCGGTGCGAACTCTGCGAAGGCTCCCATGGCGTGGCGACCGTCGCGCTACGCCTGCGCGACCAGCGACGCGACGGTCGCGGGCAGGGCGTCGGCCACGTCGAGCGCGGCGACCGGACCACCGGGGTTCGCCCGCTCCGCCGCGCGCCCGTGGACCAGCGCCGCGGCCGCCGCGATCTCGGCCGCGAGCTCGGGCCGCTCGACCACCTCGGCCGAGCGAGCCGCGAGCATCGCGCCCAGCAGCCCCGCCAGCACGTCGCCGGCCCCGGCCGTGGACAGCCAGGCGGGCGCGTCGGCCTGGGCGTACGCCCCCGACGGCCCGACGACGACCGTCACCCCACCCTTGAGCAGCACCGTCGCGCCGGTCAGCTCGTGCGCCCGGCGCGCCCACCGCAGGGGTGCGGCCTCGACGTCGCGGCGGTGCACGTCCTCGCCGTGCCGCCGCAGCAACGTCTCCAGCTCGCCGGCGTGCGGCGTCAGGACGAACCAGGGCGGGCACGGAGGCTCCAGCAGGGACAGCCCGCCGGCGTCGACCACAGCGGGCGTGGCTCCCTGCGACATCCCGCCGAGGTCTCCCCGCGCCGCGGCGAGCCCGCCACCGCCCCGGCCGTGCTGCCCGTCGTCCTCGTCCGACGGCGGCACCCCCGGACCGACCACCCACGACTGCACGCGGCCGGGCGCGACGACCACCTCCGGTCGGGCGGCCAGCACCGCGTGCCCGACGGCACCCGGCCCGCGGTAGCGCACCATCCCGGCGCCCGCCCGCACCGCCGCCGACGCCGAGAGCACGGCGGCCCCCGGGTACGTCGACGTCCCGGCGACCAGGCCGACGACGCCGCGGCTGTACTTCTGGTCCGTCGGTCCGGGCACGGGCCAGGCCCGGCCGACGTCGACCGCCTCGAGCCGGCGGAGCGCCGGTGCGCCCTCGAGCGACAGCCCGATGTCGACCACCGTGAGCTCGCCGACCAGGTGGGCGGCGGGCGGCAGCAGCAGTCCGGGCTTGGCCGCGCCGAAGGTGACCGTGCGGTCCGCGGGCAGGACGGGGCCGTCGACCGTGCCGTCGTCGGCCCCGATCCCCGAGGGGAGGTCGACGGCGACCACCCGTGCGCCCGAGCTGCGTCTCCCACCCCTGGCGTCGGTGAGGGCGGTGACGAGGTCGGCGGCCGGTCCGCGCAGCGCCCCGCGGGCGCCGATCCCGACCATCCCGTCGAGCACGACGTCGGCGCTCGCCGCGTCGGCGGCCACCGCCGCGGTGCGGGCCGGGTCGGCGAACAGCTCGACGACGCGGCCGCCGGCCGAGCGCAGGGCGGCCAGCCCACCGGTGTGCGCCCGCTCCGAGACCAGCACGGCCGTGACGGCCAGGCCCCGGCGCGCCAGCACGCCACCGGCGTGCAGCGCGTCGCCCCCGTTGTTGCCGGCTCCTACCAGGAGCACGACGCGAGCGCCGCGCAGGTGCCGGCGTCGGGCCCGGAGGTCCGCCAGGACCTGCATCGCGAGCGCGAACGACGCCCGTTCCATCAATGGTTCGCCGGCCTCCAGCAGGGGCGCCTCGGCAGCGCGGACGTCGGCAGCGTTCCATGCCTCGATCATGGTCCGAACATACGCGGCGCGGCCGGACCGCATAGGCTCAGGACCATGCGATTCGGACTCTTCATCCCGCAGGGCTGGCGCATGTCGCTCACCGACGTGCCCCCGGAGCAGCACTGGGAGACCATGCTGTCCCTCCTTCACTACGCGGACAACGCGGCCGCCGGCGAGGCCGTCCCGGGCGGCGAGTTCGCCTGGGAGTCGGTGTGGGTGTACGACCACTTCCACACCGTCCCCGTGCCGAGCACCGAGGCGACGCACGAGGCGTGGGCCCTCATGGCCGCGTTCGCCGCAGCGTCCCAGCGCGTGCGCCTCGGCCAGATGTGCACGTGCATGGCCTACCGCAACCCCGCGTACCTGGCGAAGGTCGCGTCCACCGTGGACGCGATCTCGGGCGGACGCACCGAGATGGGCATCGGCGCCGGCTGGTACGAGCACGAGTGGCGCGCCTACGGCTACGGGTTCCCGAGCGCCGGCGACCGGCTCCGGGCCCTGGACGAGGGCGTGCAGATCATGGAGCGCATGTGGCGCACCGGCTCGTCCGGGACGTTCGACGGCCAGTTCTACCAGGTCGACGGCGCACTGTCCTACCCCCAGCCGCTCCAGCAGCTGCCGGTCGGCGACGGCGGCGCGCAGGTCCCGAGCATCCCGCTGTGGATCGCGGGTGGCGGCGAGAAGAAGACGCTGCGCATCGCCGCGGAGCACGCCCAGTACACGAACTTCTCGGGCAGCCCCGAGGAGTTCCAGCACAAGTCCCAGGTGCTGGAGCAGCACTGCCGCGACATCGGCCGGGACTTCGGCGAGATCACCCGGTCGGCGAACTACAACGTGGTCATCGGCGAGAACCAGGCCGAGATCGACGACAAGCTCGCGTGGATCGACGCCCACTTCGCCCAGTACGCGCCGGGCGACCAGGGCCACCGGGAGAGCTCGCTCTGGCGCCACGGCCTCATGGTGGGCACCCCGGAGCAGATCGTCGAGAAGCTCCAGGAGCTCCAGAACCTCGGCATGACCTACGCGATCACCTACTTCGCGAACGCGGCGGGCGACCGGGAGCAGATCGAGCTGTTCCAGCGGAAGGTCATCCCCGAGCTCCAGGGCTGACCCACGCCGGGTGCCGACCCTGCCGTGGCGGCCCGTCTGTCTCCACGGACGGGCGTCACGGCATGGTCGGCATCAACCCGGTCACCCCTCGGCGACGACCATCGCCGAGGAGATCCCCGCGTCGTGCGAGATCGACAGGTGCCAGTGCCGCACCCCGAGCTCGTCGGCACGCGCCTGGACCGTGCCGCGCAGCTCCACCTCCGGCGGCCCGCCCACCACGCGATGCACCGTGGCGTCGTGCCAGTGCAGGGTGCCCGGCGCCCCGAGCGCCTTGGCGATCGCCTCCTTCGCGGCGAACCGCGCCGCCAACGACGACGCCGGCAGGTCCCGCTCCGCCTCGGTGAAGAGCTTCTCCCGGAGCCGCGGGGTGCGCTCCAGCGTGGCCATGAACCGTGCGACGTCGACGACGTCGATCCCCACCCCGACGATCACCGACGCACCCCGTCCTCGTCCTGCGGCTCCACGAGATGGCGGAACCGGAACCACTTGCGCTCGAGCTCGGCCTCCAGGTCGACGTCGAACCGGCGGGCGACCAGCAGCAGCTGCGCGAGGACGTCCGCCAGCTCGGCCCGGAACGCGGCGTCCACGGCACCGGCTCCCTCGCCGCGGTCGCGCGAGCGCCCCGAGCGTGCCAGGTAGGCCTGCGTCAGCTCACCGACCTCCTCGTGCAGCTTGAGCACGAGCCAGTCGTCGGACCGGGGGATGCCGAACCGGCGCTCGTAGACGCGCGAGATGATCTCGACCTCGTCGGCCAGGGCCCCGAGCGTGGTCGGGCCGCCCGCGGGGCCGTCCTGCGCGTCATCCATGGTGTCGATCATGCCCTGCGGATCACTCGTTCTCGTCGTCGAGCGACCCTGCCGCTCTGCTCCAGGCGGATCCCTCCTCCGTCGGGCTCCACCCTCCGCGACGCCTCCGCGTCACTCGACGGTGACGGACTTGGCGAGGTTGCGCGGCTGGTCGACGTCGAGCCCCTTGGCCGTCGCGAGCGCCATCGCGAAGATCTGCAGGGGCACCACGGCGAGCAGCGGCTGCAGGAGCGTGGGGGCCTTCGGGATCCAGAAGACCTCGTCGGCGTACTTGCGCACCTCGTCGTCCCCGTCCTCGGCGATGACGAGGGTGCGCGCCCCGCGGGCCCGGATCTCCTGGATGTTGGAGACCACCTTGGAGTGCAGCTGGTCGCGCCCGCGCGGCGAGGGAACGACGACGAACACCGGCTGGCCCTCGTCGATCAGCGCGATCGGGCCGTGCTTGAGCTCTCCGGCCGCGAACCCCTCGGCGTGGATGTACGCGAGCTCCTTGAGCTTCAGCGCACCCTCCATCGCCACCGGGTAGCCGACGTGCCGCCCGAGGAACAGCACCTTGTCCGCGTCGGCCATGGACCGCGCCGTGGCCCGCACGTACTCGCCGCGCTCGATGACGGTCTGCACCTTGCGGGACATGTCGCGCAGCTCGTCGAACGTGGCCGCGATCTCGTCGGGGAACTTGTTGCCGCGCAGCTGCGCCAGGTACAGGCCGAGCACGTAGGCCGCCGTGATCTGGGCCAGGAACGCCTTGGTCGAGGCGACGGCGATCTCCGGTCCGGCGTGCGTGTACAGCACCGCGTCCGACTCCCGCGGGATCGTCGACCCGTTGGTGTTGACGACGGCGATCACCTTGGCGCCCTGCTCCCGGGCGTGGCGCACGGCCATCAGCGTGTCCATCGTCTCGCCCGACTGCGAGATCGCGACCACGAGGGTCCCGGCGTCCACGATCGGGTCGCGGTAGCGGAACTCGTGCGCCAGCTCGACCTCCACCGGGATCCGGCACCAGTGCTCGATGGCGTACTTCGCCACGTGCCCGGCGTAGGCGGCCGTCCCGCAGGCCACGACGATGATCTTGTCGACCGCCCGCAGCAGGGACTCGTCGATCCGCAGGTCGTCCAGCACGATCCGCCCGGAGGCGTCCGTCCGCCCCAGCAGGGTGTCGGCCACCGCGTGCGGCTGGTCGTGGATCTCCTTGTCCATGAAGGACTCGAAGCCGCCCTTCTCGGCGGCGGCGGCGTCCCAGTCCACGGTGAACCGCTTGCCCTCGGCGGGTGCGCCGTCGAAGTCGGTCACCTCGACCGTCGTCGGCGTGATGGTCACGACCTGGTCCTGGCCGAGCTCCAGCGCCTCCTTGGTCTGCGCGACGAAGGCCGCGACGTCGGACCCGAGGAAGTTCTCCCCCTCGCCGAGGCCGACCACCAGCGGCGAGTCGTGCCGGGCGCCGACGACGGTGTCCGGCGCGTCGGCGTGGACGGCCAGCAGCGTGAACGTGCCGTGCAGGCGCCGCGCGGTGGCCGCCATCGCGGCGGTCAGGTCGCCGGCGGCGCGGTACTCGCGGGCCAGCAGGTGGGCGGCCACCTCGGTGTCCGTCTGGGACACGAAGGTCGCGCCCTCGGCGGCGAGCATCTCGCGCAGCTCGCTGAAATTCTCGATGATTCCGTTGTGGATGACGGCGAGCCTCCCGTCGTCAGCCACGTGCGGGTGGGCGTTGCCGTCGGTCGGTCCACCGTGCGTCGCCCACCGTGTGTGCCCAACGGCGGCGGTGGCAGCCGGGAGCGGACGCTCGGCGAGCTCGGCCAGCAGGTTGGCCAGCTTGCCGGCCTTCTTGGCCGAGGTCACCTCGGCGGAGCCCGGCCCGACGAGCGCGACGCCCGCGGAGTCGTACCCGCGGTACTCGAGGCGCCGCAGGCCCTCTAGCACCACCTCGAGCGGGCGGTCCGACGCCCCGTCCCCGGCGGCCGAAGCCTGCTCGACGCGATTTCCCGACGGCCCCAGGCCCGCATATCCGACGATGCCACACATGCGCGGGAGTCTACCCAGGCCCGCGCCGGGCCGGTCGTCCGCCGAGCGCAGCCGGTCACGGTTTGCGTCGCCGGTGGGTGCCTCGGGCAGAATCGACCAGGTGACCTCCTCGTCCGCGACGTCCGTCCCCGGCAACGGTGATCCGACGTCGCTCCCTCCCTTGTCGGAGCACCTCCCCCGGCTGGCGCCGGCCTCCCCCTACGTCGACTTCGACCGGACCGCCTGGAGCGGCCTGTCGGAGCAGACGCCGCTGCCCCTCACCGACGAGGACGTGGCCCGCCTGCGCGGCCTGGGCGACCCCATCGACCTCGCGGAGGTCGACGCCGTCTACCGGCCCCTGTCGCGGCTGCTCAACCTGTACGTCACGGCGACCGCGGGCCTGCACCGTGCCACGTCGACGTTCCTCGGCGAGGAGCCGCCCCGCACCCCGTACGTCATCGGCGTCGCCGGTTCGGTCGCGGTCGGCAAGTCGACGACGGCGCGCGTGCTGCGCGAGATGATGGCCCGCTGGCCGGAGACGCCGAACGTCGAGCTGATCACCACCGACGGCTTCCTCTACCCCAACGCCGAGCTGGAGCGGCGCGGCCTGCTGGAGCGCAAGGGCTTCCCCGAGTCGTACGACCGCCGCGCGCTCATCCGCTTCCTGTCGCGCGTCAAGGCGGGCCAGCCGGAGGTGTACGCCCCGGTGTACTCGCACGTGGTCTACGACATCGTCCCGGGCGAGGAGGCGGTGGTGCACCGGCCCGACGTCCTCATCGTCGAGGGCCTCAACGTGCTGCAGCCGGCACGCTCGCTCTCGGCCACCGAGCCGACGGTCGCGGTCAGCGACTTCTTCGACTTCTCGATCTACGTCGACGCCCGCACCCGGAACATCCGCCAGTGGTACGTGGACCGGTTCCTCAAGCTGCGCCGGACGGCGTTCAGCCGGCCGGAGTCCTACTTCCGCCGCTACGCCGACCTGTCGGACGCCGAGGCCACCGCGCGGGCGCTGAGCATCTGGGAGTCGATCAACGCCCCGAACCTCGAGCAGAACGTCCTGCCCACGCGGGGCCGCGCCACGCTCGTGATGACCAAGGGCTCCGACCACTCGGTCCAGCGGGTGCGCCTACGCAAGCTCTGAGGGTTCGTCGGCGTCAGGCACCGCGACCGGGACCTGGTTGCGCATCTCCTCCAGGACCTCCTCGCGCGGGGTGAACGCCTGCACCACCCGGTCGACGACGAGACCGAGCAGCCCGCCGCCCACCACGCCCACGACCATCGCCAGCAGCGGGTCGTGACCCAGCACCTCGGCAGCAGCGATGCCGATCAGCGTCGAGTAGGCCGCCCAGAGCACCGCGGCGACGCCGGAGAACGTCATGAACCGCCGCTGCGGGTAGGCGAGCGCCCCGGCGGTCATGTTCACGGCCACCCGGCCGACGGGGATGTAGCGGGCGGCGATGATGAAGACGGCGCCGCGTCGGGCCAGCGCCCGGCGCGCCCAGGCCACCGTCTTGCGACCCCGTGCGCTGCGCATCCCGGTGAGCCGTTCGGTGCCGTACCGGCGGCCGAGGACATAGGCGACCTGGTCGCCCAGCCAGGCCCCGGCGCCCGCGACGGGGATGATGAGCCACAGCCACGGGACCCCGGTGGCCTGGGCGGAGATCACGAGGGTGACGAGGACGGACTCGCTGGGGACCGGCGGGAAGAAGCCGTCGATGAAGGCCGAGGCGAACATCGCGGGATAGATCCAGACGGAGGCGGCGATCTCGAGGATCCAGGCCTCCACCTGGCTCAGCATCATGGTGATTCCCGGCACGCGGTCCCTCGTTCGTCAGCCGGCCCGGCCGGCGGCGGCATCGGCGCCGTACGGCGCGACGGACACCAGCGTAGGGCCCCCGCGCGGCCCGAGACATCAGGGATGCCCCCCGTCCGACCCTGAGCCAGGAACGTTCACGCGGGTTTCACAGCATCTGTCCAGCGTCCGCCGCCGGCGGGTCAGGGCAGGGTGAAACCGAGGGCCGCGGCGGCCGGCGCCGGGTCGGGCGAGGCGGACCAGAACCGTGCGAGATTGGCGTTCGACGTGAGCGACCGGGACTCGGCACGGTCGAGGTAGAGCTCACCGCGTAGGTGGTCCGTCTCGTGCTGCACGATCCGCGCCGGCCAGCCGGTGAGCACCTCGTCGAGCGCGGCCCCGGTCTCGTCCTGGCCGGTGAGGCGCACCTGGCGCGGCCGCGCGACGACGGCCTGCCAGCCGTCCACCGACAGGCAGCCCTCGTAGAACGCGACGCGCGCGCCCGGGGTGCCGTCGTCGGCCACGGCCTCGTAGCGCGGGTTGACGAGCACGCGGTAGGGCAGCGGCGTCCGCTCCCGCTCGTCGCCCGGCATCCCCGCGTCCTCGCAGACCGCGAGGGCCAGGCCGATGCCGACCTGGGGCGCCGCCAGGCCGACGCCGGGCGCCGCCCGCATCGTGCGCCGCATGGCCTCCAGGAGACGCGGGAGCTCGTCGCCGAGCTGGCCCGTGTACGGCGCCGCGGACGCGCGCAGCACCGGGTCGCCCGCCTGCACGATCGGGAGCACCCCGGGCGCCTCCGGCCGACCGAACGCGACGTCGAGCACGTCGGCGACGGCGTCCGCCAGCGCCGGCACGACCTCGCCCGACCACGGGCTCACAGGCTGAGGCGTTCCCGCACGACGGCGGCGAGCGTCTCCGCGACGCCCTCGGCCTGCGTCTGGGTCGCCGCCTCCACCATGACTCGCACGACGGGCTCGGTCCCCGACGGGCGCAGCAGCACGCGGCCGGTCTCCCCGAGCAGCGACTCGGCGTTCTCGACCGCGATGCGCAGGTCCTCGTCCGAGTCGGTCCGCGCCTTGTCGACGCCCTTGACGTTGACGAGCGTCTGCGGCAGGCGCGGGATCTCGGTGGCGAGGTCCGCCAGCCGCTTGCCCGTCGCCTTGATCCGGGCGGCGAGGTGCAGCGCCGTGAGGACGCCGTCGCCGGTGGTGGCGTGCTCGGCCAGGATGATGTGGCCCGACTGCTCGCCACCGAGGCCGTAGCCGTGCGCCCGCATCTCCTCCAGGACGTAGCGGTCGCCAACCCCAGTCTGGACGGTCCGGACCCCGGCGTCCCGCATGGCCAGCAGCAGGCCCAGGTTGCTCATGACGGTGACGACGAGCGTCTCCCCCGGCAGCCGGCCCTCGTCCTTCAGCGCCTTGGCGAGGATGCCGAGGATCTGGTCGCCGTCCACGAGGACACCGCCGTGGTCCACGGCGAGGCAGCGGTCGGCGTCCCCGTCGAAGGCCACGCCGAAGTCGGCCTCGGCGGCCACCACGACCGCCTGGAGCTGCTCGGGGTGGGTGGAGCCGGCCTTCTCGTTGATGTTGCGCCCGTCCGGGCTGGCGTTGATCACGACGACGTCGGCACCCGCCGCGCGCAGCGCGTCCGGCCCGACCTGGCTCGCCGCGCCGTTGGCGGCGTCCACCGCGATCCGCAGGCCCTCGAGCGGCCGGTGGTCCGGCGTCGTCCCGATGCTGGCCGTCAGGTGCTCGACGTACTGCTCGGCCGCGATGCCGGTGTCGACGCGCATCCGCCCGACGTCCGCACCGATCGGGCGCTCCCAGCCGTTGCCGAGCACCGCCTCGATCTCGTCCTCGACGCTGTCGTCGAGCTTCAGGCCGCCGCGGGCGAAGAACTTGATGCCGTTGTCCGGCATGGCGTTGTGCGAGGCGGAGACCATCACCCCGAGGTCCGCGTGCATCGCGCTGACCAGGTAGGCGAGCGCCGGCGTCGGCACCACGCCGAGGTCGACGACGTCGACGCCGGAGGCCGCCAGGCCCGCCGAGACCGCGGCGGACAGGAACTCGCCCGAGGCGCGCGGGTCACGCCCGACGACCGCCTTCGGCCGGTGGCCGGGCATGGAGCGGGAGCCCAGCACGTGGGCTGCGGCGCTGCCGAGGTCGAGCGCGAGCTCGACCGTCACGTCGCGGTTGGCGAGGCCACGGACACCGTCGGTGCCGAAGAGTCGTGCCATCAGTTGTCGTCCTCTCGGGTGGGCGCTCGGACGATCGTAGTGCGTCCGGACATGCGGACGGCCCCGCCGGTGTACCGACGGGGCCGTGCGCGAAGCGACAGATCAGCGCTTCGAGTACTGCGGGGCCTTGCGGGCCTTCTTGAGACCAGCCTTCTTGCTCTCCACGGCACGCGGGTCGCGGGTGAGGAAGCCGGCCTTCTTCAGAGCGGCACGGTTCGCGTCACGGTCGATCTCGTTGAGCGCACGCGAGATGCCCAGGCGCAGCGCGCCGGCCTGGCCGGAGGGGCCACCACCCGTGATGCGGGCGACGACGTCGAAACGCCCCTCGACCTCGACCAGCTTCAGCGGGTCGTTGACCAGCTGCTGGTGCACCTTGTTCGGGAAGTAGTCCTCGAGGGTACGGCCGTTGATCTTCCACTGGCCGGTGCCGGGGACGAGGCGCACGCGCGCCACGGCCTCCTTGCGGCGACCCAGGGCCTGGCCCGGGGCAGTGATGGACTGACCGCCGTTGGCCACGGGGGCGGCGGTCTCGGTGGTGTAGTTGCTGGGCGTGTTCTCGTCCAGCTCGGTGTCGACAGTGGTGTCAGCCACGGTGTTTCCTTCGCTCGGCATCGGGCAGCGGCTCAGGCCTGCTGCGAAAGCTGGGTGATCTCGAACGGCTGGGGCGTCTGGGCCGCGTGCGGGTGCTCCGCACCGCGGTAGACCTTCAGCTTCATGAGCTGCTCGCGCCCGAGCGTGTTCTTGGGGAGCATGCCGCGCACGGCCTTCTCCACGGCTTCCTCGGGGTTGTTCTCGAGGAGGTCGCCGTACTTGACGGAACGGAGGCCGCCCGGGTAACCGGAGTGGCGGTAGGCGAGCTTGTCCTCGCGCTTGTTGCCGGAGAGGGCGACCTTGTCCGCGTTGATCACGATGACGAAGTCACCGCCGTCGACGTGCGGCGCGAAGGTCGGCTTGTGCTTCCCGCGCAGGAGCGTGGCGACCTGGCTGGCCAGGCGGCCCAGGACGACGTCGGTCGCGTCGACGACGTACCAGTCGCGCTGGATGTCGCCGGGCTTCGGGGTGTACGTACGCACGGTTCGTAACCTTTTTCGTGGTCGGTGTCGTCGGGCGAGAAGCGGCGCCCGATGAGTCAGATGTTGTGCGCGGGGCCCCAGGTCGGCGTCCTGGCCTTGTGCCGTCGAACGGTGGGAACGTCGACGGCACGGGACGCCGGGGCATAGCACAACGACTGGTCAGTCTAGCGGCACGCCGTCGTGCCGGTCAAAGCGACCTGCGTCACGGCCTCCGGGAGCTCCGCAGCCCGGCGCCGGGCTGCGGACTGGGCCGTCCAGGTGCACCGTGGGGTCATGACCGAAGACACGCCAGGGACACGATCTGACCCCGAGCTCGCGGCCGAGGGCGACGGCAACCAGCTCTCCACGGAGGACACGCTCCTCGACCGTGGCACCCAGGACGCGCTCGACGAGGGCTACTCGCCGCCGGAGCGTCCCCGCCGGAACCACTGGGGCGAGACGTCCTGGGAGGAGACCCACGGCGAACCCCTGGACCAGCGCCTCGCCGAGGAGGAGCCCGACGTGTGGGAACGGGACCCGCTGGACCGGCCCGACACCGCCCGGGCCGGCCGCCTCGTCGAGGACGACGACGCCGACCCCAACGCCGACGGCGCGCGCGACAACGACGTGTACGGGACGGACGCCGGGATCGACGGCGCGGGTGCGACCGCCGAGGAGGCCGCCGTCCACTGGGTCGAGGAGCCGTGAGCCGGAGCGTCGCGCAGGGTGGCGGCCGAGGAACGAGGCCGGCGCCCGCAGCACAGCGCAGGCCCACGGCGACCACCCGCGCCGAG
>NZ_JALKAT010000025.1:0-58554 GCF_023015685.1 Isoptericola sp. S6320L
GTGGTCGCACAGGCTCGCGCCCTCGTGACCGACGCGCGCGCGGCAGGTCTCACCGACGACGCCGTGCTCGACGTCGTCCGGGGCGCCCTCGCCACCCCACGCGACCGGACCGCGGAGGTCGGGCGCGAGGTCAGCTGACCGGCCGCGCCGGCTCGATGTCGACCTTCGGCAGGTGCTTGGCGGGCAGCGTCTTCGGCCGCCACGCGGCCCGCTTCTCCTCGAACGCGGTGATGTCGGCCTCGTTCTGCAGCGTCAGGCCGATGTCGTCGAGCCCCTCCATGAGGCGCCAGCGGGTGTACTCGTCGATCTGGAACGGCACGGTGACGTCGTCGGCGTGCACGGTCCGGGTCTCGAGGTCGACCGTCACCTCGGTGCCGGGCTTGGCCTCGAGGATCTTCCAGAGCAGCTCGATGTCCTCCTGGGCGACCATGCCGGCCACGAGACCCTGCTTGCCGGAGTTGCCGCGGAAGATGTCGGCGAACCGGGAGGCGAGGACCACGCGGAAGCCGTAGTCCTTGAGCGCCCAGACGGCGTGCTCACGCGACGAACCGGTGCCGAAGTCGGGGCCGGCCACGAGCACCGAGCCGGCCGAGTACGCCTCCTGGTTCAGCACGAACGACGGGTCGCTGCGCCATGCCGCGAAGAGCGCGTCCTCGAACCCGGTGCGCGTCACCCGCTTGAGGTAGACGGCCGGGATGATCTGGTCGGTGTCGACGTTGCTGCGGCGCAGCGGCACCCCGACGCCGGTGTGGGTGGTGATCTTCTCCATGGGGACTCCTGTAGAAAGCGCGGGGTGCTCAGACGAACGACGGGGCGGTCAGCGGTGCCAGCGGGGTGCCGTCGAACGTGGTCAGGTCGACGTCGCCCTCCAGGTCCAGGTCCGACAGCGAGGACAGCGTGCCCCGGATGGCGGTCGCGGCCGCGACGAGCGGCGAGACCAGGTGGGTCCGCCCGCCCTTGCCCTGCCGGCCCTCGAAGTTGCGGTTGGACGTCGACGCCGCGCGCTCGCCCGGTGCGAGCTGGTCGGGGTTCATGCCGAGGCACATGGAGCACCCGGCGTTGCGCCACTCGGCGCCGAACTCCTTGAAGATGACGTCGAGGCCCTCGGCCTCGGCCTGCAGGCGCACGCGGGCCGACGCCGGCACGACGAGCACGCGGACGTCCTCGGCCTTCGTGCGACCCCGGAGGACCTTGGCGACCGACCGGAGGTCCTCGATGCGACCGTTGGTGCACGAGCCGATGAACACGGTGTCGACCGTGACGTCGCGCAGCGGCATGCCGGCCTCGAGGCCCATGTACTCCAGCGCCCGCTCGGCGCTGACGCGCTCGCCCTCGTCGGCGATCTCCGCCGGGACCGGCACGTTCGCGCTCAGCGGCAGGCCCTGGCCGGGGTTGGTCCCCCAGGTGACGAACGGCTCGAGGTCGGAGGCGCGCAGGACGACCTCCTCGTCGAACACCGCGTCGTCGTCGCTGCGCAGCGTCTTCCAGTACTCGACGGCGGTGTCCCAGTCCTCGCCCTCGGGCGCGTGGGGGCGGCCCTTGAGGTACTCGAACGTGGTCTCGTCGGGCGCGATCATGCCGGCGCGGGCGCCCGCCTCGATGGACATGTTGCAGATGGTCATCCGCGCCTCCATCGAGAGCCGGCGGATGGCCTCGCCGCGGTACTCGAGCACGTAGCCCTGCCCGCCGCCGGTGCCGATCTTGGCGATGATCGCCAGGATGATGTCCTTGGAGGTCGCGCCCGGGGGCAGCTCGCCGTCGACGGTGATCGCCATGGTCTTGAACGGCGCCAGGGGCAGCGTCTGGGTGGCGAGCACGTGCTCGACCTCGGAGGTGCCGATGCCGAACGCGAGCGCGCCGAACGCGCCGTGGGTGGAGGTGTGCGAGTCGCCGCAGACGACGGTCAGGCCCGGCATGGTGAGCCCGAGCTGGGGCCCCACCTGGTGCACGATCCCCTGGTCGGCGTCGCCGAGGGAGTGGATCCGCACGCCGAACTCGGCCGCGTTGTTGCGCAGCGTGTCGATCTGCGTGCGGCTGGTCAGGTCCGCGATCGGCAGGTCGATGTCGAGCGTGGGCGTGTTGTGGTCCTCGGTCGCGATCGTCAGGTCGGGGCGCCGCACCGGGCGCCCGGCGAGACGGAGACCTTCGAACGCCTGCGGGCTCGTCACCTCGTGCACGAGGTGCAGGTCGATGTAGAGCAGGTCCGGTGCCCCGTCGGCGCCCTGGCGCACCAGGTGCGCCTCCCAGACCTTCTCTGCCAGCGTGCCGGCCATCTCGAGCTCCTCGTTCCGCCACCGGTGGGTGGCTGTCGTCACTTGTGCTTCCGCGACCTGACGTGCTGTCCACGAACCGAAGTTTGCGCAGAACTTGCAATCTCACCAAGCGAGACGTCAGTATCGACCTATGGACGATACTAGCGGAGTCGGCGTACTGGACAAGGCCGCGTCCGTTCTCGGAGCACTCGAGGCCGGTCCCGCCACTCTGGCGCAGCTGGTCTCCTCGACCGGCCTCGCCCGCCCGACGGCGCACCGGCTCGCGGTCGCGCTCGAGCACCACCGGTTCGTGGCCCGCGACATGCAGGGCCGGTTCGTGCTGGGCCCCCGCCTCAACGAGCTCGCGACGGCGGCCGGCGAGGACCGGTTGCTCGCCGCGGCGAACCCGGTGCTCACGGCCCTGCGCGACCACACGGGCGAGTCGGCGCAGCTCTACCGCCGCCAGGGTGACCACCGCGTGTGCGTGGCCGCCGCCGAGCGTCCCGTCGGTCTGCGCGACTCGATCCCCGTCGGCGCCACCCTGACCATGCACGCCGGTTCCGCGGCCCAGATCCTGCTCGCCTGGGAGGAGCCGGACCGGCTGCACCGCGGCCTGCGCGAGGCGGTCTTCACCGCGACGATCCTCTCCGGCGTCCGACGGCGCGGTTGGGCCCAGTCGGTCTCCGAGCGGGAGCTGGGCGTCGCCTCGGTGTCGGCGCCGGTCCGTGGCCCCTCCGGGCGCATCGTTGCCGCCGTCTCCGTCTCGGGACCGGTCGAGCGCCTGACCCGCCAGCCCGGTCGGCTGCACTCGGCCTCCGTCGTCGCGGCGGCCAACCGCCTCACCGAGGTGCTCCAGCGCGCAGGCGAGTGACGGCGCGCCGTGAGTGGTGCTCGCGGCGCGACCCCGCAGGTCAGTAGGCTCCCCACCAGCGGGGCGACCCTGCCCCGTCGACCGAGAGGCGTGAGGACCCGATGCCGGCCAAGGCCAAGACCCTCCTGATCTGGCTCGTCGTGATCTTTCTGATCTACGCGATCGTCACGAGCCCGGACCGCGCTGCGGACATCGTCAAGGCGATCTGGGACGTGATCGCCAACGCGTTCGCCAGCTTCGGGGAGTTTCTCGCCAACCTGACCTCGTAGCCGTGGACGCCGCCGACCGTGCGGTGCGCGCGCACCGCCACCTGCGCCGCTACGTGCTGGACCACGAGCGGGCCGTGTTCGCCTCGCGCCTGCACTGGGCGACCCTGCTCGAACCGATCCTCACGACCGTGGCCGCGACGGTGGTCGTCGCGCTGCTGCACCAGGCCACCGACGCCGGCGCGGTCTGGGTGCTGTGGCTGCTGCCGGCGGGCCGGCTGGCCCTGAAGTGGCTCGAGTGGAACTACCAGTGGTTCGTGGCGACGGACAAGCGCCTCGTCCTCACCTACGGGTTCGTGGTCCACAAGGTGGCGATGATGCCGCTGATGAAGGTGACGGACATGAGCTACACCCGTACCCCTCTGGGGCAGATGCTGGGGTACGGCCGGTTCGTCATGGAGTCCGCGGGCCAGGACCAGGCGCTGAGCCGCGTCGACTACGTCCCCGACCCGGACGTCACGTACCGCAAGCTGACGGACACCATCTTCTTCCCGCGCAAACCGGGCGCCAACGCCGCCGAGCGTCCGCGGCCGGCGCCGCCGGCCATCGTCCCGGTGGGACAGCGCGAACCCCGGCCGACGACGGCGGAGCTACCGGTGGTCGGGCCACCGACGACGGACGGTGACCGGGCCTGGACGGAGCGCGACGGCGCCGCGCAGAGCACCCGTGCCTCGCAGGGCGCCGACCATGTCGACGTCGCACCGTTCCCGCAGCCGGACGAGCCGCAGGAGCGGCCCCGGTCGCGATCCCGGCTCCGTGGGCTGATCCCGACGAAGCGTCGTCAGGACCTCTACGAACCGCCGACCAGCAGCGGCGCCGGGCCGACAGTCCCCGATCCGTTCCTCTGAGCAGCTCCCTGTCGACGGCCCGTGCCGGGCACGACAAAGGCCCGGTCCTGTCGGACCGGGCCTTGTGCGCTGTACCCCCAGCGGGATTTGAACCCGCGTTACCGCCGTGAGAGGGCGGCGTCCTAGGCCGCTAGACGATGGGGGCCGGACGTGGCTCCGTCGCCGGAGCCGCTGCGACGGTCCGAGAACGGACCGATGCGTACCCCCAGCGGGATTTGAACCCGCGTTACCGCCGTGAGAGGGCGGCGTCCTAGGCCGCTAGACGATGGGGGCCTATGGTTCCTCGGCCGCAGTGGCCGATTTGCCGTCAGTACTCTAGCGCACCGCACAGGATCAGGGATCCCGAGAAAGCGGTGAGACAGAGGACTGCGCTGGGGTACCAGGACTCGAACCTAGACTAAGTGGACCAGAACCACTCGTGCTGCCAATTACACCATACCCCATGGTGTCTGGACCTACCGGGACTTATCCGACTTCGACGCCGGTTTCCGTACGGCCCAACGACCCGAAACATTACCGGACCGACCGCCGGGATCCAAACCCGCGGCTCGGTGCCCTTCGTCACGTCCTCCCAGGTGTCCGCACCCGCTCGCCACCGCAGCTCCCGCAGCCCCGTCGGGCTCGCTCGGCCAGGACGGGCTGACGGCGGGACGCGGACGTGGGACGCTGCTGGCATGTCGTCGACGCCCGACCCGCAATCGCCCGCCGACCGCGCCGCCTCCTTCTCGACGGGTGCGGACGTGTACGCCAGGGTCCGCCCCACGTATCCCGCCGACGCCGTGGACTGGATGGTCCCGCCGAAGACCGCTCAGGTCCTCGACCTCGGGGCCGGCACCGGCCTGCTGACCCGCCGGCTCGTCGACCGGGGCCTGGACGTCGTCGCCGTCGACGCGTCCCGGCCGATGCTGGACGAGCTGGCCGCCACCCTGCCGGGCGTCACCACGCACGTCGGCTCCGCCGAGGAGCTCCCGCTGCCGGACGCGTCGGTGGACACGGTCGTGGTCGGGCAGGCCTGGCACTGGTTCGACGAGGCCCGCGCCTCGGCCGAGATCGCCCGGGTGCTGCGCGCGGGCGGCACCCTCGCCGTCGTCTGGAACGACCGTGACGAACGCATCGACTGGGTGAGCCGGTTCGGCGAGATCCTGCACACCGGGGACCAGCTCCAGCCGGACAGCGAGCAGAGCAGCGCCGCCCCCGCGCTCGGCGAGATGTTCGGCGAGGTCGAGGTGGCCGAGTTCCGGTGGCTGCACCACCTGCCGACAGCTGACCTGCGCGCCCTCGCCGGGTCGCGCAGCTACTTCCTGACGCTGCCCGAGCCCGAGCGCGACCGGCTGCTCCAGCGGGTCGACGACCTCGTCGTGACCCACCCGGACCTCGCGGGGACGCAGGAGATCGCCATGCCGTACGTCACGACGGCGTACCGCGCGCGACGGCGCTGAGCCGGCGCGCCGCTGCCGACGGCGTCACCCCGTCGCGCCACACGACCCGCAGCCGCCGGGTGAGGTCGAGCCCGTCGACCCCGAGGGCGACGAGCCGGCCCGCCGCGACGTCGTCGGCCACCGTGAGGCCGGACAGCACCGCGACCTGACCCCCGTGCTGCACGGCGGCCTTCAGGGCGGACGTCGACCCGAACGTCGGCAGGTGCGCGGGCAGGGGCTCGCCGACGGCGGTGAGCGCCCGCTCCAGGATCTCCCGGGTGCCGGAGCCGGTCTCGCGCAGCACCAGCCGGGCGCCGAGCAGCTCTCCCGGCCCCACCGACCGTCGGCGGGCCCAGGGATGTCCCGGGGCGACGACGGCGAGGAGCTCGTCGCGGGCCACGGTCCGGCTGCGCAGCCCTCGCCGCACCCCGAGGCTCTCGACGAACCCGAGCTGCGCACCGCCGTCCAGCACGAGCTCCATGACGTCGTGCGAGTTGCGCACCAGCAGCTCGACGTCCGGGGCAGCGCCCTGCGCGGCCAGCTGGGCGAGCCACCGGGGCACCAGGTACTCCGCGACGGTCAGGCTCGCCGCGACCCGCAGGGCCGTCGTCGGGCCGGCCCGCAGGCCCGCGGCCGCCGTCTCGAACCGCTGCGACGCCTCGACGACCTCGCGCGCCCAGCCGGCGGCCGCCTGCCCGGTCGGGGTGAGGGCGGTGCCGCGCGCCCCGCGGGTCACCAGCTCGAGGCCCAGGCGTCGCTCCAGACGACGCAGCCCGGCGGACGCGGTCGGCTGGGCGACGCCGAGCGCACGGGCCGCGCCGCTGATCGACCCGTGCGTGTCCACGGCGACCAGCAGCTCCAGCGAGGTCAGCGACGTCCGATCCACCATAGGGCGAGTCTATGGATGGATCACGACCTCGCCCTTCCGGCCGACTCCAGGCATGGCGAGGGTGGTCACATGCCCCGACTCCTGCCCGGTCTCACCCTCACCGCCGGGGCGACCGTGGTGCTGCTCGGGCTCGCTCCCCTGCTGAGCCGGACAGCCCCCGCCGCCTCGCCGCTGGTGCTGGCCCTGCTGGCGGGCGCCGTGGTCGGCTCGGTGCTCGGGGCGTGGGGCCGGCGTTCCCCCGGCCGGCACGGCGCCCGGTTCGGAGGAGCCGCCCGGCCGGGCGCCGACTGGGTGGCGCGGCACGTGCTGCGGGCGGGCGTGGTCCTGCTGGGGCTGCAGCTCTCGCTGGGCGACGTCGTCGCGCTCGGCTGGCGCGGCCTGACGGTCGTGACGCTCACCGTCGCGGTGACCTTCGGCGCCACCGTCGCGCTCGGTCCCCGGCTCGGCGTGCCGCGGGACACCACGCTCCTGGTCGCCACCGGCTTCTCGATCTGCGGGGCCGCCGCGGTCTCCGCCATGACCAGCGTGCTCGACCGCCTCCCCGACCGCCGCGACGACGACACCCCCCGGGACGCCGCCGCCGTCGCCCTCGCGCTGGTCGCGCTCTACGGGACCGCCGCCGTCGTCGTCCTGCCGCGGTCGGCCGGCGCCCTCGGCCTCACGGGCACCCAGGCCGGCCTCTGGATCGGCGCGAGCGTGCAGGAGGTCGCCCAGGTGGTCGCCGCCGCTGGGGGCCTGGCGGGCGCCACCGCGCTGACGACCGCGACCGTGGCCAAGCTGGCCCGTGTGGTGCTCCTGGCACCGCTGGTGGCAACCACGGGTGCGGTGCGGGCCCGCCGCGTGGCGCTCGCCGCACCCCACCGCACCGGCGCGCACGACGGCGGGACCCGCGTCGCGCTCGTCCCCGGGTTCGTGCTCGGGTTCCTCGGTGCCGTGGCGCTGCGCAGCCTCGGCGTGGTCCCCGGACCCGTGCTCGACGCGGCCGGCCAGGTCACGACGGCCCTGTTCGTCGCCGCGATGTTCGCCCTCGGCCTCGGCGTCGACGTGCCGCGCCTGGTGCGCACCGGCAGGCGCGCGCTGCTGCTCGGGGCGTGCTCCGCCGTCGTCGTCACCGGCACCGCGCTGGGCGCCGTCCTGCTGCTGGTGCCCTGAGCGCCCCACCGGCCGGAGCCTGCCGGGTGCCTGCCGGGTGCCTCAGAGACCGAGGGCCGACGGCACCTCGGCGAGACCCGCGACGACCACGATCCCTGCCGTGCGCAGCGCACCGGCGTCGACCGCCTGCTCGTCGGCCCGGCGGGCGCCCGGCCGGTCGAGCCACACGCCCACCAGGCCGGCGTCGTGCGCCGCGCGGGCGTCGACCGTGGGCTCGTCGCCGACATAGGCGGTGCGCTCGGGCACGGAGCCCAGGCGCCGGACGCCCTCGACGAACACGTCCGGGTGCGGCTTGCCGTACCCGAGGGTGTCGAGTCCGACCAGCACCGGCAGGTCGATCCCGACGGCGGCGAGCTTGCGTTCCTGGAGCTCGACCGCCGCGTTCGTCACCACGCCGAGACGGACACCCGCGGCGCGCAGGCCGTCCACGAACGCCGCCGCGTCGTCGAACGGCCGCCACGACCGCTCGAACGTGCCCCAGAACAGCTCGTCCCAGGCGTCGAAGGCGTCCTCGCCCACCGGCGCGCCACCGAACGTCCGGTGCAGCAGGTCCGCCCGGAGCCGCCGCTGGGTGCGATGGTCCGTCTCGCCGCGCGTGTAGGCGCGGTAGTGGCCCGCCGGGTCCGTCCGCCAGTGGTCGAGCACCGCCGCACGGTCGACGTCGCCCGGCAGGTGGGCCTCCGCGACGGCCGCGATCGCCGTCGCGAACGCCCCCCTGGTGTCGACCAGCGTGTCGTCCACGTCGAGCAGGACGGCGTCCACCCGGCCCGCGACGGCCCCGAAGGCCGTCACTGCGCGGGGGCCTGCGGCGGGTTCTCGGCCAGGCGTGCCAGGGCGGCGTCGACCCGGCCGAGGGTGCGCTCGCGGCCGAGCACCTCGAGCGACTCGAAGAGCGGCAGGCCGATCGTCCGGCCGGTGACGGCGACGCGCACCGGGGCCTGCGCCTTGCCGAGCTTGAGCCCGTGCTGCTCGCCCGTGGTGGCGACGGCGTCCTTCAGGGGCTCCGCCTCCCACGGCTCGAGGTCCGCGAGGACGGCCCGGACGTCGGTGAGCAGCTCGACGGCTCCCGGCTTCATGGCCTTGTTCCAGGACTTCTCGTCCTCCACCGGCGCGTCGAGGAACAGGAAGTCGACGTTGTCGGTGATGTCGCTGAGCAACGCCACCCGGGACTGCGCCAGCGGCGCGACGGCGGCGAAGGCTGCGGCGTCGAACCGCTCCTCGGCCCACGGTGCGTGGGGAGCGCGCAGCCACGGCCCGACGGCGGTGACGAACTCGTCCACCGACATGGCGCGGATGTACTCGCCGTTGAACGCCGCGAGCTTCTTGAGGTCGAAGAACGCCGAGGCGCTGTTGACGTCCTCGATGCGGAACCGGGAGATCATCTCGTCGAACGGCAGGATCTCCTCGTCGTTGCCCGGCGCCCAGCCGAGCAGCATGAGGTAGTTGACCATCGCGGCGGGCAGGTAGCCGTCGGCGAGGTAGTCCTCGAGGGCCACCTTGTCGCGGCGCTTGGAGAGCTTCTGCCGCTTCTCGTTGACGATGACGGGCAGGTGCGCCCAGACCGGGGGCTGCGCGCCCAGCGCCTCCCACAGGAGCTGCTGCTTGGGGGTGTTGGGCAGGTGCTCCTCACCCCGGATCACGTGGGTGATGCCCTCGTCCAGGTCGTCGACGACGTTCGCCAGGAGGAACACGGGCGAGCCGTCACCACGCGCCACCACGAAGTCCTCCATCGCGGAGTTCGGGAAGCTCGGGTTCCCGCGGATCAGGTCCACCACGGGCGTCTCGCCGTCGTCCGGCGTCCGGAAGCGCAGCGCGCGGCCGGGCGCCTCCTCGAGGCCGCGGTCACGGCAGAAGCCGTCGTAGCCGGTCTGCTTGTTGCCGGTGCGCTCCGCGACGTCGTCACGGGTGCAGTCGCAGTAGTAGGCGCGCCCGGCCGCGCGGAGGCGGGCCGCCGCCTCGTGGTGCTTGGTGACGTTCTCGGACTGGAAGTACGGCCCCTCGAACGTCGGGTCGTCGGCGTGCATGCCGAGCGCCGCGTGGGCGGCGAGGATGCCGTCCACCCACTCGGGCTTGTTGCGCGAGGCATCGGTGTCCTCGATCCGCAGCACGAAGGTCCCGCCCGTCTGCTTGGCCACGGCCCAGTTGAACAGCGCGGAGCGCGCGCCGCCCACGTGGAACATGCCCGTCGGCGACGGGGCGAAGCGGACACGGACGTCGGAAGAACCAGGTGCGGGGATCACGGGGCACAGCCTAGTTGCCGACCGGCGCGGCGCGTGCGTTCCGGAGGCCCGGCTACCGCCGGGTGAGGACCAGGTGCTCGTCGAACCGCAGCCGCTCGGCGTGCGCCACGACGAACCCGGCCGCAGCGACGGCGTCGTGCACCACGGAGGAGGGGTGGACGACGAACCGCCAGTCGCTCCCCCGCAGGCGCGGGTAGACGTTGACGAGCGGCGCCCAGGCCCGGACGGCCCAGGAGTCGCGCGGGTACGACACCACGAGGTGGCGGCGGGCCTTGCTCGCCGCGGCGGTCAGGAGGCGCCGGGCGTCGGGGTAGCAGCACACGACGCTGTGCAGGGCGACGACGTCGGCCGGGCCGGCCAGCTCGGGACGGGTGACGATGTCCCCGGTCGCCCGGGTGACGCGGTCGGCGAGGCCGGCCTCGACCGCCAGGGCTCGGGCCGCGTCGTCGTAGGCGCCCGACAGGTCGACGCAGGTCGCGTGGCGCATGCCGGCCCGCAGCATCTCGAGGGAGAAGTCGCCGACCCCGCTGCCGACCTCCAGGAGCGTGCTGCCGGAGAGCACGCCGGCGCGGTAGAGCTCGACGGTGCGCCGCGGCAGCACCGTCAGTCCCGAGCGCCGGTACCTCCGGGCGGCGACGCGCGCGGCCCGCGAGTCGAAGACCCGGTCGTAGCCCTGCGGCTCGGGCTGGCAGCAGGACGACATGCGCTACGCGACCCGGCCCTGCACCCGGGCGCGGGCGAGCGCGACGGGCTCGGCGAGATCGGCGTCCGGCAGCCCGTCCACGGGCCACCAGCGCACGTCGAGCGACTCGTCGCTCACGGCGTGCCGGGCGCCGGACGGCGCGACGGCGACGAACCGCACGTCGAGGTGGCGCGCCCGGCCGTCCGGCCCGCAGAACGGCACGGCGTGCTCGTCGAGGTGCACCGGGACGGGGTCCAGGACCAGATCGAGGCCGGACTCCTCGACGGCCTCCCGCGCGGCCGCACCGACCAGGGTGGTGTCGTCCTCCTCGAGGTGGCCGCCGAGCTGGAACCAGCGCCGGGCCTTCGCGTGCAGGGTCAGCAGCACCGACGAGGCGTCGGCGGACAGCACGATCGTCGACGCGGTGAGGTGGTCGGGCCGGCAACCGCGCAGGAGCCCGTCGACGTGCCGGTCGAGATGGGCGGTGAACCGGTCGCGCAGGGCCGCCTGCGCGGCCGACGCCGGCTCCCAGGCGCGCAGCGCACCGAGCGCGTCGGGACGCGCCGCGCTGATCGCGGCCGGCGCGAGCCCGGTCGACACCATCTCAGACCTCGCGCCGCACCACGGGGTTGGCGAGCACGCCGACCCCCTCGACCTCGCACTCCACGCGGTCGCCGGCCTCGATCGGGCCGACCCCGGCCGGGGTCCCGGTGAGCAGCACGTCGCCGGGCAGCAGCGTCATCGCCTTCGAGGCGTAGGACACCAGGTACGCGACGTCGAAGATCATCTGCGACGTGCGGCCGTCCTGCTTGGGCTCACCGTTGACGCGTGACCGCACCCCGACGTCCTCGGGGTCCAGGTCCGTGTCGATCCACGGGCCGAGCGGGCAGGAGGAGTCGAAGCCCTTGGCGCGCGCCCACTGGTCGTCGGTGCGCTGGGCGTCACGCGCGGTGACGTCGTTCGCGACGGTGTACCCCAGGACGTAGGCCCGGGCGTTCTCCGGCTCGACGTCCTTGCAGACCTTGGAGATCACGACGGCGAGCTCCGCCTCGTAGGAGACCTCGCTGGTCCAGTCGGGCAGCACGATCGGGTCGTCCGGCCCGACGACCGCGGTGTTCGGCTTGAGGAACAGCAGCGGCGCGGCCGGCGCCTCGCTGCCCATCTCCTGGATGTGGTCCAGGTAGTTGCGGCCCACGGCCACGACCTTGGAGCGCGGGATCACCGGCGCGAGGAGTCGGACGCCGTCGCCGAGCTCGACCCGTTCCCCCGTCGGCATGGCGGGCATGTAGAGCGGGTCCCCGCTCAGCACGGCCAGGTAGGTGGTGTCCCCCTCGGACTGGACGAAGGCGAAGCGGGGGTCGTCGCCGGTGGTGAATCTCGCGATGCGCACGGGTCCAGGCTAACCGGCCGCGGTAATGTCACCATGCACAGCGCGGTCGTTGGCGACTCCGGGCGGCCGTCCCCGACGACCCTCCACGAAGGAGACCCCATGAGCACGCCTCCTCCCGAGCAGCCTGGTCAGGACCCCTACGGCCGGCAGCCATCTGGCCCGCAGCCCTACGGTCAGCAGCAGCCCTACGGTCAGCAGCAGCCCGGCCAGCAGCAGCCCTACGGTCAGCAGCCCGGCCAGCAGCCCTACGGTCAGCCCTCGTACGGCGGGCCCGCGTACGGCCAGCCGCAGCCCGCCTCCGAGAAGCGCGGGCTCGCGATCGCCGCGCTCGTGCTGGGCATCCTGGCCCTCCTCGGCGCCTGGATCCCGATCCTCAACGTCGGCTCGATCCTCCTCGGCATCGTCGGGCTGATCCTCGGCATCGTCGCCGTCGTCAAGGCGTCGAGGGGCGAGGCCGGAGGCAGGGTGATGGCGATGGTCGGCGCCGGCCTCTGCGCCCTGGCGATCGTGCTCTCGATCGTCGCCAACGTGATCGCGTTCAACGCCGGCACGACGTTCATCGAGGAGAACCCCGAGATCCTGGAGGAGCTCGAGCAGAACATGGAGAACGGCTGACCGCCACCGTCGGGGACAGTCGCGACATTTCACCCGTGGCGTTCGGCTGCTGACCGGGTGAGCCCCGCTATGGTCGCGGCTTCCATCCCCCGACGAAGGACGACGCATGAGCACGCCCTCCGACGACGCGCAGACCACGGGTCAGCCCGCCGCACCGTTCAGCCCCGCCACCGACCACGGCACACCGACGCCGTACGGGAACCCCCCGGGCGCACCCACGCCACCGCCCGGCCAGCCGCCGGTCCCGGGCTCCTACGGCCCGCAGCAGCCGCGACCCGCGGCCGAGAGGCGGGGCCTGGCCATCACGGCGCTCGTGCTGGGCATCGTGGCACTGCTGGGCTGCTGGATCCCGTTCCTCAACATCGGCTCGGCCGTCGTCGGGATCGTCGGCGTCGTCCTCGGCATCGTCGCGATCGTCAAGGCCTCGCGAGGGACCGGCGGCGGCAAGGTGATGGCGATCGTCGGCACGGCGCTCTCGGCGCTGGCGATCGTGCTGTCGATCGTGATCTCCGTGGCGACGGCCGCGTTCGTGACCGCCACCGTCGAGGAGCAGTCGGACGTGATCGAGCAGAGCCTGCAGGACGCCGGCGTGGACCCGCAGGACCTCGAGGCCATCGCCTCCGGCGAGGCCACCAACGCCGGCGGGGTCGTCGGCTTCACCGAGACGTACACCTACGCCGACGGCCTGGCGATCAGCGTCTCGGCGCCGGAGGAGTTCACGCCGGGCGAGTACGCCGTCGGTGTCGAGGGCGAGGGCACGCCGGTCGTCTTCGAGGTGACGATCGAGAACGGCACCGGAGCGGTCTTCGACCCGTCGCTGATGTACCCGGTCGTCGCCTCCGCCGGGACGGAGTCCGAGGCCGTCTACGACGACGGCATCGACATGCTGCCGAGCTCGAAGGTCCAGCCTGACAAGTCCCTGACCTACACGGTCGCGTACATGGTCGCGGACCCCAGCGACGTGCAGGTGGACCTCGAGCCGGGCTTCCTGGAGTACGACACGCTCACCGTCACGAGCTGACGCCTCCACGCAGCAGACCGCCCCCGTCGAGCTGCTCGGCGGGGGCGGTCTGCTGTGCAGGGTCTCAGGCCCGGGCGAGGACCTCGCCGTGGAGGATCGCGAACCAGCCGTCCGGCGAGTGCGCCCAGCCCAGCCAGTCCTGCGCGAGCTGCTCGAGCGCGACGTCGTCGGCCAGGTTCGACTCGACCGCCTGCCGCGCGAAGTTCGACTCGACGCAGCGCTCGGCCCAGAGCTGCCCCCACCACTCGCGGTCCGTGGGCGTGGCGTAGCACCACGACGAGGCGCTGGGCACGGCACCGGAGACGTCGAAGCCGGCGTCGAGCACCCAGGAGAAGAGCCGCCGGCCCGCGTCGGGCTCGAACCCGTAGGCGTGCGTGACCTCGTGGTACAGCGTGTTCCACTCCGTCAGCCCCGCGGACTCCGGGTACCAGGCCATGGCGGCGTAGTCGGCGTCGCGGACCGCGAGCAGCCCGCCGGGCTTGGCGACGCGCTTCATCTCGCGCAGCGCCGCGACCGGGTCCGACAGGTGCTGCAGGAGCTGGTGGGCGTAGACCACGTCGAAGGTGTCGTCGTCGAACGGCAGCTCGTAGGCGTTGGCCTGCTGGAACCGGACGTTGTGCGCACCGATGGCCTCGGCGTGCGCACGGGCCGCGTCGAGCACCGTCTCGGAGGCGTCCACGCCCACCACGTCCCCGCCCGCGACGATGCGGCCCAGGTCGGTCGTGACCGTGCCCGGCCCGCAGCCGACGTCGAGCACGTGCATGTCGTCGCGCAGGTGGGGCAGCAGGAAACCGGCGGAGTTCTGCGCCGTGCGCGCCCGGTGGGCACGCAGCACCGACTCGTGGTGCCCGTGCGTGTAGGACTCGGACTCCTGGCTCGGCACCGTCTGGTGGGTGCTCGGGGCCTCGATCGCGTCGGAGAGCGCGGCGCCGTGCGGCTCGTCGGAGGCGCTCCCGTTCGGCCCGTCGGACGGGCTGCCGAAGCTCGGCGCCTCCGGGAACTCGGGCTCGGACTCCATCGGCAGATCGCTCATGAGCACAACCTAGTGAACGCGCCGCGCCGAGACACGCTGTTCTCACGAGACGGACGCTGCGGGATCATCGGCGCATGACCTTCGACGACGGCGCCCCGGCCCCGGACGCACCGGCGACGTCCCACGGGTTCGCCGCGGCGCTGCGCCGGGCCGGGACGCGCCTGCGAGGCGGTCCCGGCCGGGTGGCCGGTCTCGACGTCGCGCGCGGTCTCGCGGTGATCGGGATGTTCACGGCCCACGCCGGCGTGGTCGAGGGGCCGAGGGCGTGGCTCGCCGTGGCGGACGGCCGCTCGTCGATCCTGTTCGCCCTCGTCGCCGGCGTCTCCCTCGCCGTGGTCACCGGCGGACCCCGGCCGATGACCGGCGACGCGCTGGTGCACGCCCGCGCCCGCCTCCTGGTCCGGGCCGTGCTGCTCCTGGCGCTGGTCGGGCTCCTGGACCTGCTCGGTACCCGCGTGCTGCTCATCCTCGGGTTCTACGCCGCCTGCTTCGTGATCGCGCTGCCGTTCCTGCGCTGGGGTCCGCGGCGACTGGCGCTCTCCGCCGCGGTGGTCGCCGTCGTCGGCCCGCTGCTCGCCTACTGGGTGCCGGAGCTCCTGGGCCTGGCAGGTCTGCGCCCGCCCCGCGACGGTTCCGGCGCGCTGACGGACTTCGTCGTCACGGGTCACTACCCCGCCGCGGTGTGGATGGCGTACGTCTTCGCGGGGATGGCCGTCGGGCGGTGCGACCTGCGCTCTGCCCGCCTCCGCGGCTGGCTGGTGCGCGGGGGTCTCGCGGCGACCGCCGTCGGGTACCTCGCGTCGTCGTCGCTCGTGGGGGTGTTCGACGGAGGGTCCGCTGCGGCATACCTCGTGCGCGCCGAGCCGCACGACAACACGTTCTTCGAGGTGGTCGGCTCAGGAGGCTTCGCCCTGACGGTGCTCGGCCTGTGCCTGTACGCCGGGCGCGTCGGGTCGGTCGTGCTCGCGCCGCTGGCCGCCGTCGGATCCATGGCCCTGACCGTGTACACGCTGCAGATCGTCGCGATCTGGCGGTGGGACCTGCTCGACTCGACGACGAACGGCCCGCTGGTGGCGATGATCCTCGTGACGCTCGCCGCCGCGAGCGCCTGGCGGGCGTTCCTCGGCCGCGGACCGTTCGAGCGGGTCGTCGGCGCCGTCGCGCTGCGGACGGCCCCGCCGCCGACGGCGGACCGAGCGGCGACCTGAGGCCCCGCCGGCGCCTCAGAGGGTCACCTCGCCGCGCACCGCCGTGACGGTCGCCCCGCCCACCCACACGGTCCGGTCCTGCGCCCGGCGCACGTCCACCCGTCCGCGCCGGCCGATGGCCGTACCCTGCGAGGCCACGTACGCCTCCGGGAGCACCGACCCGGCGAGCCACTCGCCCAGCCCGGCGTTGAGCGACCCGGTCACCGGGTCCTCGGGCACACCGATCCCCGGCACGAAGGCGCGCACCTCGACGTCGGCGTCCCCCGCTCCCGGTGCGTGGGACCCCACGGCCCCGATCTTGAGGTCGCCGATCGCCCCGTGGTCCGGTGCGAGCGCCAGGACCGCCGCGGCGTCGACGAGCCGCACCGCGACCCACCCCGGCCCGTTGTCCACCCAGGCGGCGTCGACGACCTCGGAACGCTCGATCCGCAGCGCGCGGAGGACCCGTTCCAGGTCGCCGTCGGCGACGGGGCCGGAGCGAATCAGCGGCGGGCCCGCGAACGCCAGGCGCCCACCGGAGGCGTCGACGGTGACGAGACCGACGCCGCACTCCTGCACGACGACGCCGTCCGAGGCGGGTCGCCCGCCAGCCTCCAGCCACGCGTGGGCGGTGCCCAGCGTGGGATGGCCGGCGAAGGGCAGCTCGCCCCCGGGAGTCCAGATGCGCACCCGGTAGTCGGCTGCCGGGTCCGTGGGACGCAGCAGGAAGGTGGTCTCCGACAGGTTGGTCCACCGGGCGAAGGCGGCCATCTGCTCGTCCGTGAGGGCGTCGGCGCCGTGCACCACGGCGACCGGGTTGCCCGTCAGGGGGCCGGAGCCGAAGACGTCGACCTGGCTGAACGCGTAGCTCGTCATGCGAGGCACCCTAGCGGCCCCGGCGAGGGCTCAGCCGGCGTAGCGCAGCAGCGTCCAGACGAGCGCCGAGAGGCCCACCAGCAGTCCCACGGCGGGGCCGTGCTGCTGGATCCAGGTGTCCTGGGGCACGTGCGGCGTGGGCTTGACGCCGTCCTGCTCCGCCTCGAGGTCCGACTGCGTCCCGATGGTGGCCATCGTCACCACCTCCCGTCCCTTCGAGCATACGCCGCCCCGTCCTACCCTGGCAGGGTGAGTCCCCCTGCCCCCGGCACCGCCGACGCACCCGAGCGCGCGCCGGGTATCGCCGTCGTCCGCGACTGGCGTGACCGGGCCACCGGGCACGCCGAGCGGGCGGACGCCCTGACGGCCGTCTGGCGCGACGCCCGCGACCGGGGCACGAAGCACGCGGTCGAGGACTTTCTCTTCACGTACTACCCCACCCGCGTGAGCCACCTGCGGCGGTGGCACGCCGGCGTGGGCGCCGCGGTTCCCGTGCCCCGCGACGACGAGCGGCACGGATGGCGCTGGTACCGCACCACGATGCTGCCCGACGGCGAGGACGGCGTCACGCTGGACGTCCCGGCGTTCCTCGCCGACCGGGGCGACGCGGTCCGCTACGTCCGCGCGCTCGTCGGCGCGACGGCGGCACGCCCCGGCACGTTCGGCTGCTTCGGGCTGCACGAGTGGGCCATGGTGTACCGGGACGCGGCCGCCGGCCGCGACCACCGGCACCCGCTCCCCCTGCGGCTCGGCCACGACGGGACGGACGCCGTGGTCGAGTCCCACCGCATCGGCTGCTCGCACATCGACGCCTACCGGTTCTTCACACCCGAGGCCCGCGAGGCCAACGAGCTGCGCCCCACCCGCGAGCGCCAGGTCGCCATGGAGCAGCCGGGCTGCCTGCACGCCAACATGGACCTGTACAAGTGGGCCTCGAAGCTGGGCCCCGCCGTGCCCGGCGAGCTGCTGCTCGACTCCTTCGAGCTGGCCCGCGACATCCGGTACACCGACATGGCCGCCTCGCCCTACGACGTCTCCGCCGACGGCGTCGAGCCCGTCGCGATCGAGACCCCCGAGGGCAAGGCCGAGTACGTGCGCCGGCAGCGCGGGTTCGCCGCGCGCGCGAACGCCCTGCGGCACCGGCTCCTCGAGGTCTGCGACGCGCTGCTGGCCGGCTGAGCCGGCCCGCGCCGCGGCTCAGGCGGCCCCGGCACGGCGTGCGCGGTGCGCCGCCTGGGCGTTGCGGTTGGTGCAGGTGACGGAGCAGTAGCGGCGCGACCGGTTGCGGGACAGGTCGAGCACGACGCCGGAGCAGCCGGCGTCGGCGCAGACGTCCAGCCGGGAGTGCTCGTCGGCCCGGACGACGTCGACCATCGCCATCGCGGTCTCGGCGAGGATGCGGTCCGCCAGCGGGGCGTCGTCGTCGACGGCGTGCAGGTGCCAGTCCTCGTGCTCGTGGCGCACGAGGCGGGGCACGGCCCCGACCTCGGCGAGCATCGCGTTGACGAGCGGTGCGACGGCGTCGCGGTCGGCGAGCAGCAGCGCCCGTAGCCGAGGGGCGAGGGCGAGGACGGCGGCGACCTCGTCGGCGGTCCGGTCGTGCCGCCCCGTGTACCCGTGGCGCCGGAAGAACGCCTCGAGGTCGGCCACCGTGGTGAGGGTGACGGGCGGTTCGACGGCGTTGACGAGCTCGGCCGCCGACTGCAGCGCCCCCACGGTGTCAGGCGTGAAAGACATGTTGACACGTTATCAGGGACGCCCGTAGTGTCATGAGCCATGAATCCGATGACGCATGACGACGCCGTCCGTCGCTCACGGACGAGCGCGGGGCTCGCCCTCGCCATGGTCTCGGCCATCAGCTTCAGCCTGTCCGGACCGCTCGCCGGCGCCCTCTTCGCCACCGGCTGGACCCCCGGCGCCGTCGTCCTCGTCCGGATCACGATCGGCGCGGCCGTGCTGCTGCCGTTCGGCGTCGTCGCGCTGCGGGGCGACTGGGGTGTTGTGCGCCGCAACGCCCGGCTCATCACCCTCTACGGGCTGCTCGGCGTCGCGGCCACGCAGTTCTGCTACTTCGCCGCGGTGCAGCACATGCAGGTGGGCCCGGCGCTGCTGGTCGAGTACTCGGCGCCGGCGGCCGTCGTCGTCTGGCTCTGGCTGCGCCACGGCCAGCGGCCCGCCCCCGCCACGTTCGGCGGCATCGCGCTCGCCCTCGCCGGCCTCGCCCTCGTCCTCGACCTCACCGGGGCCCGCGTCTCGCTCGTCGGCACGGCCTGGGCGCTCGGCGCCATGGTCGGGGCGTCGGCCTACTTCCTGATCAACGCGCGCGCGGACACCGGCCTGCCGCCCCTGAGCCTGGCCGCCGGCGGGCTCACGGTCGGCGCCGTCGCCCTCGGAGCGCTCGCCGCCGTCGGGCTGCTCCCCGTGACGGCATCGACCGCTCCGGCCTCGCTCGGCGGGTCGGACGTGCCCTGGTGGACCGTCCTCGCCGTCCTCGGGCTCGTCACGGCCGGGGTCGCGTACGTGACCGGTATCGCCGCCGGGCGTCGCCTCGGCGCCCGCGTCGCCGCGTTCATGGGCCTGCTCGAGGTGCTCAGCGCGGTGCTGCTCGCCTGGGCGCTGCTCGGCGAGCTGCCGAGCCCCGTCCAGCTGGTCGGTGGAGCACTGGTGCTCGCCGGCGTCGTCGTGGTCCAGCAGGGCGAGGCCGCGACGGCACGCCGCGCCGCCCTCCTCGCCGCGAGCACCTGACCGCGGCGAGGATGGCCCGCATGCCCCTCCCTCTCGCTGCCGCGCCGCGAGGTCCTGTCGAGGTCCCGCCCGCCGTCCGGGCGCTCGCTGCCGGCGCCGTCGTCGACCCCGTCTGGCGCAACCAGCTCGGCGGCCTGACCTTCCGCCTCACCGGCACCTCCGGGACGCGGTACGTGAAGTGGGTGGCGACCGGCACCCCGGAGCTCGACCTCGACGCCGAGGCCGCACGGCTCGCCTGGGCGGGCCGCTACGCCGTCGTGCCCCGCGTGCTCGGCAGCGGGCACGACGACGACGGCTCCTGGCTGGTCACGGCCGGCCTGGCGGGTCGGTCCGCCGTCGACCCCGCCTGGCTGGCCCGGCCCGAGGCCGCCGCCCGCGCGATCGGAGCAGGGCTGCGGTCCCTGCACGACGCCCTGCCCGTCGACGAGTGCCCGTTCACCTGGAGCGTCGAGGAACGTGTGGCCCGGCTCGACGGGTCCGCGCGCGGGCAGGTCGGTCCGGCCCCGGCGATCGACCGCCTCGTCGTCTGCCACGGTGACGCGTGCGCCCCCAACACGCTCGTGGCCGACGACGGCGCGCCGGCCGGGCACGTCGACCTCGGCGCGCTCGGGGTGGCCGACCGGTGGGCCGATCTGGCGACGGCGAGCATGAGCCTGGGCTGGAACTACGGCGAGGGCCACGAGGCAGCCTTCTTCGCGGCGTACGGCATCGCCCCCGACGCCGAGCGCATCACGTTCTACCGACGGTTGTGGAACCTGGGCTGACCGCGCCGCCCTACGGGGGAATGCGTAGAGATCCGGGGTGGGAGCCGCGACGTTGACGGGTTTCACCCGATGTGCGGATCGTTGCCGCGGCCTAGCGTCGAATTTGTCCAGACACCTGACGAACAGGAGACGCACGATGCGATGGCGCACAGCACTGGTCGCGGCGGTCACCGGCCTGTTGGCCCTGCTCGCCCCCCTGGCGGTGGCCCCGACGGCCAACGCGCACGGGTGGATCACCAACCCGCCCAGCCGGCAGGACCACTGCAGCAACGGCAACCTGTCCTTCGACTGCGGCGGGCTGCAGTACGAGCCGCAGAGCGTCGAGGCCCCCAAGGGCTCGATGCAGTGCTCGGGCGGCAGCGGGTTCGACATCCTCGACGACGAGAGCAAGCCCTGGCCGCGCACCACCATCGGCTCCTCGGTGACGATGCGCTGGCAGCTCACGGCGATGCACTCCACCAGCACGTGGGAGTACTTCGTGGACGGTGTGCTGCACCGGACGTTCAACGACGGCGGCGCCCGCCCCGACGCCGTCGTCGAGCACACGCTCGACAGCCTGCCCGCCGGTGACCACACGATCCTCGCCCGCTGGAACGTGGCGGACACCGCGATGGCGTTCTACGCCTGCGTCGACGTGACGGTCGGCAGCGGCGGCGGCCAGCCGGACCCGGACCCCGAGCCGGAGCCGGAGCCGGAGCCCGGCGACTGCCAGGCGGCCGCCTGGGACCCCGCGGCGACCTACCTGAACGGCGACCAGGTCTCGCACGAGGGCCGGGAGTACCAGGCCAAGTGGTGGACCCGTGGCGAGGACCCCTCGACCGCCGGTGACTGGGGCGCCTGGAGCGACCTCGGCGCCTGCTGACCCTCCGCCACCGTCTGATCGGCACGTCGTGCCCGGTTCGGCAGTTCGAACTGCCGAATCGGGCACGACGTGCCGATCAGACGTCCAGTGCGGACAGGGCTGGGACAATGAGCGCGATGACTGCCACCGACGCTCCCGCTGCCTCCTCGACCACCCCGCGTCCCGCCGGCACGCTGCTGCCCTACCTGCCCGCCCCGACGGGCCGGGCGCCGGAGCCGGACGTGCTCTTCGAGGGCTTCGGCGAGTGGGCGACGTCGACCGGCCGGAGCCTCTACCCGCACCAGGAGGAGGCGCTGCTCGAGCTCATGACGGGCTCGCACGTCGTCCTGGCGACGCCGACCGGGTCCGGCAAGTCCATGGTGGCGATGGGCGCGCAGTTCGCGGCGCTGGCCGCCCGGCGTTCCGGGCTCGGCGGGCGGACCTACTACACCGCGCCGCTCAAGGCGTTGGTCAGCGAGAAGTTCTTCGACCTGGTCGCGGCGTTCGGCTCCCGCAACGTCGGGATGATGACGGGCGACTCGGCCGTCAACGCGGACGCGCCGATCATCTGCTGCACCGCGGAGATCCTCGCCAACCTCGCACTGCGCCGGGGCGCCGGCACGCCGGGGGACGAGGACTTCATCGCCCAGGTCGTGATGGACGAGTTCCACTACTACGGCGACCCGCAGCGCGGCTGGGCGTGGCAGGTACCCCTGCTCGAGCTGCCGCACACCCAGTTCGTGCTGATGTCCGCGACGCTCGGCGACACCACCCGGCTGCGCGAGGACCTCGAAGAACGCTCCGGCCGCCCCGTGGCGGAGGTCGCCGACGCCGAGCGGCCCGTCCCGCTGACGTTCTCCTACGTCCAGGACCCGCTGCCCGAGGTGATCGAGGAGCTCGTCACCACGCACCGGGCTCCCGTCTACGTGGTCCACTTCACGCAGAAGGACGCCGTCGACCGCGCCCAGGCGCTGCTCAGCAGCAAGCTCGCCTCCAAGGAGGAGAAGGCCGCGATCGCGGCGGAGATCGGGGCGTTCCGGTTCGGCACCGGGTTCGGCAAGGTGCTCAGCAAGTACCTGCGCGCGGGGGTGGGCGTCCACCACGCCGGGATGCTGCCCAAGTACCGCCGCCTCGTGGAGCGCCTCACGCAGCGCGGGCTGCTCAAGGTCGTCTGCGGCACCGACACCCTGGGCGTCGGCATCAACGTACCCATCCGCACCGTGCTCATGACGTCGCTGGTGAAGTTCGACGGCGAGCGGATGCGCCACCTCACCGCACGCGAGTTCCACCAGATCTCCGGCCGAGCCGGGCGCGCGGGCTACGACACCCTCGGCGAGGTGATCGTCATGGCCCCCGAGCACGTCATCGAGAACCGCAAGGCCGTCGCCAAGGCGGGGGACGACCCGAAGAAGCTCAAGAAGCTGGTCCGCAAGAAGGCCCCGTCGGGCTCCGTCAACTGGACGGACTCCACCTTCGAGCGCCTCCGCGACGCGCCGCCCGAGCCCCTGGCCAGCCAGTTCCACGTCAACCACGCGATGGTGCTCAACGTGCTCGCCCGCACCCGCGACGAGCGCGCGTCGGACGAGGCCGGCTCCGTCGACCCGGTCGAGGCGATGCGGCACCTGCTCACCGCCAACCACGACAGCGCCGCGCAGCAGGCCGAGCACGTGCGCCAGGCGCTGCGCATCTACCGCTCGCTGCGGGTCGCCGGCGTGGTCGAGCGGGTGCGCGTCCCGGACCCGGCACGCCCGGCCGGCTACCGGCCGAGCGTCCGGCTCGAGGTCGACCTCCCCCGCGACTTCGCCCTCAACGCCCCGCTGTCGCCCTTCGCCCTGGCGGCCATGGACCTGCTCGACGTCGACTCCCCCACGCACGCCCTCGACGTCGTCTCCGTCATCGAGGCGACCCTCGACGACCCGCGCCAGATCCTCTACGGCCAGCAGCGCAAGGCCCGCGGCGAGGCGGTCGCGGAGATGAAGGCCGAGGGCATCGAGTACGACGAGCGCATGGAGCTGCTCGAGGAGGTCACCTGGCCCCGCCCCCTGGCCGAGCTGCTCGAGCCGGCCTTCGCGCAGTACAAGCAGACCAACCCGTGGGTCGCCGGTGCCGAGCTCGCCCCCAAGTCCGTGGTGCGGGACATGCTCGAGCAGGCCATGACGTTCGGCGAGCTCGTCAGCGTCTACGGCCTCGAGCGCACCGAGGGCGTGGTGCTGCGCTACCTGGCCGACGCGTTCCGGGCGATCCGCCAGGTGGTCCCGGAGGAGCACCGCACGGAGGACGTCCACGAGGTCGTCGAGTGGCTCGGTGAGCTCGTGCGCGGCGTCGACTCCTCGCTGCTCGACGAGTGGGAACGGCTCCAGAACCCCGTGGACGACGACGCCGACAGCGTCGTCGACGGCGAGCTCGCCGAGGCCGGTGCCGAGGCCCCCGCCCGGCCGGTGACCGGCAACCCGAGGTCCTTCCGCCGCCTGGTGCGCAACGCCATGTTCCGCCGCGTCGAGCTCGCCGCCCGCGAGGACTACGACGGTCTGGAGGCCCTCGACAAGACCTCCGGCTGGGACGGCGACGCCTGGGCCGACGCCCTCGAGGACCTCTTCGAGTCCCAGGGCGACGACGCGATCGGGTTTGGCGCGAACGCCCGCTCCACGGCCCTGCTGACCATGCTCGAGCCGGGCGCCGAGCTGCCGTCCGGCGCTCCGCCGTCGGACACCCGCACCGTGCCCGCCGGCGCCTGGTGGGTGTGCCAGGTGCTCGACGACGCCGACGGGGACCGCGACTGGGCGATCACCGCCCTGGTGGACCTCGCCGCGAGCGACGAGGCGGGCGCACCGGTGGTGAGCATCCTGCACGTGGGCCGCTTCGGTTCGTAGGTCGCAGACGTCCGGGATGTCCACGGGCGGGTTGCGGGCACCCGGCGGCAGCCGTTCAATCGGCGCAGAGGGAACAATCCCTCGCTCGACGAGTCGGGAGGCTGCCATGGACAGCTCGACCATCATGTGGATCGTCGTCGCGGTCGTCGCCGTGATCCTGCTCGCGCTGCTGGTGTGGTTCCTGGTGCGGCGTTCGCGGACGGCCGCAGCGGAGCGGCACGAGGCCGAGCGGGCGGAGGCCGCGGAGCTGCGGCGCGGCGCCGAGCGCGAGCGCATCGACGTGCAGGAACGCGAGGCGTCCGCCCAGAAGCTGGACGCCGAGGCGCGACTCCAGCAGGCCGAGGCCGACCGCAAGGCGGCCGAGGCCGCGCGGCTCCAGCAGGAGGCCCAGGACCGCAACGCGAAGGTCGGCGAGAGCCGGGCCGACGTCGAGGAGCGGCTGCGCCGCGCCGACGAGCTCGACCCTGACCACCGGGCGACCACGGGTACCGTCTACGTCCACGACACCGACGAGGGCCACCGCACGGAGCACCGCCCGGAGCACCGTGCCGACGCACCGCCGGACACCCGGGCGGACCGCGCCGAGGGTGAGGGCCGGCACCACACCTGAGCGCCGCGCGGACGCCCCGCCGTCACAGACCGGTCAGACCCCGGGTCAACGTCGCCAGCCCGCCCACGTAGGCGAGGACGATGAGCACCCGGCGGGTGGCGTTCGCCGAGACGCGCGGGGCGAGCACCTCGCCGATCGCGAGCCCGCCGACGATCGACACCATGAGCAGCACCCACTGCCACGCGTCCATGGCGGGGAACGACGCGTCCGCCAGGACCAGCTTGGCGACCAGCGCCGCCAGGGCGTTCACCGCGAAGAACGGTTGGGCCGTCGCGGCGAAACGCTTCGCGTCCCAGCCGCTGAGCACGGAGTAGACCGCCACCGGCGGTCCCCCGATGCCCGCCGCCACGGACCCGAACCCGCTGGCCACGCCCGTCACGGCGAGCGGCCAGCGCGACTCGCCGTCGAGCGGGTGCGCGCCTTCTCGGCGCAGCCGCGTCGTGACGACGGCCAGCGTCATCGCGACGATGACGACGGCACCCACCGTCGCCTCGAGCGCCGGTGCGCTCACGTCCCGCAGCAGGAGCGCGGCGGGCACCGTCACCACGACCGACGTCACCGTGAGCCAGGCGAACTTGCGCCACTCGACATCGCGCACCACCCGGCCGAGGATGATCGTCGAGGCGATCGCCCCGGAGAGGTTGACGAAGAGGACGCCCTCCAGCGGGCCGACGATCAGCACGATGAACGGACCGGCGACCAGCCCGAAGCCCATGCCCGTCACCCGCTGGAGGATCCCGCCGACGAGGATGGCGAGGACGAGGAGGGTGAGCACCGCCCCACGGTACGCCGCGGTCCGGCTCGTCCCCGCCACCGGTGGCGCGCACGGGCTGCGAGGTCGGGCACACTGGGCGTCGTGGCCCGGAAGAGGACGGCGAGCGGCGGCACCCCCGCCGTGCTCGCGCTGGAGAAGGCAGGCGTGCCGCACACGCTGCACCCGTACACCCACGACCCGGCGAGCGGCCTGAGCTACGGTGCGGAGGCCGCCGCGGCCCTCGGCGTCGCGCCCGAGCAGGTGCTCAAGACCCTGATGGCAGACGTCGACGGCGCGCTGGTCGTCGCCGTCGTCCCGGTCACCGGGTCGCTGGACCTCAAGACGCTCGCCCGCGCCGTCGGCGGCAAGCGCGCCGCGATGGCCGACGTCGCCCGCGCCGAGCGAGCGACCGGCTACGTGGCGGGCGGCATCTCGCCGCTCGGTCAGCGCGCCCGGCACCGCACCGTCCTGGACGCCTCGGCTCAGGAGTTCGAGACGGTCTACGTCTCCGGCGGACGCCGTGGGCTCGACCTGGCGCTGGCGCCGACCGACCTCGTGCGGCTCACCGGCGCGACCGTCGCGACGATCGGGCGCTGACCCGGTGGACGCACGGCGCGAGGTCCCGCTGACCACGGACGAGCTGCGCACGGTCACCGCCTACGGCATCGAGTGCGCCCGGACGGTCCTGGAGCACTTCACCGCCGCGCACCCCGAGGACCTCCGGCCGCTCGAGGCGCTGACGGCGGCCGAGGCCTTCGCGCAGGGCGGCCCGCGGCGGGCGGTGCTCCGGGCTGCCGGCTGGGCCGCTCATCGCGCGGCGCGCGACGCCGGTCCGACCGCTGCGGGGGAAGCCGCCCGCTCCACCATGAGCGCGGCCGCCGCCGCGTTCCTGCACCCCCTCGCCCAGGCCCACCAGGTCAAGCACATCCTGGGGGCGGCCGCCCATGCCGCCCGCGCCGTGGAGCTCGCCGCCGGCGACTCCCACCGCGCCGGGGAGGACCACCTCGCACGGCTCCGGGCCCGGTCCGGCGCCGGCGTGCGAGGGGTCCTGCTGCGCTACCCGGCGGCCCCACCGGGCGGCGGACGCGTCGGCGAGCTGCTGCGAGACCTCGACGCCGCGCTCCGCGAGGAGGCCTGAGGGCAACTACGCCGTCCGCTGGTACGTCGGGTACCGCGCGTCGCTGGGCACGATGTCCTTGCCGAGCGGCAGCAAGGAGATCGGGATCATCTTGAGGTTCGCGATCGCGAGCGGGATGCCGATGATCGTGATCGCCTGGGCGATCGCCGTCAGCACGTGACTGATGGCCAGCCAGATGCCGGCGACGACGATCCAGATGATGTTGCCCAGCACCGACCACGCGCCCGCCTGCGGCTTGTCCACGACCGTCCGTCCGAAGGGCCACAGCGCGTACCCGGCGATGCGGAACGACGCGATGCCCCACGGGATCGTGACGACGAGCACGCAGCAGATGATGCCCGCGACGGCGTAGCCGAGCGCGAGCACGAGCCCGCCGAAGACGAGCCAGATGATGTTGAGCAGTGCCTTCACCCCTTGATTCTCGCACCGCGGGCCACGGCGCGGGACCCGGGATTCCCCTGAGCGCACCCTGGTCTTCGTAGACTGGCTGCATGCCCACTCCCCCGGTCCACGACCGGCTCGCCGCGGTGCGCGCGCGGGTCGACGCCGCCGCGACCGCCGCCGGACGCGACCCGGCCGACGTCCGGCTGCTGCTCGCCACCAAGACGCAGGACGCCGGGACGGTGCTCGCCGCGGTCGAGGCTGCCGCCGCCCTGGCCGCGGCCAGGGACGACGACGCCCCGCCGCTGGTCGGCGAGAACCGCGTGCAGGAGCTCGTCGCCAAGGCTCCGGCGCTGGCGGACCTCGTGGCGGCCGGCCGCCTCGAGGTGCACATGATCGGCAACCTGCAGCGCAACAAGATCAACCAGATGCTGCCGGCGGTCACCGGCCTGGAGACCGTCGACCGCGCCTCCCTGGCCGACGCGCTCTCCGAGCGGGCCGTGCGCGCCGGCCGCACGCTCGACGTCATGGTCCAGGTGAACGTCTCGGGCGAGGAGAGCAAGTCCGGGGTGGCGCCGTCGGACGCCGTGGCGCTGGCCCGCCACGTGGCCGCGCTGGACGGGCTGCGGCTCACGGGACTCATGACGATCGGGGCCCGCTCCGACGACGACGGCGTGGTGCGGGCCGGTTTCGCCCGGCTGCGAGCGCTCCGGGACGAGGTCCTGGTGAGCGGCGCGCCCGGCACGGACGAGGCACGCGAGCTGTCCATGGGGATGTCGGGCGACCTGGAGCTCGCCGTCGCCGAGGGCGCGACGATCGTGCGCGTGGGGACCGGGGTGTTCGGCGCGCGCCCTACCCCGGCGTAGGCGGGCTCTGCGCGGGCCCGCCGGTCCCGCGGGCGAGCAGGTCGACGGCGGCCTCCGCGTTGGCACGCCCCGTCCCGCAGGCGAGCACGACCCCGACGCCGGGGCGGCTCCGGAGCACGTGGTCGACGAGGTGGTGCGCCGCCGGGGTTCCGGTATGCACCACGTGCACCTCGCCGCGGGACGCCAGGAGCGCGGTCAGCCGGTCCCCCTCGGGCGTGCCGGGCACCGGTTCGCGCGTGACGACCACGAGGGGCCGGCGCGGCCCGGGCGTCTCCTCCAGCCAGGCGGCCAGCAGCCCGGCGAAGCGTTCGTCGTCCAGCGGTGGATGCACGACGGCGTCCGGCCACCGCCGTGCGACGGCATGCTGCACGTGCTCCGACCGGCGGCCGGCGGCGTGGTCGAGCCGCAGACGCAGGTCGACCACCTCGGGGGCGGCGGCGAGCGGCTCCAGCCGGCCCCCGAGGGGGCGTACCGCCACGGCCGCGGCCCGACGCCCGACCTCGCCGAGCTCTCTCAGGGCCGCCCCGGCAGCCTCCGGTCCGGTCTCGGCGCCGGCCCGGCGGCGCCGGGCACGGATGGTGGCGACGGCCGCGGCGGTGCGTGCCGCGGAGTCCTGCAGCCGCTGGACGTCGATCCGCCCCGCGGCGACGGCGTCGGTCAGGGCTCCGACGGCGTCGCGGAACAGCCCCTCGTCGTCGCGTCCCGCGGTGGTGCCGAGACACAGCAGGTCGGCCCCCGCCTCGACCGCTCGGACGGCCGCCTCGCCGACGTGGGCCCCGTCCGAGACGGCACCCATGTCGAGCGCGTCGGTGATGACCGGGCCGTGAAACCCCAGATCACGGACCAGCCGCACGGTGGCGGGCTCGAGGGAGGCCGGGCCGGGACCGAGGTCGGGAACCACGACGTGCGCCGTCATGAGCGCGTCGACGCCCGCGCGGCCGTCCGCGTCCGGTGCGAACGCCTCGACGAACGGCAGCAGGTCCCGACGGCGCAGCGCGTCCAGCGAGGCGGTGACGACGGGCAGCTCGAGGTGGGAGTCCGTCGTCGTGCCGCCGTGGCCCGGGAAGTGCTTGGCGCACGTGCCGGCACCGCCCCGGTGCAGGCCGCGGGCGAACGCGAGCCCGTGCCGCGCGACACGCTCCGGCACGTCGCCGAACGCCCGGACGCCGATGACCGGGTTGCCCGGGACGTCGACGTCGAGCACCGGTGCGAGATCGAGGTCGACGCCGACGGCGGCGAGCAGCCGGCCGAGCGCCGCTCCGGCCTCGTGGGTGAGCCGCTCGTCGTCGACGAGCCCCAGGGCGGCCGCGCCCGGCAGCGACGAGCCGGAGCCCGCCTCGAGGCGGGAGACGTCGCCGCCCTCCTCGTCGACGGCCACCAGCAGACCTGGCGAGGCCTCGTGCAGCCGCGTGGTCAGCCCGGCCGCCGTCGCGACGTCGGGCGTGTTGTGCGCGAACAGCACCACACCGGCCAGGCCGTCGCGCGCCGCGTCGAGGACCCATAAGGGCGGCTGCGTCCCCGTGAACCCGGGCAGCAGCACGCCGAGCACGGCCCGACGGACGCCGGGGTCGGTGGGATCTACGGGGTCGGCGGGGCCGGCGGTGCCTGCGGTGCCGGCGAGACGTGGCGCCACCGGCTCAGCCCTTCACGGCGCCGGCGGTCAGGCCGGAGGCGAGACGGCGCTGCACGAGGATGAAGAAGATCATCACGGGCAGCGTGATCAGCGTCGACGCCGCCATGATCGCTCCCCACTGGTTGGAGAACTGCCCGAAGAACGAGCGCAGGCCGATGGCCACGGTGTAGTTCTCCGTGGCCGCGCCGAGCAGCGTCATCGCGAACAGGAACTCGTTCCAGGCGGTGATGAAGCTGAAGATGCTCGTCGCGACGAGACCGGGTGCCACGAGCGGGAACAGGACGGAGCGGAACATCCGGCCCCAGGTCGCCCCGTCGAGGTAGGCGGCCTCCTCCAGCTCGACCGGGACCGCGGCGACGAAGCCGCGCAGCATCCAGATGCCGAACGGCAGGGCGAGCGCCACGTAGACCACCACGAGCCCGAGGAGCTGTTCGAGCAGCCCCAGGTCACGCACCTGCACGAACAGGGGGATCACGAGGGCCTCGAGCGGGACCATCTGCACGACCAGCACCATGAGCAGCACCTGGGTGCGGAACCGGAACCGGAACCGGGCGACCGCCACCGATGCCAGCAGCGCCAGCAGCGAGGACACGACGACGGTCACCAGGGCGACCACCACCGAGTTGCGCAGGAAGACGTCGAACCCGCCCTCGGTGAGCACGAACTCGAAGTGGTCGAGCGTCGGCTCGGCCGGGACGAACGACGAGCCCCGCCCCGCGCGCGCGTCGAACGCGCTGACCAGCATCCAGTACGCCGGGAACAGGGTGAAGAGCAGCAGCCCGGCGACAGCCAGGCCCTTGCCCACCCGCACGGCGGGCGTCGGGCGCCGTGTGCTCAGCAGGCTCACAGCTCGTCCTCCTTCAGGATGGTGCGGACGTAGACGACCGTGACGACGAGCAGCATCAGCGTCAGGAGCACGGCGATGGCCGAGCCGAACCCGTAGCGGTTCTGCCCGAAGGACTCGACGTAGGACCACACGCCCAGGTTGAGCACCTCACGGTTCGTCCCGGCGCCGCCGGGCATGAGGAAGACCTGGGCGAAGACCTTGAAGTCCCAGATCGTCGACAGGATGATCACGACGGCGAACACCTGGCGCAGCTGCGGGACGATGATCGAGAAGAACCGCCGCCATGCGCCGGCACCGTCGACCTCGGCCGCCTCGAGCAGCTCCTTGGGGACACCGAGGAGGCCGGCCAGCACCGTGACCGCCACGAACGGGAAGCCGTGGTGGACGATGTTGATCAGCACGATGGCGTAGAAGGACCAGCGGTCGGTGAACCAGTTCACCGCCTGGTCCTGCAGCCCGAGCGACTGCAGGACGTGGTTGAACACGCCGCGGTCGGCGTCGAAGATCCACACCCACACGTACGTGCCCGTCACGGCGGGCATCGCCCAGGCCGCCATGATCGCGCTGGAGACGATGGTGCGCCACACCGTGCCGAGCGACGCCAGGAGCACCGCGACGGCGGTGCCGAACGCGACGGTGCAGGAGACCGCGAGCACCGAGAAGCCCACGGTGTTCGGCAGCACCACCTGCCACAGCTGGGCCGAGGTCAGCACCTCGGTGTAGTTGTCCAGGCCGATCCACACCGTCTCGCCCGAGACGATCTGGGGCAGCCCGTAGTCCTGCAGGGAGAAGAGCAGGACCCGGATCAGCGGCCACAGCATGAGGACCGCCAGGACGACCAGCGCCGGCGCGAGCAGGAGCCAGGGCCGGGTGCGGGCGACGAGGGAGCGGCCGCGGACGCGGTCGGCGCCGGCAGGTGCGTTGCCGCGCCCTGCCGGCGCCGAGACGCGAGTGGTGCTCGTCATGCGTCAGCTGCCGCCGTTGAGCAGGCTGGTCATCTCCTCGGCAGCGGCGCTGCTCGCGGCGGCGACGTCGGCGTCGCCGGACAGGATCGACTGCATCATGGTCGAGGTGGTCCCCTTCGCCTGCACCGCTCCGAAGTGCGGCGAGACGGGCACGGACGCTCCGCCGTCGACGAACTGCTCCGCGAACGGGGCGACCAGCGGGTCGGTGCTGGCCAGCGTCTCGTCGAGCAAGGACTTCTGCCCCGGGAAGTAGCCCGCCTGCTCGCCCCACTTCGTCGCGAGCTCGCCCGTGGTCATCATCTCGATGAACGCGAACGCGAGGTCCTTGTTCTCGGCGGTCTCGAACATGCTCAGGTGGGAGCCGCCGAGCACCGACGGGGAGATCCCGCCGTCCTGGCCGGGGATCGGCACGGCGGCGAACTTGCCCTCCATGTCCGCGTTGGCCTCGACGATGGCGCCCGGGGTCCAGGACCCCATGATCGCCATGCCCACGTCACCCAGGGCGAAGGCGTCGAGGACGTCGGTCTCGCGCCAGGTCGTCGCCCCGGCGGACGACAGGCCCTGCTCGGCCAGGCCGGTCCAGAACGACAGCCCCTCCTGCGCCGCAGGGCTGTCGAGCTGCGACGTCCAGGTGTCGCCCTCGAGCGTGGCGACGTCTCCGCCGGCGCCCCAGACCCACGGGTAGACCGTGAACTCGGCGTCGCCGGGGACGGCGACGGCGATCTTGTCCGGGAACTCGGCCTTGATGGCCTGCGCGGCGGCCTCGAGCTCGTCCCAGGTGGTGGGCGGCTCGACGCCTGCCTGCTCGAAGATCTCCGTGTTGTAGACCAGCGAGCGCACGCCGGCGTACCACGGCATGCCGTAGAGCTCGCCGTCGTAGGTGCCCGCCTCGACGAGCCCCTCGACGAGGTCGCCGTCGAGGCCGGCCTCCGCGACGTGGTCACCGAGCGGTGCGAGCGCACCGGCGTCGGCGAACTCGGGCGTCCACGTGGTGCCGGTCTCGGCGACGTCCGGCGTCGTGCCGCCGGCGATCGACGTGACGAACCGGTCGTGCGCGTCCCCCCACTCGACGAACTCGACGTTGAGCTCGGCCCCCGTCTGCTCGGTGAACGCCGTGCCGACCTCCTCGAAGAAGGCGTCCGCGCTGGGGTTGGTGCCCTGCATGATCCACACGTCGAGGGTCTGTCCCTCGGCGTCGGTCGCGCCGCCGGTGCTACCTCCCCCGTCGTCGGAGCCGCAGGCCGAGACCGCCAGCGTGACCGCCGCCGTCGTGGCTACCGCCGTCGCCATCCTGAATGTGTGCCGCCGCATCGCTACCTCCGTCGCTCGCGGTGCAGGCCGGGCCGTGGAACCTCTGCGTCCCGACCCGAGACCTCGTTGTCCGTAGCGGCGCTGTTCGGGTAGATAACAAACGTGAAGAATAGTTTCCCCCACGCCGCTTGCCCTGAACCATAGTGTCCTCGACCGACGGACGAAAGTCCGCTCCCGACTTCGTGACCGGACGGTGACCTCAGGGGACCCGGTGGATCCACTCCCGCGTCGCGAACTTCGTGCGCACCAGCTCCTCCGCGCGCTCGAGCTCCTCGCGCCGCAGCTCCGAGTCGGTCGTCCGGTAACGGCTGCGGAAGTGCTTGTCGAACGCGTCGAGGATCGCCTCGCGTGCCAGGCCGGTCTGCGAGCGCAGCGGGTCCACCCGCTTGTTCGCGCTGCGGGTGCCCTTGTCCGACAGCTTCTCGCGGCCGATGCGCAGCACCTCGAGCATCTTGTCCTGGTCGATGTCGTAGGCCATCGTCATGTGGTGCAGCACCGCTCCCCCGGCGAGGCGCTTCTGCGCCGACCCGGCGAGCTTGCCCACCGGCGACGCGACGTCGTTCATGCCGGAGAAGTGTGCCTCCACCCCCACGTCCGCGAGCGCACCGAGCACCCAGTCGTCCAGGAACGCGTACGACTGCTCGAAGCTCAGTCCGTCCACGAGCGAGGCCGGCACGACCAGGGAGAACGTCACGCAGTTGCCGGCCTCCATGAACATCGCCCCGCCCCCGCTGATGCGCCGCACCACCGTGACGCCGTGCCGGTCCACACCGTCGTCGTCGATCTCGTTGCGGTAGGACTGGAAGGACCCGATGAACACCGCCCGCTCGTCCCACTCCCAGAAGCGCAGCGTCGGACCGCGGCGACCCTCCGCCAGCTCCTCGGTCAGCACCTGGTCCAGCGCCGCCAGGGTGCGCGGTGGCAGCGGCCCCGGACGCAGCACCTCGAACGTGTGGTCCTCCCAGGACGAGGCGCGGCCCAGGGCACGGCGCACGGCGACCGCCACGGACCACGGGTCGAACCCGACCAGCGCGACGGGGCCCGCCAGCGACCCGTCCGCCTCGGCGGCGCTCAGCCCCTGCTCGACGGCGACGGCCAGGTCACGGGGTGACGTCCCCTCGGGGAGGCCGGTCAGCGCCGCGTCGATGACGCCCAGCGCCTCGTCCGGCTCCAGGAAGAAGTCGCCGCTCAGCCGGACGTCGGTCAACCGGCCGTCCGCGACCTCGACGTCGACCGCCACGAGCTTGCCACCGGGGACCTTGTACTCTCCTCGCACGGGTCCACGGTAGCCCGCCGTCAGCATGGACGGGGCCATCGATGAGACGCTGTGCGCGTGACCTCGAGCGGTGCACCACCAGGACGACGCGGACCGGGAGCGACGACGGACGGTGACGTGCTCGTCCGGCTCCGGCAGGCACGCCCCACGCTGCCCCCGGCCGAGGCGCGCGTCGCCGACGTCGTCCTCACCGACGTCGCCGCCGCCGTCGGCGCCACGATCTCCGAGCTGGCGGCCCGGGCCGGAACCTCCCAGGCGACGGTCGTGCGCTTCTGCCGGACCGTCGGGTACACCGGCTACGCGGAGTTCCGCATCGACCTGGCGCAGGCGGCGAGCCGCCGGGCGGTCGAGCTGGAGCGCTCCGGCGTCGCCCAGGGAGAGATCAACCGGACCGACGGCGCCACCGACGTCGTGCGCAAGATCGCCTTCCACGAGGCGCGCGCCATCGAGGAGACCGCGCGCCTCCTGGACCTCGACGCGCTGGAGAGCGCTGTGGCCGCCGTCGCCCGGGCCGACCGCATCGACGTGTACGGCGTCGGGTCGTCGGGCCTGACCGCACAGGATCTCGCGCAGAAGCTGTCCCGGATCGGGCTCGTGTGCCTCGCCCCCGTGGACTCGCACCAGCAGCTGCAGTCGGCCGCGCTGCACGGCAGCGGCTCCGTCGCCGTCGCGGTGTCCCACACCGGGCGCACCGTGGAGCCGGTCCAGGCGCTGACCCTGGCCCGCGCACGCGGGGCGGCGACGGTCGCGATCACCAACTCCCCCGCCTCGCCGCTGGCCGAGACCGCGGACGTCGTGCTGACCACCGCCGCGCGCGAGACGCAGTTCCGCTCGGGCGCCCTGTCGAGCCGGATCGCCCAGCTCGCCGTGGTCGACTTCCTGTTCGTGCGCGTCGCGCAGCGCCGGTTCGAGGCGACGACGGCCGCCCTGGCGGTCACCTACGACGCCGTCCAGCAGCACCGCATGGACCCCGGCTCCCGCTGAACGTCAGCGAGGGTCGACGCCGGCGTGCACCAGGCCGTACACGTGCGCGTCGATCAGGGCCTCCCAGGCCGCCTCGATGATGTTCGGACCCACGCCGACCGTCGACCACGTGTGCTGGCCGTCCGTGGTCTCCACCAGGACGCGGGTCGTCGCGTCGGTCCCGTGCTCGGCATCGAGGATGCGCACCTTGAAGTCCACCAGGTCGAACTTCTCGATCTGGGGGTAGACCCTCGTCAGCGCGTGACGCAGCGCCTGGTCGAGCGCGTTGACGGGACCGTTGCCCTCACCGGTCACGACGATCCGCTCGCCGCCGGCGTGCAGCTTCACGGTGGCCTCGGCCAGCGCCTCGGCGTCGCGCCGGTCGGCGTTCGGCGTGCCGCCCGACCGGCCGCCCGAGGTCTCGACGATCGCGCGCCAGGACTCGATCCGGAAGTAGTGCGGCCGGTCCCCCGTGAGCTCCTCGCGCAGGATGAGCTCGAACGAGGCGTCGGCCGCGTCGAACGTGTACCCCTGCGCCTCGGCGTCCTTGACCCGCGTGGTGACCCGGGTGAGCAGCTCGCCCTGGCCCGCGAGGTCGAAGCCGAGCTCGCGGCCCTTGAGCTCGATCGACGCCCGCCCGGCCATGTCGGAGACGAGCATCCGCATGTCGTTGCCCACGGCCGTCGGGTCGATGTGCTGGTACAGGTCCGGGTCCACCTTGATCGCGCTGGCGTGCAGGCCCGCCTTGTGGGCGAACGCGCTCGCGCCGACGTAGGGCTGGCGCGCGTGGGGGGCGATGTTGGTGATCTCCGCGACGGCGTGCGCGATCCGGGTCGACTCGGCCAGGCCGTCGCCCGGCAGCGTCCGGATGCCGCTCTTCAGCGCGAGGTTCGCGACGACGGCCACCAGGTCGACGTTGCCGGTCCGTTCGCCGTACCCGTTCACGGTGCCCTGGACGTGCGCGCAGCCCGCGTCGACGGCAGCCAGCGTGTTCGCGATCGCGCACCCGGAGTCGTTGTGGGCGTGCATGCCGAGCAGCGGGTCGCCGGGCAGCGCGTCGCGGCCGTGGGCCATCCCGAGGGACTCGCGCAGCTCCGTGACCACGTCCCCCACCCAGGACGGGAGCATGCCGCCGTTCGTGTCGCACAGCGCCACGACCTCCGCGCCCGCCTCGAAGGCCGCGACGACGGCGGAACGCGTGTAGCCGGCGTCGTACCGGTAGCCGTCGAAGAAGTGCTCCGCGTCCACCACCACCCGGCGGCCCTCGCCGACCAGGAACTCCACGGTGTCGCGGATCATGGCGATGCCCTCGTCCGGCGTCGTGCGCAGCGCCCGCTCGACGTGGCGGACGTCCGACTTGGCGACCAACGTGACCACGGGCGCCTCGGAGTCGAGCAGCGCGCGCACCTGCGGGTCGTCCCAGGCCCGGGTACCGGCCTTGCGCGTCGAGCCGAACGCGGCGAGCACCGCGTGACGCAGCTCGATCTCCTTGGCGGCACGCCGGAAGAACTCCGTGTCCTTGGGGATGGCGCCGGGCCACCCGCCCTCGATGAAGCCGACCCCGAGCTCGTCGAGGAGCGGTGCGATCGCGAGCTTGTCCGCGACGGAGAGGTTCATCCCCTCCTGCTGCGCACCGTCGCGCAGGGTGGTGTCGTACACGTGGAACGGGGCGGTGGCCATCGGTGGCTCCCGTGGGATCGATAGGACAACGGCTCTGGACAACAAAAAAGACCCTCCGGGTACGGAAGGTCTGCGCGTCCGGTCAGGTGGACCGGACGCGCTAGCTAATGAGGCAGCGGCAGCGCGAGTGGCGCCGGGATGCACGAGTCATGGCTCACATAGTGCCACAGCACTTCTGCGAGGTCACCCGTGTGTCCAGCGGGTGGGCGAGGGCCAGGTGTGGTCGGCTAGGGGTCGTTGACCACACGAGGAGGACGACCGTGAGCGATCCCCAGCGGCCCTACGGCGCGGAAGACCCCACCCGGAGCATGGGTGGGGTGCCTTCCGACGAGCAGCCGCCCGGCGTCGTCCCCGTGCCGGGCCGGCCGAGCTGGTCGCCCGCCCAGCCGCTCCCGCCGCAGCGGCCGCAGCTCGACGTCGGCCGCTACTGGGCCGGCGCCGCCGCGACCGTCCTGGTGTGCGCGCTCCTCGGTCTGGCCGCGTCCGTCATCTTCGACGAGGTGTTCGACATCGGGCTCTACGCGCCGCCCGACGCGCTCGGTGCCGGCGACGACGCCTCGTGGGCTGGCGCCGGCGCCGTCTTCGCCCTGCTGGGCGCGGCGGTCCTGCACCTGCTCGTCGTCATCGCACCCCGGCCGCGCATGTTCTTCGGGTGGCTCGTGGGCCTGACGACCGTGATCCTCGCCGTGCTGCCGTTCACCGGGAACCCCGACCCGCTCGCCGGGGCCATGACGGCGCTGGTGTGGGTCATCCTCGGCCTGGCCGTGTCGTCCATGCTCGGGTCGGTGCTGGGGCGCACCCTGTCGGTGCCCGTCACGACCACCTGACGGACGTGCCGGCGGTGCCGGTGCCGAGGTGGGTGGCCAGCGACGCGGCCTCGGCCTCGATCGCCTCGCGGTGCTCCGCGGCAGCAGGACCGATCGCGGTCAACCGGATCTCGGCACCCTCGTCGGAACGCACCACGCTCCACGTCCCCGCGACCCGGCCGTCGGCCCAGAAGGTGGGCAGGATGTCGCCGTTGCGGCGGTACACCGCTGACGCCCCGGCGTCGTCGAGGAAGCGCCGCCGGTCCTTCAGCGCGACGAGCAGGTGCTCCCACCGCGGCAGGAAGCGCACGGGTACGGGGACGTCTGCCGGCACGACCTCTCCGTCGGGCAGGTCCAGCAGCTCCGCCCCGCCGGGACCGCCGAGCACACGAACGCCGATCTCGGTGAGCGCCGCCTTCAGCGGCGTGGCCCGGCGGATGCCGAGTCCGTGGCCGACGTCGGCACGGGTGGCGGGGCCGAACGCCCGCAGGTAGCCGACGACGGCGCGCACCCGGGCGGCGTCGACGTCGGGCCGCTCCGTGACCTCGCACCAGGTGGCGCCGTCGACGTAGGAAGCCGGGACGTCGGCCTCGCCGGTGCTGCTGGGCGGCACCCGGACCAGACCGCCGCCTGCCGAGGCGAGCCGCCACCACGGTCGGCTCACGCCGTCCGGTACCGCGGCGGTCACGTCGACGCCGGTATACCGCTCGGCGGCGAAGGCCTCGATCTGGTCCACGGTGCGGGCCGTAGCGCGGCAGAGCTCGCGCACCTCGGCGTTGAGCTCCACCAGGTCCACACCCGCTCGGCGGGCGCTGGCCCGCCACGTCGCCAGGCGCTCGGCCGCGCTGACGGCGTCGAGATCCGCCCAGCGCGCCGCGGGGACCACGTGCAGGGTCGAACGCATGACGGTCGCCCGGACGACCTCGCGGTCGGCGAGGGCGTCCCGGAGATCGGACGTCCGTCCCGTCCGCCGCGCCCAGAGGGCCGTGGCCGGCATGTCGGGATGCTGCGCCTGCAGCCCGCCGACCGCGCCGACCACCTCGGCGACCACGCCGTCCGCGCGCGCGAGGAGGAGCTGCCGGGCCAGCGTCGTCCGGCCGAGCTCGTCGAGCGTGACCTCCGTCGTCATCGTCGATGGGCCGCCGTGGGCACTCAGGCCAGGCGACGCATCCAGCCGTGGCGGTCCGCGGCGCGACCGTACTGGATGTCCGTGAGCTCGGTGCGGATCTGCATGGTCAGGTCGCCAGGCTCGCCGTCGCCGACGGTGTGGTCGAACGTGCCCCCGGCCAGGCGACCCACGGGCGTGATCACGGCCGCGGTGCCACAGGCGAAGACCTCCCGCACGCTGCCGTCGGCCAGCCCTGCCACCAGCTCGGCGAGCGGGATGCGGCGCTCGACGACGTCACGCCCCCGGTCGGAGGCGAGCTGCAGGATCGACGATCGCGTCACGCCCTCCAGGATGGAACCGGTGAGCTCCGGCGTGTGGACGCTGCCGTCGGCCATGACGACGAACACGTTCATCCCGCCGAGCTCCTCGAGGTAGGAGTTCGTCGTGGCGTCGAGGAAGCACACCTGGTCGCAGCCGTTCTCCTGCGCCTGCGTCTGCGGCAGCAGGCTCGCGGCATAGTTGCCGCCGCACTTGGCATCACCCGTGCCGCCGGGGCCGGACCGGTGGTAGTCCTCGGCGACCCAGATCGACACCGGCCGCACGCCGCCGGCGAAGTAGGGGCCGACGGGCGAGGCGATGCACAGGTACTCGACCTCGGCCGCGGGCCGCACCCCGAGGAACGCCTCGGAGGCGAACATGAAGGGACGCAGGTACAGGCTGGAGTCCTCGCCCGAGGGCACCCACGCGCGGTCCGTGCGGACGAGCGCGGCGATGGACCCGATGAAGTCGTCGACCGACAGCGCGGGCAGCGCCAGCCGGTGGGCCGAGCGGGCGAACCGCGCGGCGTTCGCGTCCGGCCGGAAGGTCCACACGGAGCCGTCCGCGTGCTTGTACGCCTTCATCCCCTCGAAGATCTCCTGCGCGTAGTGCAGGACGGCGGTGGCCGGGTCGAGCTGGAGGGGCCCGTACTTCTCGATCCGGCGGTCCAGCCAGCCGGTGTCCCGGCGCCAGGTGATGCGCGCCATGTGGTCCGTGAAGACCGTGCCGAAGCGCGGCTCGGCGAGCGCGGCCTCGCGTTCGGCGTCGGGCGTCGGGGCGTCGGACTGCTCGACGTCGAACAGTGCGACGAGGTCCTCGAGCTCGGCGGGGAGGATGGCGGAACTGTCGGTGCTGGTCATGTCTGCGGACCCTTTCACGTGCGGACCTGTGTAGTCTTCCACGGCTTCGCCACCGTGACCTACGCGAGCACCGGTCCGACCCGGGGAAGATGCACCCTGCGGCCCCTCCCCAGCACCGACCGGGCTCAGCCCGCTACTCGTGCGGCGAGGTCCCGGCCGACCTCCGCCGTCGTACGCACCGTGTCACCGCGGCCCGCGAGGTCCGCCGCCACGGCCGCCTCCACGCGCCGCGCCTCGTCGGCGAGCCCCAGGTGCTCGAGCAGCAGCGAGACCGACAGCACGGTGGCCGTCGGGTCCGCCTTGCCCTGGCCGGCGATGTCCGGAGCCGAGCCGTGCACGGGCTCGAACATCGACGGGGCGGTGCGGTCGGGGTTGATGTTGGCCGACGCGGCCAGGCCGATACCGCCCGTGATCGCAGCCGCCTGGTCCGTGAGGATGTCGCCGAAGAGGTTGTCCGTGACGATCACGTCGAACCGCGACGGGTTCGTCGTGAGGAAGATCGTGGCCGCGTCCACGTGCAGGTAGTCCGTGGTGACGTCCGGGAAGTCGGCGTTCACGGCCTCGACCGTGCGGCGCCACAGGTGCCCGGCGTGGACCAGCACGTTGTGCTTGTGCACGAGCGTCAGGTGCCGGCGGGGACGCGCCTGGGCGCGCGCGAACGCGTCGCGGACGACGCGCTCGACACCGAACGCGGTGTTGACCGACACCTCCGTGGCGATCTCGTGGGGCGTGCCCGTCCGCACCGATCCCCCGTTGCCGACGTACGGCCCCTCGGTGCCCTCGCGGACGACGACGAAGTCGACGTCGCCGGGCTGGGCCAGCGGGCTGGTGACGCCCTCGTAGAGCTTGCCGGGGCGCAGGTTCACGTAGTGGTCGAGCGCGAAGCGGAGCTTGAGGAGCAGACCGCGCTCGAGGACGCCGGACGGGACCGTCGGGTCGCCGATGGCGCCGAGCAGGATCGCGTCGTGCTCGCGGATGCGCTGCAGGTCGGTGTCGGTGAGGGTCTCGCCGGTGGCGTGCCAGCGACGCGCTCCGAGGTCGAACTCCGTGGTGGAGACCTTGATGTCGGACCCGGCGACGGCCGCGTCCAGGACGGCGAGCCCCTGCTCGACGACCTCGGTCCCGATACCGTCTCCTGCCACCACTGCCAGGTCGATGTTGCGCGTCATGGACCGAGCGTACGCCGCCTCAGGTCATGATGCGGACGCCCGTCTCGCGATACGGACGCCCCGGAGCGGGACTACTGCTCCCGGGCCGACAGCACGCAGAACTCGTTGCCGTCCGGGTCGGCGAGCACCGTCCACGACGCGCCGTCGGGCTGGCCCACGTCGATCACCGTGGCGCCCAGCCCGACCAGCCGCTCGATCTCGGCGTCCCGGTCGTCGCCCGTGTGCGGCGCGAAGTCCCAGTGCAACCGGTTCTTGCCGGACTTCTCGTGCTCGACCCGGACGAAGACCATCCCGGGCGGCACCCGGTGGAACTCGAGCTGCTCGGTGAGCTCACGCGCCCAGGGCGGCACGATGACCACCTCGTCGTCGGACTCGTAGGCATGATCCCAACCGAGAGCCTCGGCCCACCAGCCGGCCAGGCGCCGTGGGTCGGTCGACTCCACGACCGTCGAGTACCAGCGCAGCGACATCGTCGTCCCTCCCTGCGGCCCGCAGGCGCGGGCCTCACTCCGAGTACAGCACCGTGAATCGCTCGCACACCACCGGCATGGACGGGTCGAACTCGTGGGCGGTCCCGGCGAGGGTGCGCCGCCAGTAGCGCTCGTGCTGCTCGCGCCACGACTCGAGGGTGCGGTCGTCCTCGCCCTCGGCCCAGGCGTGCTCGGCGCTGACCTCGTCGAACGGCACCGTCTCGACCTCGGTCGTCCGGATCAGCGCCCGCGGGTCGCCCGCGCCGTCCAGCAGGATCGACAGGTCGCCCCGGCGGGGCATCTCCTCCGCCGACTCGTCGTACTCGACGACGAGGGACGCCGTCGCGGTCTTGGTCCCGGCGAGCACGAGCGCGAGCAGCTCGTCCGCGAGCTCGGGGTTGTCACCGAACGCCCACGCGGGCGGCGGCACCACGTTCTCCGACCGTTCCCCCACCGCGCCGCCGTGACTGGTGCGACCGGCGCTCGGGCGGGCCGTGTCCCAGAACCGCGTGATGTGCTCGGCCTGTGCGGTGTCCGCGAGGTGCGGCTGCGCGGGGTCCGGAGTTCCGCCCTGGGGCGTCGCGTCGCTCATGCGGCACATCCTGCCATCGCCGGCACGGCCGTGCCGCGGAACGCGCCGGGCGCAGAGCACGTGCGGCCGCCACCCCCGGGTCGGGGTGGCGGCCGCACGCGTCGTTCGCTGACGAAGGGTGGGTGTCAGCGAGCGGCGCTGCCCTCCTGGTAGTCGGAGTCAGCGGGCTTGATCCACGCGAACATCTTGCGCAGCTCGCGGCCGGTGGTCTCGATGGGGTGCGCCTCGCCCTTCGCGCGCAGCTCCTTGAACTCCTGGCCGCCGTTGTCCTGGTCGGCGATGAAGCGCTCGGCGAACGCACCCGACTGGATGTCCGCGAGCACCGCCTTCATGTTCTCCTTGACCTCCGGCGAGATGACCCGCGGGCCGGAGACGTAGTCGCCGTACTCCGCGGTGTCGGAGACGGACCAGCGCTGCTTGGCGATACCGCCCTCGACCATGAGGTCGACGATGAGCTTGAGCTCGTGCAGCACCTCGAAGTAGGCGACCTCCGGCTGGTAGCCGGCCTCGGTGAGCGTCTCGAAACCGTACTGCACCAGCTGCGAGGCACCGCCGCACAGCACGGCCTGCTCGCCGAACAGGTCGGTCTCGGTCTCCTCGGTGAAGGTGGTCTTGATGCCGCCGGCGCGCAGGCCGCCGATGCCGGCCGCGTAGGACAGCGCGAGGTCCCAGGCCGAGCCGGAGGCGTCCTGCTCGACCGCCACGATCACCGGCACGCCACGGCCGTCGACGTACTCGCGGCGCACGAGGTGTCCCGGGCCCTTGGGCGCGACCATGAGGACGTCGTGACCGGCCTCGGGCTTGATGTAACCGAAGCGGATGTTGAAGCCGTGGCCGAAGACGAGCGCGCTGCCCTCGGTCAGGTTCGGCGCGATCTCGTCGCGGTACAGGTCACGCTGGACCTGGTCCGGGGCCAGGATGACGACGACGTCGGCCTCCTTGACCGCGTCGGCGACGGGGAGGACCTTCAGGCCCTCGTTCTCCGCCTTCTGCTGCGACGACGAGCCGGCGCGCAGGCCGACCCGGACGTCGACGCCGGAGTCGCGCAGGTTGAGCGCGTGGGCGTGGCCCTGGCTGCCGTAGCCGATGACCGCGACCTTGCGCTGCTGGATGATGGACAGGTCGGCGGCGTCCTCGTAGAACATCTCGGCCACGGTGGTGCTCCTCTTTCTCGGGTGGTTCGCGTCGGGGTGGTGTCGGGTTGATGGTGCTGGAGATGATGCCGGGCGGCGGCAGGGCGTGCGAGCGTCTCAGGCGCTGCGCACCCGTTCCAGCGCCCGGTCGGTGATGGACCTGGACCCGCGCCCGACGGCGAGGGTCCCGGACTTGACGATCTCGCGGACGCCGTAGGGGGCGAGCGCGGCCAGCAGCGCGTCGAGCTTGGCGGCGGTGCCGGTCGCCTCGACGACGACCGTGTCCGGCACGACGTCGACCACGTGCGCACGGAAGAGCTCGACGACCTCGAGCACCCCGGAGCGCGTCGTGGCGTCCGCCTTGACCTTGACCAGCAGCAGCTCGCGCTGCACGGACACCTCGGAGTCGAGCTCGACGATCTTGATGACGTGCACCAGCTTGTTCAGCTGCTTGGTCACCTGCTCGAGGGGGTGCTCCTCCACGTCCACCACGACGGTGATCCGGGAGATCTCCTCGTGCTCGGTGGGGCCGACGGCCAGCGAGTGGATGTTGAAGGCACGGCGGGCGAAGAGACCGGCGACGCGCGTCAGGACGCCGGGCTTGTTCTCCACCAGGACGGACAGGGTATGGCGAGACATCGGCTCAGTCCTCTCGTTCCCAGGCGGGCGAGATGCCCCGCGCGTACTGGATGTCGTCGTTGCTCACCCCGGCGGCGACCATGGGCCACACCATCGCGTCGCGCGAGACGTTGAAGTCGACGACGACGGGGCGGTCGTCGATCTCGTTCGCCTTCTTGATGGCGTCGTCCACCTCGGACTCGTGCTCCACGCGGATGCCGACGCAGCCGTAGGCCTCGGCCAGCTTCACGAAGTCGGGGATCCGCACGGTGCCGTGCCCGGTGTGCAGGTCCGTGTTGGAGTACCGCTCGTTGTAGAACAGGGTCTGCCACTGGCGGACCATGCCGAGGGAGCTGTTGTTGATCAGCGCGACCTTGATCGGGATGTCGTTGATCGCACAGGTGGCCAGCTCCTGGTTGGTCATCTGGAAGCAGCCGTCGCCGTCGATCGCCCAGACGTCGCGGTCGGGCTCCCCGACCTTGGCGCCCATCGCCGCGGGGACGGAGTAGCCCATGGTGCCCAGGCCGCCGGAGTTGATCCACGTGTTCGGCCGCTCGTAGCGGATGAACTGCGCGGCCCACATCTGGTGCTGACCCACGCCGGCGACGTAGATCGCGTCGGGTCCGGCGATCTCACCCAGGCGCGAGATCACGTGCTGCGGGGCGAGGTGGCCGTCGGCCGTCGCCGAGAAGCCCAGGGGGTAGGTCTCGCGCCAGGTGTCGATCTGGTGCCACCACGCCTCGACGTCCGGCTTGCCGACCCGCTCCTGCTCCGCCCGCAGAGCGGGCACCAGCTCCTCGATGACCTCGCGCAGGTCGCCGACGATCGGCACGTCCACCGCTCGGTTCTTGCCGATCTCCGCCGGGTCGATGTCCGCGTGGACGATGGCGGCGTGCGGCGCGAAGCTCGACAGCTTGCCGGTGACGCGGTCGTCGAACCGCGCACCCAGGGCCACCACGAGGTCGGCCTTCTGCAGGGCCGCGACGGCGGGCACCGTGCCGTGCATACCCGGCATGCCCAGGTGCTGCGGGTGGGAGTCCGGCACGGAGCCGCGCGCCATGAGCGTGGTCACGACCGCGGCCCCGGAGGTGTCGACCAGGCGTCGCAGCGCCGCGGAGGCGCCGGAGCGGATGACGCCGCCGCCCACGTAGAGCACGGGGCGCCGGGCGGTGGCGAGCAGCTTCGCGGCCTCGCGGATCTGCTTGGCGTGCGGCTTGGTGACCGGGTGGTACCCCGGCAGCGCCAGCTCCTGCGGCCACGAGAAGGTGGTGCGCTCCTGCATCGCGGACTTGGCGATGTCGACCAGCACGGGCCCCGGGCGGCCGGTCGAGGCGATGTGGAACGCCTCGGCGATGGTGCGGGGGATCTCGTCCGGGTCCGTGACCAGGTAGGAGTGCTTGGTGACCGGCATCGTGATGCCCACGATGTCCGCCTCCTGGAAGGCGTCCGTGCCGATCGCCGGTGCGGCGACCTGCCCGGTGATCGCCACCATCGGGATGGAGTCCATGTTCGCGTCGGCGATCGGCGTGACGAGGTTCGTCGCGCCGGGTCCCGACGTCGCCATCGTGACGCCGACCTTGCCCGTGGCGTGCGCGTAGCCCGATGCCGCGTGGCCGCCGCCCTGCTCGTGACGCACGAGGATGTGGCGCAGCTTCGCGGAGTCCATCAGCGGGTCGTAGGCCGGCAGGATCGCACCGCCGGGGATACCGAAGACGTTCTCGACCCCGACGGCCTCGAGCGACCGGACGATCGACTGCGCGCCCGTGACCTGCTCGCCGACCACGTGGTCGACGCCGCGCGGTGCGGTGCGTGCAGCCACCTGGGCTGGTGTCGGGTTCGGCTGGCCCATGGGGTCTCTCCTGCCGCTCGATCGGGTGGATCCAAGGAATTTACGCAATGAAAAACCCCCCGGTCCCGGTGCCTGGGGACTGACGAGGGGTGAGCGCGCTGACGAAGCCTGTGCGGTGGCTCAGCCGGCGCGCTCAGGAAGTACTACAAGGAGAATCGTCTGCACGTGACGCACGTTACGCCGTCGGACGGTGGATGTCACGCCGTGGTCCGACCGTCCCGCATCGTGGACACGGCGTCGTCCGGGTCGTCGTCGAAGGCGGGCAGACCGTCGATGCTCGTCACGTTCTTGCGGCGGCGGTACTCCGCCTGCCCCTCCGGCCCCTTGCGGTCCATGAAGGCAGGCAGCAGGTCCCGCTCCCCCACGTGGTCGTACAGCGGGACGCCGTAGCCGCACGAGTCCGAGACCCGGTCGACGTCGACCACGATGACGGCACGCGCCCCGCGCCGCTCGGTGAAGTGCTCGGCGAGCGCGGCGAACTCGGCGTCGTACAGGCTCACCACCCGGCCCCGGCCGTGCAGGCGCACGATGTTCGGCGGGCCGGTGAAGGCGCAGAACATCAGCGTGACACGCCCGTTCTCGCGCAGGTGCGCGATGGTCTCCGCACCCGACGCCGTGATGTCCAGGTAGGCGACCGTGCGGTCGTCGAGCACCACGAAGGAGCCGTCCACGCCCTTGGGCGAGACGTTGACGTGACCGTCCCCGGACAGCGGCGCCGTGCCGACGAAGAAGACGCGCTGCGCCTCGACGAACGATCGCAGGCGGTCGTCGATCCGTTCGTGCACCGTTCCCATGCGGGCAGCATGCCACGTGCTCGCGGGCGAGGCGGGCGCTGCTCACCTGGCGGGCGCCGGGCTCACCGTTCGACGGGCCACGTGCACACGCACGCCTCGTTGCCCTCGGCATCGGCGAGGACCCACCAGTCCGGCGCGAACTCGTCGGTGACGAGCCGGCCGCCCGCGGCGACCGCGTCCGCGACGCGCTGGGCGGCGACGTCCGGACCGACGTACACGTCGAGGTGGACGCGGTTGCGCTGCTCGCGCGGCGCGTCCATCTGCTGGAACCACACCGTCGGCAGGTGCCCGGCAGGGTCGACGAGGGCCGGAGCGGGCTCCTCGGACCCGCTGCCGACGACCGGCTCGTAACCGAGCACGGCCCGCCAGAACGGTTGCACGGCCCGGCCGTCGAGCACGTCGATGCCGATGGTGAGCCCCGTCGGCGCCGCCGGGTCCGCCGGGACGTCGAGCTCCCGGGCCGCTCGCGAGACCTGCACCGCGAGCGCCACGTCCCGCTCGCTGAGCCCCCCGACGTCGTGCGACATGAGTCGCACCACCACGGTCCCGTAGCGCAGGTCGACGTCGGGGTGGTGGTTCGCGGCCTCGGCCAGCTCGCCGATCGCCTCGACGAGCTGCACCCCCGTGGTGAAGCTGCCCGTGCGGAAGACCGCGGACGCCCGTTCGTCGGCCGTCACGCGCCAGTCGCCCGTGCCCTCGGCCACCTGGAAGTCGGCAGCGCTGATCCGATCGTTCATGGTCACACCTCCACGCCCCACGCTAGGGCCGGGGTCCGACACCCGCCGCCCGGCCCGCGTCCTGCGGGGATCAGCCGAGCACGGCGCCGCGCGACGCCGACTGCACCAGCTTCGTGTACTTGGCCAGCACGCCCCGGGTGTAGCCGTGCGGCACCGGCGTCCAGCCTGCGGCGCGACGTGCCGCGAGCACGTCGTCGTCGACGACGACGTCGAGCGTCTTGGCCGCGACGTCGAGACGGATCCGGTCGCCGTCGCGCACGAACGCGATCGGGCCGCCGTCGACGGCCTCCGGGGCGATGTGCCCGACGCACAGACCGGTGGTCCCGCCCGAGAACCGGCCGTCGGTGATGAGCAGCACGTCCTTGCCGAGCCCGGCACCCTTGATGGCGCCGGTGATCGCGAGCATCTCGCGCATGCCCGGTCCACCCTTGGGGCCCTCGTAGCGGATGACGACGACGTCCCCGGCCTGGATCGTCCCGTCCTCGAGCGCGTCGAGCGCCCCACGCTCCCGCTCGAACACCCGTGCCGTGCCCTCGAAGACGTCGGAGTCGAAGCCCGCGCTCTTGACGACGGCGCCGTCCGGGGCGAGCGAGCCGTGCAGGATGGTGATGCCACCGGTCGGGTGGATCGGCTCGGCGAGCGCCCGCAGGATCTTGCCGTCCGGGTCCGGCGGGTCGATCTCGGCCAGGTTCTCGCGCACCGTGCGGCCGGTGACCGTCAGGCAGTCGCCGTGCAGCAGCCCGGCGTCGAGCAGCGCCTTCATGATGACCGGCACGCCGCCGATGCGGTCGACGTCGTTCATCACGTAGCGCCCGAACGGCTTGAGGTCGCCCAGGTGCGGCACCCGGCTCGCGACCCGGTCGAAGTCCTCGAGGGTCAGGTCGACCTCGGCCTCGTGGGCGATGGCCAGGAGGTGCAGCACGGCGTTGGTCGAGCCGCCGAACGCCATGACGACGGCGATCGCGTTCTCGAACGCCTCCTTCGTCATGATGTCGCGGGCGGTGATCCCGCGGCGCAGCATCTCCACCACCGCCTCGCCGGAGGCGTGGGCGAACGTGTCGCGGCGCCGGTCGGCCGACGGCGGGGCCGCGGACCCCGGCAGGGACATGCCCATGGCCTCCGCGGCAGACGCCATCGTGTTGGCGGTGTACATCCCGCCGCACGCGCCCTCGCCGGGGCAGATCGCCCGCTCGATGCGGTCCACGTCCTCACGGCTCATGAGACCGCGCGAGCACGCGCCGACCGCCTCGAAGGCGTCGATGATCGTGACGTCCTTCTCCGTGCCGTCCGACAGCTTCACCCAGCCCGGCATGATCGAGCCCGCGTAGAGGAAGACGCTGGCCAGGTCCAGCCGCGCTGCCGCCATGAGCATGCCGGGCAGCGACTTGTCGCAGCCGGCGAGCAGCACCGAGCCGTCGAGCCGCTCGGCCTGCATGACCGTCTCGACGGAGTCGGCGATGACGTCGCGGCTCACGAGCGAGAAGTGCATCCCCTCGTGACCCATCGAGATCCCGTCGGAGACGGAGATGGTGCCGAACTCCAGCGGGAACCCGCCGCCGGCGTGCACACCGTTCTTCACGGCGCCGGCGAGGCGGTCCAGCGAGAGGTTGCAGGGGGTGATCTCGTTCCACGAGCTCGCCACCCCGATCTGCGGCTTGGCGAAGTCGTCGTCCCCGAGCCCGACGGCGCGGAGCATGCCGCGCGCGGCGGTGGCCTCCAGTCCGTCGGTCACCTGGCGGGAGCGGGGCTTGATGTCAGGCGTGGTTCCGGCGTCAGCGCTCATGGGCCGAGCGTAGGGCCGGCGGGGGCGCGAGGCGAGAGGTCAGCGGCGGGTGACCAGCGAGACGTCCCGCACGGCGCCGCGGTCGGCGGACGTCGCCATCGCCGCGTACGCCTGCAGCGCGGGCGAGACGTACCGGTCGCGGTCCACGGGCTGCCACGGGTTCTCCGACGCCTCCATCTTGGCGCGCCGCTCGGCGAGCACCGCGTCCGGGACGTTGAGCCGGATGGCGCGCGAGTCGACGTCGATCTCGATCTCGTCGCCGTCCTCGACGAGACCGATGAGCCCACCGGCCGCCGCCTCCGGGGAGACGTGGCCGATCGAGATGCCGCTCGACCCGCCGGAGAACCGGCCGTCCGTGATGAGGGCGCAGACCTTGCCCAGCCCCCGGCCCTTGATGAACGAGGTGGGGTACAGCATCTCCTGCATCCCCGGACCGCCCGCGGGGCCCTCGTAGCGCACGACGACGACGTGGCCGGGCTCGACCTGCTTGGTGAGGATCTTGTCCACGGCGTCCTCCTGCGACTCGCACACGAGGGCCTTGCCGACGAAGTGGAAGACGTCCGGGTCCACGCCCGCCGTCTTGAACACGGCGCCGTCCTCGGCGAGGTTGCCGCGCAGCACCGCGAGGCCGCCCTCGACCGTGTAGGCGTGCTCGAGGTCGCGGATGCACCCCTCGGCCGCGTCGGTGTCGAGCGACTCCCACCGGTTCTGCGTGGAGAACGCCTGCGTGGTGCGCACGCCACCCGGCGCCGCGTGGAACAGCTCGAGCGCCGCGTCCGTCGCCTGGCCGGAGCGGATGTCCCAGTCGTCCAGCCAGGCCTCGAGCGTCGGGGTGTGCACGCTGGTCACGTCCGTCTCGAGCAGACCGGCCCGGCGGAGCTCACCCAGCAGCGCGGGGATGCCGCCCGCCCGGTGCACGTCCTCCATGTGGTAGTCCGGGTGGTTCGGGGCCACCTTGCTCAGGCACGGCACGCGGCGGCTGATGTCCTCGATGTCCGCGAGCGTGAAGTCGATCTCGCCCTCCTGCGCGGCGGCGAGCACGTGCAGCACCGTGTTGGTCGACCCGCCCATCGCGACGTCGAGCGCCATCGCGTTGTGGAACGCCGCCTTCGTGGCGATGCCGCGCGGCGCCGCGGAGTCGTCCTCGTCGTCGTAGTACCGCTTGGCCAGGTCCACGATCGTGCGCCCCGCCTCGAGGAACAGCTCCTTGCGCGCCGCGTGCGTGGCCAGCGTCGAGCCGTTGCCCGGCAGCGACAGCCCGAGCGCCTCGGTGAGGCAGTTCATGGAGTTGGCGGTGAACATGCCGGAGCAGGACCCGCAGGTGGGGCAGGCCGCCTCCTCGACCTTCGCCAGCGCCTCGTCCGAGACGTTCTCGTCCGCCGAGTAGTTGATCGCGTTGATGAGGTTGAGGCTGGTCTTCGCGACGCCGTCGGCGACGATCGCCTTGCCGGCCTCCATCGGCCCGCCCGAGACGAAGATGACCGGGATGTTGAGCCGCAGCGCCGCGTTGAGCATGCCCGGGGTGATCTTGTCGCAGTTCGAGATGCACACCAGGGCGTCCGCGCAGTGCGCGTTGACCATGTACTCCACCGAGTCGGCGATCAGGTCCCGGCTCGGCAGCGAGTAGAGCATGCCGCCGTGGCCCATCGCGATGCCGTCGTCGACGGCGATGGTGTTGAACTCCTTGGCGACCCCGCCGGCCTCCTGGATCGCGCCGGCGACCAGGTCACCCATGTCCTTGAGGTGGACGTGGCCCGGCACGAACTGGGTGTACGAGTTCGCGATGGCGACGATCGGCTTGCCGAAGTCCTCGGACCCCATGCCGGTGGCGCGCCACAGGGCGCGGGCACCCGACATGTTGCGGCCGTGGGTGGACGTGCGGGAGCGCAGGGGGCGGCTCATGTCACTGCTCCTTCGTACCGGTGCGGTCGCGTGCCGCGGGCGGCACGCTCGCGCAGCGTACGCCGTCGCACGTCGGAGCGGCACAGCCGTCCCGCGACGTGGGCGTACGGGTTGCCCCGCACCCGTCCGCCAGGTGGACAGATCCGTACGCATAAACGCTTCACCTCGCGCCGGACGCTGGCCAGCGCCGCCTCCCGCTGCCCAGGATGCAGAGGCCCACCACCCCCGAGACCAACGAGGACGACGACCATGGCCACGATCTCCGCACCGACCAGCAGCCGCTCCACCGCCGCCGACACCGGGTCGCCCGTGGCCGGCGTCGCGGCCCGGCGGGCGCTCGCCTGCTGCCGTCTCCTGCTCGCCGTCGTCTTCCTGTGGCCCGTGGCCGACAAGGCCTTCGGCCTGGGCTACGCCACGCCGCCCGAGGCGGCCTGGCTGACCACCGGGACGTCGCCGACGGCGGGCTACCTGGAGCACGCCGGCGGGCCGCTGTCCGGCGGCTTCGCCGCGCTCTCGGGCCCCGTGGTCGACGCGCTCTACATGCTCGGCCTGCTCGGCACGGGCCTGGCCCTGCTGCTCGGCATCGGGATGCGGGCCGCCGCCGTCGCCGGCGGTCTGCTCATGCTGTCGCTGTGGCTGTCGACGTGGCCGTTCGCGGCCGGGTCGCACAACCCGCTCGTCGACGAGCACGTCGTGTACATCGCCCTGCTGGTGACGCTGGCGCTGACCCGCGCCGGAGACACCTGGGGGCTCGGACGCGCCTGGGCCGCCTCGCCGGTGCCCGGCGCGCGCACCTGGCTGCGCTGACGGCCCGGCGCTCGGTCAGGCCCCGGCGGTGCGCACCCCCTCTGCCTCGTCCGCGCTCCGGATGTGCCGCATGACCCAGGGCGACACCGCCCAGACCAGGCCGGCGACCACCAGCGCCACCACGCCCGTCCACCCGAAGTACGCCGTGTCGGACACACCGGTGGTGGCCTGGACGACCTGCGCGGTGATGGCCTGCCCCGAGGCGTTGGCCAGGAACCACAGGGCCATCGCCTGCCCCCGGAAGGCGCGCGGGGCGAGCAGCGTCGTGGCGGCGAGCCCTACGGGTGAGAGGCACAGCTCACCGAGCGTCTGGATGACGTAGACCACCACGAGGACCCACGCCGGCGCGAGCCCCTCCCCGACGACGGCGGACGCCCCGGCCAGGAAGAGGAAGGACAGCGCGGCCAGGGCCAACCCCATCGCGAACTTGTACGGCGTCGGCGGCCGACCGTTCGTGCGCCGCCACAACCAGGCGAACACGGGAGCGAGCAGGATGATCGACGCCGGGTTGATCGACTGGAAGAACGCGGGGCTCAGCTCCATGCCGAGGACGGACCGGTCCGTCCGGTCGTCGGCGAACGTGGTGAGCGTCGTGGCCGCCTGCTCGAAGATCATCCAGAACAGCATCGCCGCGACGAACAAAGGGATGTAGGCCAGCAGCCGGGGACGCTCCGCGTCCGTGACCTTCGGCGACCGGTACATCACCACGAAGTACACGACCGGCGTGACCAGGGCGACGTAGCTCAGCGTGTCGACGAAGGCGCCGCCGCCCCACGACCCGGACACGGCCACCGCGACGAGGTACAGCACCGCGACGGCGGCCAGCACCAGCGCGACGATCCGCACGATCGCGGCCCGTTCTTCGGGGCGGACCGGGTTCGGCACCGTGTCGCCCGCCCCGTGCAGGTACCGCCGACCCAGTACGAAGAAGACGAGAGCGACCCCCATGCCCACGGCGGCGACGGAGAACCCGGCGTGGAACCCCCAGGCCCGCTGGACGCTGCCGACCACGAGCGGCGCCGTCAGGGAGCCGATGTTGATCCCCATGTAGAACAGCGAGAAGCCGCTGTCCCGGCGGGGGTCGTCGCGGTCGTACAGCTCGCCCACCATCGCCGAGACGTTGGGCTTGAGCAGCCCTGTCCCGAGCGCCACCAGCACGAGCCCGAGCCAGGTGCAGGCCTCGAGGGGTATCGCGAGGCTGACGTGCCCCGCCGCGATGACGATCCCGCCGTACAGCACGGACCGCCGCGCCCCGACCACCCGGTCCGCGAGCCACCCACCGACCACCGACAGCAGGTACACCGCGCTGCCGTAGACGGCGACGATCGCCTCGCCCGTGGCGTCGCCGTACCCGAGCCCGCCGTCCACGACCGCGCCGGTGATGTACAGCAGCAGGATGGCGCGCATCCCGTAGTAGCTGAACCGCTCCCACAGCTCCGTGGTGAAGAGCGTCATCAGACCACGGGGGTGGCCGAAGAACTGGCGCTCGGACCCCGCCGCGGTGCCGTCCGACGACGACGGTGCCGACTGGCTCATGGGAAGACTCTGGCACCGGACCTCGTCGTCGGCGAGCGGACGGCCGGTCGGCACGACGCCGGGACGTGGCGCCGGTCTCGGACTACCGTGGTCCGGTGCCCTCGACCGTCATGTGGTTCCGCCGCGACCTGCGGCTCGCCGACAACCCCGCCCTGCTCGCCGCCGTCGAGTCCGCCCGCGCCGACGGCGCGGGTGTCGTCGGCCTGTACGTGCTCGACGACACCCTGTGGTCCAGGGTGGGCAGCAACCGACTCGCCTACCTCGTGGACTCGTTGCGCGCCCTCGACGCCGCGTGCGGGGGTGCGCTCGTCGTGCGGCGCGGAGACGCGCGGACGACCGTCCCGCAGGTGGCGCAGGAGGTCGGTGCCGACGAGGTGCACGTCGCCGCGAGCCACGAGCCGTACGGGCGGCGGCGCGACGACGCCGTCGAGGCGGCCCTCGCCGACGCCGGTCGGCGCCTCGTCCGCACGGGGTCGGCCTACGCCGTCTCGCCGGGCAGGATCCGCACGGGCGGCGGCACGCCGTACCAGGTCTTCACCCCGTTCCGACGGGCCTGGCTCGAGCACGGGTGGCGGGCACCGGCGCACCAGCCGCGAAGCATCCCCTGGGTGGACCTCGACAGCGAACCGCTGCCCGAGGCCCCCGCCACCACCGCTCGCCTGCCACGCGCCGGGGAGGAGGCCGCCCGCCGGCGCTGGCACGCGTTCGTCCGTGACGGTCTCGCCGGCTACGGCGAGCAGCGGGACCGCCCTGACCTCGCGGGCACCTCGGCGATGTCCGTGCACCTGCGCTGGGGCGAGATCCACCCTCGCACCATGCTCGCGGACCTCGCGGCCGCGGGCTCCGACGGCGCCCCCGCCGACGACGTCGCGACGTTCCGTTCGGAGCTGGCCTGGCGCGAGTTCCACGCCGACGTGCTGCACCACCAGCCGGACGCCCGCACCCGCTCGCTGCGCGACGTCGTGGCCGAGGACGCCTGGGCGCAGGGCGAGGCGGAGCAGGACCGCCTGGAGGCCTGGGCGGCCGGTCGTACCGGCTACCCGATCGTGGACGCCGGGATGCGCCAGCTGCTGGCCACGGGGTGGATGCACAACCGGGTACGCATGGTGGTGGCGTCGTTCCTCGTCAAGGACCTGCACGTGCGCTGGCAGCGCGGCGCCGAGCACTTCATGGCGCACCTCGTCGACGGGGACGTGTCCCAGAACCAGCTCAACTGGCAGTGGGTGGCCGGCACCGGATACGACGCGGCACCGTACTTCCGGGTGTTCAACCCGGTGACGCAGGGCAAGAAGTTCGACCCCGACGGTGCGTACGTCCGGCGCTGGGTGCCGGAGCTTCGTGACGTCCCCGCGGCCCGGGTGCACGAGCCGTGGCGTCTAGCGGAGCCCCCAGCGGACTACCCGGCGCCCCTCGTCGACCACGCCGTCGAGCGACGCGTCGCGCTCGACGACTTCCAGCGCGCACGACGCTGACACGACGAGAGGCCGGGAGGCTGTGCCTCCCGACCTCTCCCGGTCACCGTGCCGGACCGTCGTGCGAGCGGACCTGATGGTCGCGGTACTCGTCCTCCAGGACGCTCATGACGATGGCGTCGGCCCAGGACCCGCCGTCCCGGTAGACGTCGCGCAGGCGGCCCTCCTCGACGAACCCCAACGACGCGTACAGCGCCTTGGCGCGGGGGTTGATGCTCAGCACGTCGAGGCTGACGCGGTGCAGGCGAGGGCCGTCGTCGCCGGGCACCCCGTCGAAGGCGAACCGCAGCACCTGCTCGATCGCTTCCCGCCCGTACCCGCGGCCGCGGTAGTCGGGCAGCATCTGCAGGCGCAGGTTCGCGCTGCGCGAGGCCTCGTCCAGCTCGTTGAGGACGATCTCGCCGATCAGCTCGTCGCTGACCAGCTCGCCGTCCCGGACCGCACCGGGGGTGATCGCCCAGTCGTACCGGCCCTCGCGGTCGCCGACCGTGGCCGCCCACTCGTCGATCTGGCTCCGCGTGAACGTCGCCGTCGTCCCGGTCAGGCGCATGCCCTCCGGGTCGTGCAGCGACTCCCAGAGCCGGTCCGCGTCCCGCGCCTCGATCGGGCGCAGCCGCATCATCTCGCCGTGCAGGACCGGTGGCCTCACGCCCCGATCCTCTCCAGGACGAGCTCGCGCACCCGCTTCGCGTCCGCCTGGCCACGCGTGGCCTTCATGACAGCGCCGATGATGGCGCCGACGGGGCCCTGGTTGCCGCCGCGGACCTTCTCCACGACGTCGGGCTGGGCGGCGAGGGCCTCGTCGATCGCGGCCAGCAGAGCGCCGTCGTCGGACACGATCTCGAGGCCGCGCGACACGACGACCGACTCCGGGTCGCCCTCGCCGGCGAGGACGCCGTCGAGCACCTGCCGCGCGATCTTGTCGTTGATCCGGCCGGCGTCGACGAGCCCCTGGAGCTCGCCGATCTGGGCGGGAGTGATCGGCAGGTCGGCCAGCTCGGCCTCGTCCTGCTTGGCACGTCGGGCGAGCTCGCCCATCCACCACTTGCGGGCAGCGGCTGGGCTGGACCCCGCGGCGACCGTCGCCTCGATGAGCTCGATCGCGCCGGCGTTGACCACGTCGCGCATCTCGGCGTCGGCGTAGCCCCACTCGGTCTGCAGCCGACGGCGGCGCGCCTGCGGCAGCTCCGGGAGCGTCGCCCGGATCTCCTCGACCCACTCGCGCGACGGCTCCACGGGGACCAGGTCCGGCTCCGGGAAGTAGCGGTAGTCCTCGGCGTCGGACTTCACGCGGCCGGACGTCGTGACGCCCGTGTCCTCGTGCCAGTGACGTGTCTCCTGGACGATCGTCTCGCCCGCGTCGAGGGCACCCGCCTGGCGGGAGATCTCGTGCCGGACGACGCGTTCGACGGACCGGAACGAGTTGACGTTCTTCGTCTCGGTGCGCGTGCCGAGCGGGGACTCCGCCGTCGGGCGCAGCGACACGTTGACGTCGGCGCGGACGTTGCCGCGCTCCATCCGCGCCTCGGACACGTCGAGCACCCGGAAGATGTCCCGCAGCGCCTGGACGTAGGCGCGCGCCACCTCGGGTGCGCGGTCGCCGACGCCGGTGATGGGCTTCGTGACGATCTCCACCAGCGGGATGCCCGCCCGATTGTAGTCCACGAGGGAGTACTCCGCACCGTGGATCCGCCCGGTGGAGCCGCCGACGTGCGTGTTCTTGCCGGCGTCCTCCTCCATGTGGGCACGCTCGATCTCGACACGGTGGATCGTGCCGTCCTCGAGCTCGACGTCGAGCCACCCCTCGAACGCGATCGGCTCGTCGTACTGGGACGTCTGGAAGTTCTTCGGCACGTCCGGGTAGAAGTAGTTCTTCCGGGCGAACCGGCACGACTCCGCGATCTGGCAGTTCAGCGCCAGGCCGATACGGATCGCGTACTCCACCGCGGTGCCGTTGACCACCGGGAGGGCGCCGGGCAGCCCCAGGCTCACCGGCGTCGTCTGGGTGTTGGGCTCCGCGCCGAACGACGCCTCGGCCGGGCAGAACATCTTGGTACGCGTGCCGAGCTCGACGTGCACCTCGATGCCGAGCACCGGGTCGTACCGGCGGACCGCGTCGGCGTAGTCGACCATCTGGGTCACAGTCATCTCCTTCGTGGGTCCGTCAGCCGAGCTCGGGGGCGCGGTCGAGCAGCGGGCCGCCCCAGCGGGCCTCGAGAGCCGCCTCGAGCGCAGCACCGACGCGGTACAGGCGGTCGTCGGCCTTGGCCGGGGCGAGCACCTGGAACCCGACCGGCAGGTTGTCGTCGGACAGACCGTTCGGCACCGAGATGCCCGGGACGCCGGCGAGGTTCGCCGGGATCGTGGCGACGTCGTTCAGGTACATCGCCAGCGGGTCGTCCAGCTTCTCGCCGAGCTTGAACGCCGTCGTCGGCGCCGTCGGGGACACCAGGACGTCGGCCTGCTCGAAGGCGGCCTCGAAGTCACGCTGGATCAGCGTGCGCACCTTCTGGGCGCTGCCGTAGTAGGCGTCGTAGTAGCCCGCGCTCAGGGCGTAGGTGCCCAGGATGATGCGGCGCTTGACCTCGTCGCCGAAGCCGGCGCCACGCGTGGCCGCCATGACGCGCTCGGCGGTCACGGGGCCCTCCTCGGGCTCGACGCGCAGGCCGAAGCGCATGCCGTCGAACTTCGCCAGGTTGCTCGACGCCTCGGCAGGCAGGATCAGGTAGTACGCGGCCAGGGCGTACTCGAAGTGGGGGCACGAGACCTGCACGACCTCGGCGCCGGCCTCCTTGAGCAGCTCGACGGACTCCTCGAACCGGGCCTGCACGCCGGGCTGGTAGCCCTCGCCCTGCAGCTGCTCGACGATCCCGACGCGCACCCCGGACAGGTCGCCCAGCGCTCCCTGGCGTGCCGCGGCGACGACGTCGGGCAGCGGCTCCGGGATCGAGGTCGAGTCGCGGGGGTCGTGCCCCCCGATCAGCTCGTGCAGCAGCGCGGAGTCGAGGACGGTGCGGGTCACCGGGCCGGCCTGGTCGAGGCTCGACGCCAGGGCGATGAGCCCGTAGCGGGACACGCTGCCGTAGGTCGGCTTGACCCCGACGGTGCCGGTGACGGCGCCCGGCTGGCGGATGGACCCGCCGGTGTCGGTCCCGATCGCGAGGGGCGCGGCGAAGGCCGCGACCGCAGCCGCCGACCCACCGCCCGAGCCGCCCGGGATGCGGTCCAGGTCCCACGGGTTGTGCGTGTTGCCGTAGGCCGAGTGCTCCGTGGACGAGCCCATCGCGAACTCGTCCATGTTGGTCTTGCCGAGGATCGGCATGCGTGCGGCACGGATGCGCTCGACGAGCGTCGCGTCGTACGGCGGGATCCAGCCCTCGAGGATCTTCGAGCCGGCCGTGGACGGCATGCCCTGGGTCACGACCACGTCCTTGACGGCGATCGGCACGCCGGCGAGCGGGTGCAGCTCCTCACCGGCGGCACGGCGTGCGTCGACGTCCCGGGCAGTGGCGAGCGCGTCGTCGGCGGAGACGTGCAGGTACGCGTGGATCTCCGGCTCGACGGCGGCGATGCGGTCGAGGTACGCCTGGGTCACCTCGACGCTCGTCACCTCGCCGGCCCGCAACTTTTCGGCGACCGCGGACGCGGACAATCTCGTCAGGTCCGTCATGTCACTCCTCCCCCAGGATCTGCGGCACGGCGAACCGGCCGTCTTCGGCCTCCGGCGCACCCGCGAGCACGTCGTCGACGGGCAGCGAGGGGACGGGCTCGTCCGCGCGGAACACGTTGGACATCGGGAGGGGATGGCTGGTCGCGGGGACCTCGGGGGTCGCGACCTCGCTCACCTTGGCGATGGAATCGACGATCACGTCGAGCTCACCGGCGAGCCGGTCCAGCTCGTCCGGGCGCAGCTCGATCCGTGCCAGCGCGGCGACACGCGCGACCTCGTCACGGGAGATGGTGGACATGGCCGCCAGTCTAGTGGTCCCCCGGGTCCCTCCCGGGCACAGGCTCGTCACATCGACGTGAACGGCTCGGGACGGCGACGACTGGGCCGGCGGAGCGAGGTCGAGACACGACAAAGACCCCGCACCAGAAGGTGCGGGGTCTTTGCGAAAAGATGTCCGGCGGCGTCCTACTCTCCCACCCCGTCTCCAGGGCAGTACCATCGGCGCTGAAGGGCTGAGCTTCCGGGTTCGGTATGGGACCGGGCGTT